>CAIYZT010000071.1 GCA_903930735.1 uncultured Paracoccaceae bacterium | reverse complement strand
GGGCCAATGCTGGCGGGATTCGCGCGGGCAGACCACCGCCCCGACCAAGGCCCCCAGCGCCGCCGAGATCACCCAGACCCTGCCGGGCACCTGGCTGTTCGGGGGCATGCTCTATGCCCATTTCGGCCATTTCCTGTGCGAATCCACGTCAAGGCTTTGGGGGCTTGATCTGCCCGGCCACAGCTATGCCGGCGTTATTTTTCATCCCAAGGTACGCCTGCCCCGCATGTCGCGGCTCATAGGCCCAACCAAGCCTTGGCTAGCCGTGGCGGGCTGTCATCTGCCGGTCGCGGCCCCGCCCGACGCCGTACGGGTCGAGCGGTTGGTGGTGCCCGAACAGGGTTTTGGCACTGGCGATATGGTGGCCGGACGCCCCGAATACCGCGCGTTTATCCATGCGCGTTTTGGCAAAAACCTTGCCGCCGAGGGCGGCGAGAAGCTGTATATCTCGCGCAGCCGCCTTTTCTCAAAACGCGGCCGCATCCTCGGTGAGCGCTTTATCGAAGCAGCCCTTGCCGCCGACGGCTATGAGATTTTTCACCCCCAGGAGCACCCGATCGAGGTTCAGATCGCCCGCTACAAGGCCGCGCGCCGCGTGATCTCGACCGATTGCTCGGCCGTTCATCTGTCAGCCCTCTTTGCCAAGGCCACCGATCGGGTGGCCATCCTCGCCCGCCGCCCCGGCCCCACTATTGACGATTTCCGCGCCCAATATCGCGCCTTTTGCGGGCTTGAGCCGCTGGTCGTCAGCCATCTGAGCGCGCTGCATTCGCTGGATGGGGCCAAGCTGGCCCAAATGTCCGAGGTCTATGCCGAGGTCGATTTTGCCGCCGTCCGCCAAAGCCTGTCGGAGGCAGGGTTTATCGCGGGCCTGCCTTGGGATTTGCCAAGCCAAACCGATCTGCACGCCGAATTGGCGGTTTATGCCGAAAGACAGCGGCAAGAGAGCCATGAGATGGCGCTTTAGGCAGGTTTAAACCTGCTACCGCGCGCCTTTGGCGTGAAAGATGAACCCCAGGAAATTCAGCAGGATCTGCGCCGCGAGGATGCTGGTCGATTGGCTGTGGTCATAATCGGGCGCGACCTCGACCAGATCCATGCCCACCACCTCATGCGCGCGGGCGACGGATTGCAGCAGTTCCAGCACCTCGTAATACAGAAACCCGCCATGGCTGGGCGTGCCGGTGCCCGGCGCGATCGAGGGGCAAAAGCCGTCGATGTCCAAGGTCACATAGACCCGCGACCCCTTGGGGATGCGCGCTGCGACCGTTTGCGGGCCAAGGGCGCGAAATTGGCGCACCGAAAGGATATCCGATCCCATCTCGCGCGCCGCCTCATACCCCTCGCGCGCGGTGGAGGAGACATTGCGGATGCCGACCTGCGTCAGGCCGGTCACGTAAGGTTTCTCGGCCGCGCGGCGCATGGGCGAGCCATGCCCGACCCGCACGCCATGCCGCTGGTCCACGAAATCCAGATGCGCATCGATTTGCAGGATATGGATCGGGCCCTGATCGGAAAAAGCCTCGATGCAAGGGATATTCACCGAATGATCGCCGCCGATGACCACGGGCAAAGCCCCCGCCTTGAGGATCGCCTCGACCCCGGTGCGGATATTGGCGTGGCTGCGGCCAGTGTCGGTATGGATGATATCGGCATCACCAATATCGACGATGCGCACCGATTGCGGCAGATAGGTGCAGTCGTCTTCATGGTCATAGGCGCCGGCGTGGCCAAAGCTGAACAGCGTCGACGCCTCGCGCACCGAGCGAGGGCCAAACCGGGCGCCGGCGCGAAACTGGGTGCCAAAGTCAAAGGGCGCGCCCATGACCGCGACATCGGCGTCAATCGCGCCCCAGTCGCCGACATAGGGCCGCTTGCCAAAGGTAGCGATGCCGACAAAGGGCAGGTTCAGGCGGCCTTGGTCATAGCCATGGGTCATGGTGTCAACCCGGCGAGACGCCGCGCAGCCGCTCGGAGCGGCGGCGCAGCAATTCGAGGGTGGTCAGCAACAGGACGGAGATGATCACAAGGATCGTCGCCACCGCCAGAATGGCCGGGCTGATCGCCTCGCGGATGCCGTTCCACATCTGGCGCGGAATGGTCTGCTGGTCGGGTCCGGCGATGAACAGGACCGCCACGACTTCGTCAAACGAGGTGACAAAGGCGAAAAGCGCGCCCGAGATCACGCCGGGCAGGATCAGCGGCAGGATCACCTTGAAAAAGGTGATGCGAGGATTGGCCCCGAGGCTGGCCGAGGCGCGGATCAGGGATTGGTCGAACCCCGACAGCGTGGCGGTCACAGTGATGATCACGAAGGGGATGCCCAGCGTGGCGTGGGCCATGATGATGCCCACATAGGTCGCCGTCAGGCGTCCGCAATCAAGCCCGATGATGCCGCAGGGGCTGGAATAGAAAAAGAACAGGCCGGTGGCGATGATGATGATCGGCACGATCATCGGGCTGATCAGGATGGCGGTGATCACGCGGCGGTAGGGCATCTCGGGCCGGGTCAGGCCCAGCGCTGCCAAAGTTCCCAGAAATGTCGCCAGAATCGTCGCCCAGAATCCGATGATGATCGAGTTCTTTGCCGCCTTCACCCAGGTGGAATTGTTCCACATATCGCTCCACCACGCGCCCTCGCGCGGGATGTCTGGGGCGAGCATGCCATCGGTCAAAAGCGCGTCATACCAGCGCATCGAATAGCCGTCGGGGTTAAAGGTCAGCATCTCTTGGGTGAAGGTGAAATAGGGCTCGGCGTTGAAGGACAACGGCAGAACCACCAGAATCGGGGCCACCAGAAAGATGAAAATGCCGGCGCAAATCACCAGATAGGCATAGTGCCAGATCCGCTCCAGGGGGCTCGCGTAGATGGGCAGCGCCATGCGGATCTCCTCAACCCAGTTTCAGATTGTCAATGCCGATCAGCCGGTCATAGAGCCAATAAAGCACCAAAACCCCGGCCAGCAGCATCGCTGACAGGGCCGCCGCGAGCGACCAGTTCGACTTGTCCATGTGGAAATCGATGAAATTCGAGATCAGCTGCCCATCGGCCCCGCCCACCAGCGCAGGCGTGATGTAATAGCCAACGGCCAGAATGAAGACGAGCAAGGCCCCCGCGCCGATGCCGGGCAGCGTCTGGGGCAGGTAAATGCGCCGAAAAGTAGTCCAACTGGTCGCGCCCAGCGAGCGGGCGGCGCGGGCATAGCTGGGCGGGATGGTCTTCATCACTGAATAGAGCGGCAGGATCATGAAGGGCAGAAGAACATGGGTCATCACGATGATGGTGCCGGTCTGATTATACATCATCGCCAGCCGCCCATCCTCGCCGATAATGCCCAGCGCGATCAGAAGATCGTTCACCACGCCCTGACTTTGCAGCACCACGATCCAACTGGTGGTACGCACCAAAAGCGAGGTCCAGAACGGCAGGAGCACGCAGATCATCAAAAGATTGGCGCGGGCCATCGGCAGGACTGCCAGCAGATGTGCGACGGGAAAGGCCAGAATGAGGCAGGTCAGCGTTATCAGGCCGGAGAGCAGGAAGGTTTTGACGAACAGATAGATATAGATCCGCGTATTTTCGGGAACCTTTTGGATCGTGCCATCGGCGGCGCGTTCAAGGTCAACCGAAACCAGATAGAAATCAATGGTATAGGCCGATGACGCAGCCCGCAGCGCGCCCCATACCTCGGGCGAGGCCCATTTTTCGTCCAAGGCGATGAGCGCCTCTTTGTACGGCGGCGCCAGCTTGTCGGCGACACGGGCAGTGGCGGTAAAGAGGGACCGGGTGGCGGGAAGGGTATAGTTGACCCGCGTGCCGGCGATCCCGGCGGTCTTGGCGGCCTTCATGGTCTTGAAATCGGCGGCCAGCGCGGCATAGGCGGCCTCGTCGGGGGCCGTGCCTTCGGGGTTCGCCTCGAACCAGGCCTTCAGCACCGGCGCGTTGGCGGCGAGCCCGTCATGATAGACCGAGCGGTGCAGCATCTGCCCGATCGGCAGGATGAAAGTCAGGATGACGAACAGCAAAAGCGGCGCAACCAGCAGGAAGGCGCGGCGTTTCGCGCGGCGCTGCGCCTCGGCCAAAGCTGCCTTGAGCGGTCTGCCGTCGGAGGTTTTCAGCAGGTCAATGGCGGCGCCGTCGGACATCAAAAGCGGTTCCTATTGGTAAAAACGGTAGCAACGGGGGGCTTGAAACCAAGCCCCCCGCCGCGTGATCTTAGTTCGTGGCCAGCCAAGCGTTGAAGCGCTCGTTCAACTCTGCGTCTTTGTCGACCCAGAATTCAAACGAGGACAGCAGCGCATTGGTCAGATTGGCCTCAGCCGTCGGCAGATGCGACGCCATCACGGTGGTGCCGTCCTTGTAAACCAGCTCTTCGAGCATGGCCGACTTACGGGCTGGACCGTAAGAGATCTGCATCGCCTGGGCGCGCAAACCTTCGGTCGAGGTGGCATAGGCGATGAATTCCATCGCCATATCCTTGTTCGGCGCGCCCTTCGGAACGACATACATTTCGTTCTCATAGACCTGACCATCCCAGACGATCTGGAACGGCTTGCCCTCGCCAATGGCGGCACCAAAGATACGGCCGTTATAGGCGGTGGTCATCACGACCTCGCCGTCCGCCAAAAGCTGCGGCGGCTGCGCACCAGCTTCCCACCAAACAACATCGTCCTTGATGGTGTCGAGTTTGGCAAAGGCGCGGTCCAGGCCTTCTGGGGTCGCGAGCATGGCGTAGACGTCAGCCGGAGCCACGCCGTCACCCATCAAAGCGAATTCCAGATTGCCTTTTGCGCCCTTGCGCAGACCGCGCTTGCCGGGGAACGCCGCCAGATCAAAGAAATCAGAGGCGAGGGTCGGCACCGTGCCGGTCAGCTTGGAGTTGTCATAGGCGTAGACGTTCGCCCAGATATCGGTCGAAACGCCGCAATCGGTGACCGCGCCGGGCAGGAAGTCGTCTGCAGCGGCGGTGCCATCCGAACCTGCGGGCAGGGTCGCGATATCGATCGTCTCCAGCAGGCCTTCGTCGCACAAACGGATCGCATCGGCATATTCAACCGAGGCGACGTCGATGGTGACGTTGCCGGCTTCGACCATGGCCTTGATCGGCTGGGCCGGGTTGTCGCTGTCCAGCATGACGGCGACATTGCCAGTAGCGGCCGACCATGGCTTTACATGGGCTTCGGTCTGGGCCGCGCCGTATGCGCCGCCCCAAGACATCACCGTCAGATCCGCCGATGCCGAAAAGGCAACAGCGGACAGGGCGGTGGAGAGAATGAGCAGTTTTTTCATTTATAGCTCCCTGGTTACAGTCTTCGGTCAATTTGCCCCCGCGCAGCACGGGCGGCCCCCCTTTCGGGGATCACATCGGATCAAGCGCGCGCGCATCCTGCGGATGCCAGCCCACCTTGATCATCTGTCCGGCGCTCAGGCGCGTTTGCCCCAGCGTATTGCGCATTTTCATCACAAACTCATCAGAGCCTGCAACCCGCAGCCGCGCCCGCAGGATATCGCCCATATAGATGACTTCCAGCACCTCGGCGGCGATGGTATGAGCGCCCGGCGGCATCATCTCGGGCTTGAACTCCACCCGTTCTGGCCGGATCGAGACCAGAGTTTTCTGGCCCTTTTCGCGCACGTTCACCGGGGTCGCGTCGATCAGCTCGCCCGTGGCCAGCCGCACTAGCGCCTTTTCACCCGAAAGCTCCTCGATGGTGCCGAGCAGTTTGTTATTCTCGCCAATGAACTGCGCGACAAAGGAATTGTCGGGCCGCTCGTACAATTCGGCGGGCGGGGCAAGCTGCTGGATGCGCCCGTCGTTGAACACCGCGATCCGGTCGGACATGGTCAATGCCTCGCCCTGATCATGGGTCACATAGACGACAGTGATCCCAAGGCTGTCATGCAAGTGCTTGATCTCAAACTGCATATGTTCACGCAGCTGTTTATCCAGCGCGCCCAACGGCTCGTCCATCAACACCAGGGAGGGGTCAAACACCAAGGCCCGGGCCAGCGCGATCCGCTGCTGCTGTCCGCCCGAAAGCTGCGCCGGGCGGCGGTTGATAAAGGCATACATCTGCACCATATCCAGCGCCCGCTTGACCTTGGCCTCGCGGTCCGACTTACCCATGCCGCGCACTTCAAGCGGGAAGGACAGGTTCTCGCCCACCGTCATATGCGGAAACAGCGCGTAATTCTGAAACACCATGCCGATGCCGCGCTTGTGCGGCGGGGTCTCGTTGATATTGACCCCATCCAGCATGATCCGGCCATTGGTGGCGGTCTCAAACCCCGCAAGCATCATCAGACAGGTGGTCTTGCCCGAACCCGAGGGCCCCAGCATGGTCACAAACTCGCCCTTGGCGATGGACAGATTCAGATCCTTGACGACCAGCGTCACCCCGTCATAGCTTTTTTGAACATGCTCAAAGGCAACGAAAGCCTCTTGCGGGCTAGCCATC
>CAIYZT010000070.1 GCA_903930735.1 uncultured Paracoccaceae bacterium | reverse complement strand
GGGAAATAATCGCGGGGCCGGGCAAGACCTGGACCCTGACGGAGGGCGAGAATGCGGGCTGGTCAAAGGCCGCCTTTCCGATTTCGTTGGTGCAAAGCCAAGAGGGCGAGGCCTGGCTTGGGCTCGCGAGTTTCCAGTACATAGACGGGCAGATGACGCCTCTGCAAGTGCAATTCTCTTCGGTTTCGGCGGGCGGTTTCCTGTTTTGGGATCCTGATTTCGACGTGACCGCCTGGGCCGAGGTGCCCGCGGCACTGGACCTCGCCGCGCCGATTGATGTGGCGGCGGTGACGGCCGATTTCGATGCCGAGCGCGGCACGCGGCTGAAGGTTGAACCCTTGGTCGCGCTGGGCGATGGGGTCACGGCGGCGGTTGCGGCGCTTGATCCCGCGCGGACGCTGTCGGTGGCGGTGCTGCACAACGGCTCGCTGTATATGAACCCGGTCACCACGCCCTTCGGCACCCATCCCTACCCGCAAGACATGCGCGTCGGCGTCTGGTCGGCGTCCAAATCGCTGGTTCCCGGCATGGCGGCGCTGCGGTTGGCGCAGAAATACGGGGCCGATTTCCTGGGTACCCCCGTTGCCAGCTATTTCGCCGAAGGGACCGAGTTCAGCTATCCCTCACCCGCCGCCAAAGAGCGGATGGACAAGGTAACGATCCGCGATGCGCTGAACATGCAGTCGGGCATGGGTCCGGACGGCTATGACGCGAATTGGGCCTCGGATTCGGCCAATACCTATGCCTGGTCCTATTCCTATGCGCTCGCCGATCAGATCCGGTTCTATTTCAACCAAGAGCCCAATCCGAACGTCGCCGGGCAGGGGCAGAAGATGGTCTATATGGATCAGGATATGTGGATCGCCACCCTCGCCATGCAGCGATTCTTGCAGACCAAAGAAGGCCCGGACGCCACCATTCTGAACATGCTGGAGACCGAGGTTTATGCCCCGGCAGGCGCGCCGCATTTCATCTCGGGCACGGGCTATACCGCCGATGGCTCGGTCGGATTGCCCTATTCGGGCTGGGGCGCCTTTCCCACCATCGACACGCTGGCCCGCGCCGGGCAGCTGATCGCGAGTGGCGGCAAGGGTCCCGATGGCAGCCAGATCCTTGATCCGGCATTGATCGCGAGCCTTTCGGCCAGCGCGGACTACGGGCTTTCTTTCTGGCGCACCCCCGTTCAGCACGGCGGCGGCGCGGTGAATATACCCGGCATGCACGGCGCGGGCGGCAACGAGGTGCTGTCCCTGCCGAACGGCGATGCCATCGTCATTTTGGGGCGCGACGATTACAATCATTCGGTCGATGAACCGCTGCGCGCAGCGCTTATCAAAGCCGTCCTCGATCTTCCCCCTAATTGACCGGAGCCTGATTTGTTTGGAATTACCCCCTCGGCCCGCCTTCGCCCCTCGCCCTTTTTTGAATCGACCGTCAAGGAGGGCGTCGACAGCTTTACCACCTATAACCACATGCTGATGCCCACGGCCTTTGGCAAACCGGACGAGGAATACTGGCGGCTGATCAACGGGGTCAGCCAATGGGATGTGGCTTGCGAGCGGCAGGTGCAGTTGAAAGGGCCGGATGCGGGGCGGCTGGCGCAGATCCTCGCGCCGCGCGATCTGTCCATGCAGATGGACGGGCAGGGCAAATATGTGCCGCTGTGCAATCATCAAGGCGTGCTGATCAACGATCCGATCTGCCTGAAACTGGCGGATGATCTGTACTGGCTGTCGATCGCCGACAGCAATATCTGGTTCTGGGCTGGCGCGATTGCCGCCGAGCGCGGGCTGAACGTCGAGGTCAGCGAACCCGATGTCTCGCCCATGGCCATTCAAGGGCCGATGGCCGAAGATGTCGTCGCCCATGTCTGCGGCGATTGGGTGCGCGCGGTGAAATACTTCTGGTTCCGCGAGACCGAGATCCAAGGCATCCCGGTCGTCGTGCAGCGTTCGGGCTGGTCCAAACAGGGTGGCTTCGAGATTTACCTGCGCGACGGCACCAAAGGCGCGGCGCTGTGGGATATCTTCCGCGAGGCGGGCGCGCCTTGGGGCATCGGCCCGGGCGGCCCGAACTGGAGCGAGCGGATTGAATCCGGCCTGATCTCTTATGGCGGCGATAGCGATAGCACAACCAATCCTTACGAGGTGCGGATGGGCAAATATATCGATCTGCATGTGCCCGATGACACCATCGGCATTACCGCCCTGCGCCGGATCGCGGCCGAGGGGCCAAAGCGGCATTCGCTGGGGATCGTGCTGGAGGCGGGCGCGCCGGTAAAGCCCGGATTCTCCTGGAACCCGATTTTCAAGGACGGCCGCAAGGTGGGCGATCTGACCAATGTGGTCTTTTCCTACCGGATGCAAAAGAATATCGGCTTTGCCCTGATCGACAGCGCCTGCGCCGTCGGCGACGCGGTTCACGCGCAAGTGGGCGGCGTGATGCAGCCCGCAAAACTGACCGACCTGCCGTTTTTGTAAGCGGGGGGCGGTCACGCATTCACCGCTGCCGCCTGTCATCCCAAAGTGACGGGCGGTTTTCTTGTTGGTGAAAAAGTCCGGTCATGGGATGCGTTCCTTTGGAACGCCCCGCTGTTGGACCCAAAGGAGAGCAACAACTGGGGCGGCGCAGGCCGCAAGGAAACAGTCAAGCCAACCAAAATGTGGGCCGAACGCAAAAATCCAATCGAACTCATCAATGCCCGGCCAACAAACCCCGGCCCCTTGACATGGTCCCCCTCGCCCCGTCACACAGCACAAAATTAGCGGAGACGGCCGATGCCCCCTGATGCCCCCAAAGCAGATGACCGCCTGATTGTTGCCCTCGATTTACCCAACCTGATCAGCGGCATGGCGCTGGTGGACCGGCTGGGCGATGCGGTTTCGTTTTACAAGATTGGGCTGGGGATGCTGACCGGCGGCGGGCTCGCGCTGGCCAACGATCTGAAATCCGAACGGGGCAAGCGGGTTTTTCTGGATATGAAGCTGTTCGATATCGGCGCCACGGTCGAAGCCGCCGTGCGCGGGCTGGCACAATATGAGTTTGATTTCCTGACCGTCCACGGCGATCCGCAGGTGGTGCGCGCCGCCAAGGAAGGCGCTGCGGGCAAGCCGACGCAGATCCTCGCCGTCACAATCCTGACCAGCCTCGACCGCGCTGATCTGGACGCCAATCTGATCAAGCCCGGCGATATCCACCAGATCACGCTGGAACGCGCCGCCCGCGCCTTTGAGGCCGGGGCGGACGGGGTCATCGCCTCGCCGCAAGAGGCGGCGATGATCCGCGCCTTGCCGCAGGCGGCGGGCAAGCTGATCGTGACCCCCGGTATCCGGCCAGCGGGCGCGGCCAGTGGCGATCAAAAACGCATCGCCACCCCGGCGCAGGCGATTGCGGACGGCGTCAACCATATCGTCGTTGGCCGCCCGGTCTGGCAGGCGGATGACCCTGCCGCCGCCGCGCGCGCGATTCTAGCTGAGCTCCGACGCGCGGTCTAAAAGACTACCACCGCCCGGATCGATTTGCCGGCATTCATCAGATCAAAGCCTTCGTTGATCCGCTCCAGCGGCAGGGTATGCGTGATCATGCTGTCGATCTCGATTTTGCCGTCCATGTACCAATCGACGATTTTCGGCACATCGGTCCGGCCGCGCGCCCCGCCAAAAGCGGTGCCTTTCCAGACCCTTCCCGTGACCAGTTGGAAGGGCCGGGTTTCAATCACCGCCCCGGCAGGAGCGACCCCGATGATAATCGACTGGCCCCAACCCCGGTGCGTGCATTCCAGCGCGTCGCGCATCACCTTGACGTTGCCGGTGCAATCAAACGAGTAATCGGCCCCGCCGATCTTGTCGAAAGCGGTCTTGGTCAGATCGACAATCGCCTGGACGACCGAGCCTTCGATCTCTTTGGGATTGATGAAATGCGTCATCCCGAACTTCTCGCCCCAGGCCTTTTTGTCATTGTTCAGATCGACGCCGATGATCATGTCAGCGCCCGCCATCTTGAGCCCCTGAATCACGTTCAGACCGATCCCGCCCAAACCAAAGACCACCGCCTTGGCCCCGGCCTCGACATTGGCGGTATTCAGAACCGCGCCGATGCCGGTGGTCACGCCGCAGCCGATGTAGCAGATCTTGTCGAAAGGCGCGTCTTCGCGGACCTTGGCGAGCGCGATTTCAGGCATGACGGTGTGGTTGGCAAAGGTCGAGCAGCCCATGTAGTGAAAGATCGGCGTGCCATCCAGCATCGAGAACCGGGTGGTGCCGTCGGGCATAAGGCCCTGGCCTTGGGTGGCGCGGATCGCGGTGCACAGGTTGGTCTTGCGCGACAGGCAGGACGGGCATTCGCGGCATTCCGGTGTATAAAGCGGGATCACATGATCACCCGGCTTAAGCGAGGTCACCCCCGGCCCGCAGCGCAGGACCACGCCCGCGCCCTCGTGTCCCAGAATCGCGGGAAACAGGCCCTCGGGATCGGCGCCCGACAGGGTAAACTCGTCCGTATGACAAATCCCGGTCGCCTTGATTTCGATCAAGACTTCGCCCGCCTTGGGCTCGTCCAGGTTGACATCCATGATAACAAGCGGTTTTCCGGCTGCAACAGCCACGGCGGCACGCGTAAGCATTAGTCAAATTCTCCCGATTTGAATTTTCGCAAAGGTGCGCCAGCGCGCATCAAATTGCAACTTTGGAATCGAAAGTTTACCGGGCTTGAACTGCCTAGTTTGCATTGTCATCGGCGCCTGCCAGGTTAAGTGAAGGGTTGGTTGGTTTTGAGGGCCGAGGTGCGGCGAATTTCCATCGGCATGCCGGGGGCGGCGATTTTGCTGCCCAGCTGCGTTGCGCCGCGCGCCGCTCCGCCGGAGCAGATGGCACGGCCTCAGATTATTTTACCCGAACTTTCCGATACTTGCGGCCTTGCGGACCTCGGCCCGATGATCGGGCAAGACTTCACCACTCTTGCAGAGGTCTTCATCCCCAGCGATCTGCGCATCCTGCGACCGGGGATCAAGGTAGGCGGATATATCAGTCCCAGCCGCCTGAACGCCCAGCTCGATTCCGCCGGGCGGATCCGGGATCTGTTCTGCGGTTAAGGCGGCGTCCCCCCTGAAGGACGCAAGCTCTTGAGCCGATTGTTGATCAATGGTAAGCAAGCCGCGGCCTTTCCGCCTGTTGACGCGGCTCAGATCGGGGCGAGATCAGGGTTCAGGGCATCGGTTCGGATGCCGGTTCCCGGCCCCGAAAGTGAGCCTCCCTTGGAGTATTAGTCATGGGTTTTTCCCGCCAGATCGCTATGCTTTGTCTGCCCGTTTTCATGATGGCTTGTGTGCCAGAGCCGACAGTGCCTGCGCCTGAGCCGCTTACGCCCGAGCCGCCTGCGATCGTCGTCCCGCCTGCCGAGGACCGCGCTGACGCTTGCGGCGCCACCGCGATGCAGGATCTGGTTGGAAAGCCGTCTTCCGCCTTTGCCGCCATGACCTTTGCCGGGCCGATGCGCCTGATCCGCCCCGATATGGCCGTGACGATGGATTTCAACCCCGAGCGTCTGAACATCTATTTGGACGAGGCGGACCTGATCTCCTCGGTCACCTGCGGATAGACGAAAATGGCCTGCGCGCGCGATGCCGCAGGCCGCCTGTCAGATCACTTGTTAAGAGTTACATCCGGAATTCGGTATGGCAGTCCTTGCAGGCGCCGCCCAGCGCGCCCATGCCCGCGCCAATGCTCTCGGCACTGGTCACGTCCAGCGCAGTGACCGCGGCGGCCATAGTCGCGGCATCGGCCGCAAAATCATCCCAGCTCGTCCAGATTTCCGGCTTGGCTTTCGATTCGGGGTCGGTCTCGCCTTGGGTCATGAAATTGGTTGGGATGCTTGTGGCGGCGGCCATCATTGCGTCCTTTGCAGCGCCGGCGGCGGCAGCGTCAAAGTCCACTTTGCCCTCGGCCATGCCGCCGAGCGTCTTCATCGCGCCGCCGATGGCGCGCATCGCTTCCGACCGGGCAATCGCGTTTGGATCCGTGCGGTCGGCGGCGTAAACAGCGGTGGCGGCAAGGGCTGCCGTGATCAGAACGACTTTGAGGCTGAATTTCATGGCATGGGCTCCTTTTAGGACAATTTCCGCCAGTATTGCGCAGCTGTGCGCTCCGGGAAACAGACTTTGGTCTGATCCATTCCCGCTCACGCTATTGTCATCACGCATAGACCCTGCCGAGCGGACTCGACTCCGGTTTTGGGGGCGGTTAACGTGAACAAAAAGAGAACTTAATCCATGGCCCGCCGAATCCTGTCCCTGTGGTTTCCCCGCCTAGCCGCCGAGCGCGCGCTGCGCCTGCGCCGCGATGCGCTGGATCTGCCCTTTGCCGTGGTCGAAGACCGGGCGCGGGCGCTGGTCCTGTCCTCGCTGAACCACGAAGCCTCGGCCGCGGGTCTAAGCCGGGGCCAGGCGCTGCGCGATGCGGCGGCGATGTGCCCGGCCTTGGTCACCCAAGCCGCCGATCTTCAGGGCGAGGCGGCGTTTTTGAGCCATCTGCGGCGCTGGGCGGGCAAGTTCAGCCCTTGGGTGGCCGAGGAATCGCCCGAAAGCCTGATCATCGATCTTACCGGCTGCGGCCATCTGTTTGGCGGCGAGGCGGTGTTGCTGGCGCAGGTCGAAGGCGATTGCGCCGCGCTTGGGCTGAGCGTGCGCGCCGGGATCGGCGATACGCCGGGCGCGGCCTGGGCGCTGGCGCGGTTTGCGGGGCGGGCGGCGGGGGCGGGGGCGCGCAGCGGCGATGACATTGTCCAGGAGGCGCGGGCGACCCGTTCGCGCGCGGCCAAGCGGCGCAATTGGGAAAGGGGAGGGGCTCTGCCAACTGGCGCGCGCGGCGTGCCCGAGACGCCGCAGGGCGTGATCGCCCCGCCCGGCCAGATGCGGCAGGCGCTTGCGCCGCTGCCGCTGGCCGCGCTGCGCCTGCCGCCTGCGGTGATCGAAAGCTTTACCCGCCTCGGCCTGCGCCGGATCGAGGATATCCTTGGCCTGCCACGCGCCGCTATTGCCCGCCGGTTTGGCGCGGAAACCGTCAAGCGGCTGGACCAGGCGCTGGGATCAGAGCCCGAGCCGGTCTCGCCCGCCGCCGCGCCCTTGCATTTCGCCGCCCGGCTGACCTTTCCCGATCCGATCGGCACGCTTGAAGATATCACCGCCGGCGTGGACCGGCTGTTGCCGGCGCTTTGCGCAAGGCTGGCGGCGCGCGGGCATGGGGCGCGGCGACTGCGGCTACAGGCCTTTCGCAGCGATGGGCAGGTGCAGATCATCGAGGTGACGCTCGCCCGCCCCGCCGCCCAAGCCGAGCGGATGCGCCCGCTTTTGCTGCTGAAATACGATCAGATCGACCCTGGTTTCGGCATTGATTGCCTGCGGCTGGAGGCGATGCTGACCGAAACCCTGTCGGCCGTGCAGCACCGCGGCCCGGTCGAAACGCGCTTTGCCAGCCTCACCCCCTCCAGCGCCCCGCCCGAGGACGAGGCGCTGGCCGATCTGATCGGCAAGCTGGGGGCAAGGCTGGGCAGCGAAGCGGTGAGCCGCAGCTATCCCACCGACAGCCACGTGCCCGAAAAAGTCGGGGTGCCGCAGGCCGCAGCCTGGGCCGCGCCCTGGGCCCAGCCATGGCCAAACCCGCCCGGACCAAGGCCCTTGGTGCTTTTCCCGCCCGAACCTACCAATGCCCCCGAAGACGCCATGCCGCCCGCCCAGTTTCGCTGGCGCCGCCGGGATTTGGTCACCCGGCTCGCGCTCGGTCCCGAACGGATCTTGCCGGAATGGTGGTTTGACATGCCCGAATGGCGCAACGGCCCGCGCGATTACTGGCGGATCGAGGTGGAAAGCGGCGAGAGGCTGTGGATGTATTTCGCCCATGGCGGCGATGTCTCAGGCGGTTGGTACTGCCAGGGGCAATACTGACCAAGGCCAGTCCGAATTGATCCGCTGGATCCAAAGGAGCGGCAAAGCCGCATTCTTGGGTCTCGCCTCTGGCGGTTCCCGCCAACCGGCTAGGAGGCGGGGGTTTCCACCCCCGAGCGTGTTCGAAACGAACCCGCTTCCCCCGAGGATATTTGGATCAAGATGACGGCAAGGAAAGATCCGGTTGCGGTTTCATCTGTCCAAAAATATCCTAGGGGCGAGGCCGAAGGCCGAGGGGGGACTGCGCAAGCAGGCCGAGGACTAAAGAAGCTAGCGCGCAAGCGCTCCACCGGACCCAGACGGGCAAAGCTCCGCTCTAGGGGCGGACGTTGCCCGCCTGCGCCAGCCGCAAGCGGTCCAGCAGGTCTGTCGAGGCAAAGCCGTCAGCCACCAGTCCCTGCGCGCGCTGATAGGATTTGATCGCGCTCAGCGTTCGGGGGCCAACACGGCCATCCACGCCGGCCGTCGAATGCCCCGCCAGTGTCAGCCTTTGCTGCAATTCCATCCGTTCGGCCAGCGTCAGCACCCGCAGATCGCGAGGCCAGGGATGCTGAAAGGGGCCGCCGCCGCGCAGCCGGTCGGCCAGATGGCACACCGCGATCACATAGGCATCGGCCAGATTATAGGTCTCTACCGCGCCAAAATTATCGAACACCATCAGCGCCGGCCCCCGCTGCCCGGCGGGCAACAAAAGCGAGGCCCAGCGGTCCGCAGGCATTTCCCCGCCATTCGCGCGCGCCGCTCCCTTGGACAGCCAGAACGCCATCGGCCTTTGCGTGCGGTCCCCGGCCAGCTCCCAATCGAAACCTTCCGGCAGGGTGATCTCGAACCCCCAATCCTCGCCGCTTTTCCAGCGCGACTTTTGCAAATAGGCGGCGGCCGAGGCCAAAGCGTCGCCCGGATCGGGCCCCCACAAGTTCTTGCGGCCATCCCCGTCGAAATCCACCGCGATGTTCCAAAACGAGGTCGGCATGAACTGCGTATGCCCCGAGGCCCCGGCCCAGGACCCTTTCAGCTCTGCCAGATCGGCGTCGCCCGATTGCAGCATCCGCAAAGCCTGCAGCAACTCACCCTCGAAATAGGCGCCGCGCCGCCCGTCATAGGCCAGCGTCCCCAGCGCGCTGAGCACCGGGATATCGCCGCGATAGCTGCCATAGGCACTCTCCAGCCCCCAGATCGCCACCACATAGGCGCGGTCCACGCCATAAGCCGCCTCGATCCGGTCCAGCAAATCCGCGTGCTGAACCAGCGCCTTTTGCCCCAGCGCGATGCGGTCGTCCGACACGGCCCGGTCCAGATAATCCCAGACCGCGCGGGTAAACTCGTCCTGGCGGCGGTCCTTGTCCACCACATCGGGCAGAAAGGTGATGGTTTTCAGGGCGGGCGTCAGAACTTCGGCAGAAATCCCCGCCGAAAGAGCGCGGGGGCCGAATTCTTCGAGCCAAAGGCGCAAGCCGTCATCGGTCCCGCGGACCCCAGGTACAAAAGCCACTGACCCCTCCTGCGCCGCCGCAATACCTGCCAAGAGCCCCAAGCTGAGGGCAAATCCGGCAAGGATCTGGCGCCGTGCATGCATTACTTCCTCTTGCGAATGACCTTGCGTTTTAGCGCCCGGTCCTTGGCCGCCGCCTTGGAGGGTTGGCGGGGCTGATAGCCGCCCCTTTTGCCACCGCGCCCCGAAGCCGTCGGCAGGGCCGCGCCGTCAAGGCTCAGCAGCTCCAGCGTCAGCCCGCCGGTGACCGGGATCGCCTCCAGCAGCCGCACCACCACCCGCTGCCCCATGCCCAGCGTCACGCCGGTATCCGATCCGGTCAGGGTCT
Source organism: uncultured Paracoccaceae bacterium (assembly GCA_903930735.1). GTDB lineage: Bacteria > Pseudomonadota > Alphaproteobacteria > Rhodobacterales > Rhodobacteraceae > CAIYZT01. Next base: position 1,328 of record CAIYZT010000070.1, on the reverse strand, counting down.
GCGTGCTTTCATCATAATTGAAAAACTCGCGCCCCAAAGAGCGGATCGGGATCAGGCCATCGGCGCCTGTCTCGTCCAGTTTGATGAAGAGGCCAAAGCGCTGCACCCCCGCGATCCGGCCCGCGAATTCGGCGCCAACCCGGTCCGACAGATAGGCGGCAAGATAGCGGTCGATCGTGTCGCGCTCGGCCGCCATGGACCGCCGTTCGGCGTCTGAAATCAGCTTGGCCGTGTCGTCCAGATTTTCCACATCCCATGCCGAAAGGCCATCAGGCCCCCAACTATGCCCGGCCACCAGCGCGCGGTGCACGATCAGGTCGGAATAGCGGCGGATGGGCGAGGTGAAATGAGCGTAGTTCTTTAATGCCAGCCCAAAATGCCCGAAATTCTGCGGATTGTAATAGGCCTGCGTCATCGAGCGCAGGGTCTGGATATTCACCAGCTCGTCAAATTCCGTGCCCTGAGCCTGCGCCAAAAGCCGGTTCAGATGCGCGGTTTGCAGGACTTGCCCCTTGGCAAGGGTAAAGCCAGAAGCCTCGGCCACCTCGCGCAGGGCCTCCATCTTCATTGGCGAGGGCTCTTCGTGGACGCGGAACAAGAGCGGACGTTTCAGCCGCACCAATTCCTCGGCCGCCGCCACATTGGCCAGAATCATGAATTCTTCGATCAGCTTATGGGCATCGAACCGGTCCCGATAGGCGACCGAGGTGACGCGGCCCTCGTCGCTAAGCACGATCTTGCGTTCGGGCAGGTCGATATCCAGAGGCTGGCGGACGGCGCGGGCGATTTTCAGCGTCTCATAGGCGGCATAAAGCGGTTTCAGGATGCCCTCGACCAGATCGGCGGTCTTGGCATCCGCGCGGCCTTCGACGGCGGCTTGCACCTGCCCGTAATGGAGGCTGCCCCGGCTGCGCATCATGCCGCGCACGAATTTATGCCCGGTCTTGTTGCCGCGTGCATCGATCACCATGCGCACCGCCAGACAGGCGCGGTCCACGTTTTCGTGCAAAGAGCACAGATCGCCCGACAGGATATCGGGCAGCATCGGCACCACGCGGTCGGGGAAATAGGTGGAATTGCCGCGTTTGCGCGCCTCGCGGTCCAGCGCGGAATTGGGAGTGACGTAATGGGCGACGTCGGCAATCGCGACCCAGATCACATAGCCGCCCGGATTGCCCGCCTCCGGATCCGCCTCGGCAAAGACCGCGTCGTCGCGGTCGCGGGCGTCGATCGGGTCGATGGTGACCAGGGCCAGATCGCGCAGATCGGTCCGCTTGCCCAAGGGCGCGCCGACCTGTGCATCGGCCTCGGCGATCACGTTATCGGGG
>CAIYZT010000069.1 GCA_903930735.1 uncultured Paracoccaceae bacterium | reverse complement strand
CTGGTCGCCCGCGCGTGCAAGTTCGGTTCTGAAATCGGGCAGCAAAAGCCGGTCGAGCAGCGGCGAGAGATCCTCGATCTGCTCGGCCACCACGTGTACGACCCCCGATTGGCGCTGCAAACGGCCCGTGACGCGCAAAAGCCGGCCCGCGATGACCGCGCGGCGAAAACGTTCATAGATCTTGGCCCAGACCACCACATTGGCCACGCCGGTCTCATCCTCCAGCGTGACGAAAATCACGCCCTTGGCCGTGCCGGGACGCTGGCGCACCAGAACCAGCCCCGCCACGCAAACCCGTGCTCCCTCCGAAGGCTCGTTCAGACGGGCGGCGGGCAGGGCTGCAGGCGGGCGCGGCCATTGGCCGGGGCGCGGGGTCGGGGTTTGCCAGTTGGGGGGGGGCATGGTCATGTGAACGAAAGTAGAACATTCGCATCCGCATGGCAAGGTTTTGGGCTCTGGAAAAGCCCGGGGATTTGGCATATGTCAGCGCAAAGCGCAGCAGCATCAAAGGGCAGGCGATGGCACGGATCACTTACGTCGAACATTCTGGCAAGGAACATGTGGTTGAGGTAGCGAACGGCCTGACCGTCATGGAAGGCGCGCGCGACAACGGCATTCCGGGGATCGAGGCCGATTGCGGCGGGGCCTGCGCCTGTTCGACCTGCCATGTCTATGTCGATGCGGCCTGGGTGGAGCGTCTGCCAAAGCGGGATGCGATGGAAGAGGATATGCTGGATTTCGCCTGGAATCCCGATCCGGTCCGCTCGCGTCTGACCTGCCAGATCAAGGTCAACCCGGCGCTTGAAGGCCTGCGCGTGCAGATGCCTGAAAAGCAAATCTGATGCGATGCGGCGCCTGGCCTTTTGCCTGCGCCGCCGCAATCGAGCTGTCCATGCCGGGGGCACTGCGCGCTGATAAGATCGTTTACGCCCGGCTGACCGACCCAACAAACCGCTATGAACATGGTGTTTTCAGCCATCAGACCAGTTTTGGCACGCTGTAACTGACGGTAAACACCTGCATGAATTGTGCCGGGCTCAGCTTTTGCGACCTGCTGTTCACCCTGCCCGCCAGCCGGGTCTTGGAGGATAATGAGGCGCGGGTGGGCGACCTGGACGGCGACGGCGCACCCGAAGTGATGGTGGTCTAGACCGATATTGCGCTTGGGGCCTCGCTGGCGGTTTATGACCTGAACGGCAAGCGTGCGGCGACTGCGTTTATTGGCCAGCCCAGGCGCTGGCTGGCACCGGTGGGTACGGGCGATTTTCGGCGGCGATGGCCGGATTGAGATCGCCTAAGTCGACCGTCCGCGTCTGACCAAGGAGCTGGTTTTTCTGCTGTATGAGGCGGGCGCCTTAAGCGAAATCGTGCGGGCGCCGGAGCTGACGAACCACCGCTTTAGCGAGGCGCAGATCTGGGGCGGAACCCGCAGCTGTGGCAGGCGTGATGCGCTTATCCTGGCTTCGGCCGACTGACCCGGACCCTGCAGGTCACGCTGGAGCGCGGCGAGGTGCAGATCGTCGATCTGGGCCCGATGAGCGATCAGGCGGAGGCGATGGCATGCCCCTACTGAACCAGTATCCCCGCTATCCAAACCGCATGGGTCGCACGGTCATCCCCCATCATGATCGTCGGAAAGATCGATTCCCAAATGTCACTGGCCCGCGCGGAGGCTTGGGCGATCGCCGGGGTCGAGGCCAGATCGATCACCACCAGATCCGCCTCCATGCCCGGCGCGATATTGCCGATCTTGTCCGACGCATGCAGGCTTTGCGCCGATCCGCTGGTCGCCAGCCACCATAGCTGCGATGGGTGCAGCGCCGTGCCGCGCAGCTGCGCCACCTCATAGGCCGCTGCCATGGTGCGCAGCATCGAAAACGACGAGCCGCCGCCGGTATCCGTGGCCAGCCCGACAATCTGCCCGGCGGATTTCAGCCCCGCCATGTCGAACAGGCCTGAGCCGATAAAGCTGTTGGAGGTCGGGCAATGGATCAGGCTGGCCCCAACCTCGACCAGCCGCGCCTTCTCGCGCGCCTCAAGCCAGATCGAATGGCCGTAAAGCCCGCCGGCGCCCAAAAGCCCGTGCTCTTCATAGGTATCAAGATAGTCGCGGGCGGCGGGGAACAGGGATTTGGCCCAAGCGATTTCATCGGTCTGCTCGGACAGATGGGTTTGCATCAGGCAATTAGGGTTTTCGGCCCAAAGCGCGCCCATGGCGGCCAGCTGTTCGGGCGTCGAGGTGGGAGAGAAGCGCGGTGTGATCACATAATTGGCGCGGCCCGCCCCATGCCATTTGCCCAGCAGCGCGCGGCTGTCGTCATAGCCCGATTGCGCCGTATCGCGCAGCCCTTCGGGCGCGTTGCGGTCCATGCAGGTCTTGCCGCCCCAAACTCTTTGACCGCGCAGGGCGGCGGCATTGAAAAAGGCATCCACGCTGGCCGGGTGAATGGTGCAATAGCTGCAAACCGAGGTCGTGCCATTGGCCAAAGTCAGATCGAAAAACCGCTCCGCCACCGCAGCGGCGTAATCCGGATCGGCAAATCGCATCTCTTCGGGAAACGTATAGGTGTTCAGCCAATCGATCAGCCTTTTGCCCCAGGAAGCGATGATCGCGGTCTGCGGATAGTGGACATGGGCATCGATGAACCCGGCGGAAATCAGTTTGCGGCCGTAATCCGTTACCCGCGCCTGCGGATAGGCGGCGCGCAGAACTGCCGCCTCGCCAACCGACGCAATGCGGCCCCCTTCGATGGCCACGGCGCCCCTGCTGCGGTGCTGCGCCGCGGCGGGCCCGATGGCAAAGGGGTCGGCGCTATAGGACAGCACCTGACCAATCAAAAGTTCAACCATTGCGCTACCCCGCATTTGCTTGCCCTTAGACTATAGATCTCTGACTAAGAGGTAAATTTCTTCAAGCCCACTGTTTCCTTGAAACAGCTTTCGTTATGGATGGTCAATCGGGGGGTGCTGATGGCAGATGACCTAAACCAGATGGACGAGGACGAGCTGGACGGCTTGCGCGTCTCGGCGATCCTTGAGGCGGTCGAGGCGCATGATACCGCGCGGATCACTCAGCTTTTAGAACCCCTTCATGCCGCTGATATCGCTGACCTTTTTGAACAAATCGCCCCGGGCGAGCGGGCCAATCTGCTGCGCCTTTGGTCCGGCGAAATCGACGGCGAGATTCTGTCAGAGATCGACGAGTCGATCCGCGAAGAGGTGATTGGTGCCCTTCCCGATTCCGTGGTGGCCGAGGCCATGCGCGAACTGGACACCGATGATCTGGTGGATATTCTCGAGGATCTGGATGCCGCTGGGCAAGGCCGGATTTTGGACGCGCTGGAAATGGTCGACCGGGTCGCGGTCGAACAGGCCATGTCCTATCCCGAAGGCGCCGCTGGCCGCTTGATGCAGCGCGAGGTCGTTGTGGCCCCCGAACACTGGACCGTGGGCGAGGCGATTGATTTTCTGCGCGAGGCGAGCACGCTGCCCGACCAGTTTTATCACGTCATCCTGACCGATCCGCGCATGATCCCGACCGGCTATGTCACGCTGGGCCGGGTATTGTCTTCGCGGCGTGAGGTGCGGCTGCGCGACATCCTCGAAGACAGTTTCCGCACCATCGACGCCACCGAAGACGAGGGCGGCGTCGCCTATATGTTCAACCAGTATCACCTGATTTCCTGTCCTGTGGTGGACAAGGGCGGGCGGCTGGTGGGTGTGATCACAATTGATGACGCAATGAATGTGCTGGATGAAGAGCATGAAGAAGACATGCTTTTGCTCGCGGGCGTGGGCGAGGAATCCTCGATTTCGGACGGTGCGCTGGCCACGGCGCGGCAAAGGCTGCCCTGGCTGGTGGTCAATCTGTTCACGGCCAGCCTCTCGGCTTTTGTGATCACGCAGTTTGAGGCGACCATTGTGTCCGTTGTGGCGCTGGCCGCCTTGATGCCGATTGTCGCTTCGACGGGCGGGATTGCGGGCACGCAGTCGCTGACCGTGGCGGTGCGGGCGCTGGCGACGCGGGATCTGACCTCGTCCAACGCGCGGCGGGTTGTTCGGCGCGAACTCGGGGCCGGGGTACTGAACGGGCTTGGCCTCGCGCTGATCTTGGGCTGTGCGGGCGGGCTGATTTTCTGGGATCTGCGGCTGGGGCTGGTCCTGGGCATCGCGATGATCGTCAATCAGGTGGTGGCGGCGCTGGGCGGTATTTTGGTGCCGCTGACGCTGGAGCGGTTCGGGCTGGACCCCGCGCTCGCCTCCGGAACATTCGTGACCACGCTGACCGATGTGATGGGGTTCTTTGCGTTCCTTGGGCTGGCGAGTGTGATGTTGGTATGAGCGATCAGGGTCTCGACATGACAGCGATCAAGGCCGAGGCGCGGCGCGCGGCCTTTGCGGGACGCAAAGAGGCCTTTGCGCGCGGGCAGGGGCAAGCGGCTGAAATCCTTGCGGATTATCTGGCGGGCAAGGGTGGGGCGCTCGCCGGTTACATGCCGATGCGCACCGAGATTGATCCCTTGGCCGCCATGGCGGCGCATCGCGGAGCCGTCGGCGTGCCGGTGATCATCGGGCCCGCGCAGGCGTTGCGGTTTCGGCAATGGACGCCAGAGGCGCAGATGGTGGCGGGCGAGTTTGGCGCGCTGATCCCGGCCGAGGGGCCCTGGATCACCCCTCAGGTGCTGATCGTGCCGCTCTTGGCCTATGACGCGCGCGGCTATCGTTTGGGCTATGGCGGCGGGTTTTATGACCGCACTTTGGAAGGCTTGCGCGCGCAAGGACCGGTGCTTGCCGTCGGCTTTGCCTTTGCCGCACAGCAGGTGGACGAGGTGCCGATTGACGCCACAGATCAGCGGCTGGACCTTGTCGTGACGGAAACCGGCGCTATAGTCTTTAGCTGATTTACGCGACTGCGAACGAATTCATTTCTTTAAAGGAGAGACATGGATGCCCAACGATGACGAATCTTTGGCACTGACCCTCGCGGTCGCGGTTGCTGATCCGCGCAGCGTCGATGCGTCCGGCCATACGATGCGCGGTTTGCCGGATGGATCCAAGATTTTCAGGCGCCCTGTGCTTGTCGATGATCGCGGCGAGTTGCAGGAAATCTATTCTGCAGCTTGGGACATGGACGATATCCCAGTGCGTCATCTCTACATGGTTACGATTCTTCCGGGGGTGGTCAAAGGTTGGGCCCTGCACAAACATCATACCGATCGCTACTTTCTGATCAGCGGGCGGATGCAGGTCGTAATGTATGATCCGCGCCCGAACAGCGCGACCTTTGGCGGAGTATTCAGCGTGACGCTCAGCGACCGTGACCGCTTTGTGTTGTCAGTTCCTGACCATGTCTGGCACGCAGATTACAATTGTGGCACCACAGAAGCCGCTTTCCTGAACATGCCCACGCGCGCTTATGATCCTGCCAACCCGGACAAATACCGGCTGCCGATCGACAGCCCTCTGATTCCTTACCGCTTTCCCAGTACAGCACGCGGCTACTGACATGGCAGACCCGCGGTTTTCGATCCTGCTGCCCACCCACAACCGCCCCGCGGTCTTGCGTCTGGCCATCGCATCAGTGCTTGCGCAGACCCGCCCCGACTGGGAACTGCTTGTGGTCGGAGATGGCTGCACCGATGACACGGCGGTCCTGATGGCGGGTTACAACGATCCGCGCATCCGCTGGTTCGATCTGCCAAAGGGCCCGGGGTTCGGCTATGGCAACCGCAACCTCGCGCTGCGGCAGGCCAAGGGGGAATTGATTGCCTTTCTGGGCCACGATAACCTGTATTTCCGCGATCATCTTGACCGCATGGATGCGATGTTTGCGACGGACCAGACGATGTTCGCCTATTCCCGGCCGCTGTACATCGATGATGACGGGGTGATCGTGCCGTTCTGCGTCAATCTGGCCCTGACCCGGCCCCGGCAAGAGTTCATGAAAATGAATAACGTCCTGCCCGCCACGCCCATCGTTCACCGCCGCCAGTGTCTGGACCAGGTCGGTTACTGGGACGAGACGATGAATGTCGAAGGCGACTGGGATATGTGGAAGCGCATCTTTACTGCTTTTCCGCGCGGAATCCGGTTGCAGCGGCTTGCGACCTGCCTGCATTTCCGGGCCTCATGGCGGCGCGCAAAGGTCTGGGCACCGCCCCCCTTTGCCTATCTGCGCGCGCTGCATCAAAATGCGGTGTGGTACCCTAAACCCTTTGATCTGAAACTGGATTCTGACGGAAAACTGCCTCAGGCGCAGGTCTGGGAAAAGATGCAGGCCGAGCCTGAGAATTTCGTCGCCCGCCTGCGGCACAACTGCGATCTGCTGCAGGATCATCTGGCGTGGTCTGCGACGATGGATGCGAATTTTCTGTGAAGCAGGTCATGAATTGAAACGCAGCAGGCGACATCCTGCAAACCCATCGCGATTGCCAAGCCAGATAGGGCTTGTTTTGCGATCGTTTCGTCACGCACGAACATGTCGCCCCAGGCGCGTTCGATCAGGTCGGGGGTCATCTGATAGGGCAGACCTTCGAATTCGCAGATCGAAATCATCTGGTCGATCAGGAATACCGGCTGATAATTGGCAAAGTTGTTGTCGATGGTCGGGTATTTGACCTTCAGCATGTACAAAAGCGCCTCTTCGTTCAGCGGCATCTGCTTTTTGCGCGCCACCATCGCAAATATCTTCAGAAAGTTTTCCTGATTCGGGCCGTCGACCTTTATCTTGAAAAAGATCCGGCGCAGGGCCGCGCCGTCGAAAATCGCGTTGGGGTGGAAGTTGGTGGAAAAGATCACCAGCGTGTCAAAGGGCACGGTAAATTTCTCGCCCGATTGCAGAGCCAGAATGTCGCGCGATTCCTCCACCAGCCGGATGATCTCAAGCTTCTCAGCGGCAGCCGGAGCCGGCGCCGCACTGGTCAGGGGCGCGCGCTTCGCTCCGTGCTGAGGTGCAGCCTCCGGCTTTTTGAAACGTGAAAACATCCTATCCCCCAGAAATAATCGGTCTTAGCGCTTGGCAGCTTCGGCGGCTTTGTTCAGATCGAACAATGATTTAGCCAGCTTTTGCAGTTCCTTGCGCAGCGGATTCTTGGCAGCGTGTTCGGCGAGCGGTAGGCCGTAGTCATTGGTCTGCGTTACCTGCTCGCCGCCATCGGGCAGCGACACTTCGATCGCAATATCAAGGCTTTCGGCCATACGTTTGACCCGGCCCTTGGCCGCAAGATCGGTAAAGCGCGGGGCGCGGTTGAGGACAAAACGCAGCTTTTCATGCGGCAGGGCCTCGGCCTTCAGCGCGTGCACGAGGCGCAGAACGTTTTGCGCCGAGCGCAGATCCAACTCGATCAACGCGAAATAGACATGGGCGCGGGCCAGAACGGTTTTGGTCCAGGACACGATGGTTTTCGGCATGTCGATCACGACATAGTCGAAATTCGCACGGGCCATATCGATGATCCGGCCAATATCCTCGGGTGAGACGATGTCCAGCGGCAGCATATCCGCTGGCGCGGTCAGCACGTTCAGCTTGTCGTTAAAGGTCAACATGGCCTGCAGCAGTTGATCGCTGTCGGCATGGGCCGTGTCGGAATACAGCTCGAACACCGCCTCTTTGCGCGGCAGGTCGAGGTAGGTCGCAACCGAGCCGTATTGCAGATCAAGGTCCAGCAGACAGACGCGCGGGGCATTCTTGTCCTTGGCCGTATTGGCCAATTCCCAGGCGAGGTTGGTCGCAAAAGTCGAGGCGCCCACGCCGCCGGCAAGTCCGTGCACCGGCAAAACCACGCCATCGCGGTCGCCTTTGGCTTTGAACTGCGGGGCATGTACCGCCGGATCGGGATCGGGTTCCGGGGCAGGGGCGGTGATGACGGGCGGGGCCACCGGGGCCGGAGCGGTCTTTGCCCGCTCGATCGCCTCGTGCAGCGCACGTTCGGGCAGGGGATAGGGCACGAAATCATCGGCACCCAGCCGCAACAACTGATGCAGCGCCATCGGGCTGATCTGATCGGCAATCAGGATAACCTTGATGCCCTTGTCCTTGGCCTGTTTCACGATATCCGCGATCAAACCCAGGTCGCCCTCATCGCCTGAATTGACCGCGATGGCGATAAAAAGCAGCGAGGCGGCCTCGTGCTGGTTCAGAAACTCTTGTGAATCCTCAAAGGAAAGATCCCCCCAGGATTCGCCCATCTCCAGTTCCATATCGTCGATCAGCAGATCAAAGTTCTGCACATCACGCGAAATCGTGCACGCGAGTATCGGTGCCGGTTCCGGTTGAAGATTTGCAATACCCGTCATCGTCAATTCCCTCTAAGTATCTGTATAAAAACAGATGTTTCTTATCGTCAGATCAAATATGCGACCCGGAAGGTGCGCAGAGATGTTCCTTGTTGCTGTGAAGATGCGCTTAGAACTATGCGAGATTGGGGCCAAAAGATCGTCAATCTGCGATTTTTGACGGCCAAGGGTCGAAAAAGGAAACGCGCAAATCCGGGCTTTACACCTTTCAAACTCTCTTCAGGGCGCAAAGACCGGATCAGTTGGCCGGATCAACCGCCGTGGACACTGTGGTGTTTTGCGGGTGAATGCGGGTCGCGCCTTCCACATATTCGCGCCAGACCACTTCGTTATACTTGCCGTTGATCAGCGAGGGCGCGTCTTTCACAAAGCCGGTCACCTCGGTCACGGTGCGCCTCTTCGGGGCCTTGGCTGGCGATAACGGGCTGGGTCTCGCCAAACGAGGCGACGTCCTCCAGACGGCTGCGCGAGATACCTTTGGAGGCAAAGAAGGAAACGACGGCTTGGGCACGGCGCAGACCCAGCGCCTTGTTATAGGCGTCCGAGCCGACCAGATCGATATGGCCGTAAACGCGGAAGCGCACTTCGGGGAATTTCGCGATCCAACTGGCTTGTTCGGCCAGAACGGCGGCCGCCTGCGGTGTGATCGTGTCGCTGTTAAACGCAAAGGTGATGGTCGAGGGCACTTCGGCGCTAAAGCGGCCCGCAAGCGCGACGGTCGCATCGATCTGCCCATCATCAGCAAGGAGTTGGTCATGGTCGGGCCGCCAAAGCCGCCTTCGTCCACTTCGGCTCCGGCTTCGATATTGAAGTCGGACCAGGTGTCGGAGCAGGCGCCAAGCGCCAAAAGCGCGGTGATTGCCGTGCTGATGAGGAGTTTTCTGGTCATGCCCTTACTCCATCACATCGCCATAGGCGCCGGAAAAGTCCTGCCGCGCCACTTCGCCCGCGCCGCCCGTTTGTTTGCCCGCCGTCTGGCCAAACAAGAACAGCTCTTTCTCCGATGGGATCCGGATCCTGTCGGTCGGCAGCGCCAGCGCGTCGGCGTGACCCGATGCGGCGTCACGATGATGACCAGTTCGGACTGCGCGCGCTGATAATCGTCGCTGCGGAACAAGGTACCAAGGATCGGAATATCGCCCAGCCAAGGCACCTGACCGTTCAGATTGCGGAATTCGTCCTGCAACAGACCCGCGATGGTAAAGCTTTCGCCGTCGCGCATTTCCACCGTGGTCGAGGTTTCGCGCCGTTTGAAGGCATTGATCTTCACACCGCCGGTTTCCAAGGTCACCGAGCTGTCAATCGAGGAGACCGCCGCATTGATCGACAGGTTTATCAGATCACCGTCCACAGCCGTGAGGGTAAATTTCAGCTCGATGGCAAAGGGTTTGTATTCCACCGAAATCGTACTGTCGCCGTTCGAGACCGGGATCGGATATTCGCCGCCGGCCAGAAACTTGGCCTCCTGGCCCGGCAGCGCCGTCAGGTTCGGCTCTGCCAGCGTGCGCACGACGCCTTTTGATTCAAGCGCCTCCAGCAGCACGGCAAATTGCAAGGAACCGGCGGTAAAGCCCAAGGTAAAACCGCCTTCGGTGCCAGATGAGGTCTGGATTGGATTGCCGATCCCGTTGGCACCGTCCAGCCAGGTGCCGGTTTCAGCTTCGATGCCGACATCCGTGCCGCCCGAGACCGCCAGCGAGGAGGATAGGGATTTCGATACCGAGTGCTGCATTTCCGCAAAACGGACCTTCAGCGTCACCTGCTGGGTGCCGCCGACGCTCAACAAGTTTGACACCCGAGCTTGGCCAGATCCAGCGCGCGGTCCAGTTTGACCGCCGAGGATACCGTGCCCAACAAAACGATCCCGTCATTGGCGGTAGGCACTTCGATCGTCTCGCCCGGCAGGATCTGCTGCAGGCGCTCTTTGAATTCGGCGATATCGGGGGTGACGTGAATCTCGACATTCGAGATCAGCTTGCCGTCAGCGGACAGCAGGGTCATCGTCGTGCGGCCTGGCGTGATCCCAAGGATGTAGATGGACCTGAGGGACAGGGTCGAGATATCCGCAATGCCCGGATTGGCGATCGACACTTCGGCAAAGGGCGTGTCGCTTTCGACCACCACAGCGCGGTTCATCGGCACCGACAGGGGCGCGGTTGCTGCCCCCTTCATCACCTGAAGAGATTCGGCCGAGGCATATGGAACCGACAGACTGGCCATTGCCAACCCGAACAGCCCAGCCCTTAGAAGGCTCGACGTTGTCATTTTGACCTGCCCTTTCGATCACGCCTCAGCGAGAGGTCTGCTGGGTCTTTGGTGCCCATCTCAAAAAAAAGGTTGCACTTTTTCCAATTTTTAATCAAGAATCAATTGGTTGATGGCCGGTGTTGATGTGGATAACTTGAAACTGGGACTATCCGTTGCGGAAAAAGCGCGGTGCGCCCACCTTATGTTGGGGGGGCGCGCCGGGATTTTGCGGCAAAGGATCAGAT
>CAIYZT010000068.1 GCA_903930735.1 uncultured Paracoccaceae bacterium | reverse complement strand
TCGCCTTCTTCGTCGTCAGCTTCTTCGTCGTCAGCTTCTTCTTCGTCAGCTTCTTCGTCGTCGCCGTCTTCATCTTCCTCTTCGCCGTCGTCGCCGGTTCCGTCTTCTTCTTCGTCATCGGCGTCGTCTTCGGCCTCTTCGTCTTCGGCCGCTTCTTCTTCTTCGGTCATATCTTCTTCGGCTTCGGCCATGTCCGCTTCAAAGTCATCATCGGCGAGAAGCTCTTCAAGCTCCTCATCCGAGGCCTCATAGGAAGCCGTCATTTCCGAGCTGAACGACTCGACATAAGAGGAATAGCTGAACGAGCTGGTGGAAGTGCTGGTCGCGCTAGCCCAACTGGAGACCGAGGCCATATCGATTGCCGCAGCGAAGGACTCCGCCGAGATCATGCCGCCGTTGCTCATTTTATTGCCGCCGCTCGAGCCGACGAACAGGAAGTCTTCATTGCCCTGCTTGATCCAATACAAGATCGCCGCGTCCAGGCTCTTGGGCGAATTGACCTTCTTGCCCTTGCTCTTGGCGCCGCCCTGGCTTTTGGCGTCTTTGACGGCAGCAATCACGTCGCCAGCCTTGATACCTAGCTTTTCGGCTAAGCCGCCTGGCTGAACGGCCAGAACCAGAACCCCTTTTTTCTTTTTCTTCAGCCCAAATGCCTTACGCACGTCGGCATTGATCGGGATCAAAACGGCGTCCAGCGCCTTGGAGATATAGGGCGCGGGCAATGCCTTTTCCGCCGCCATGACCTGGCTGGGGAAGAACATCGTGGAGGTTGCGACCTGAACCGGGAGTGTCAGCGAAAATGCGACACCTGCTGCCGTGAGCGTCCGCGAAATCTTGTTTGCCATTTAGCACCTTTGATTGATGTGTTAACGAATTTTGGGTTGGTATATTCTAGCCAAACGGGCCGGGTCACAGGTATTGCTGTCTATAGCAGGCTTTGCAATGTCTTGGCGAAAGGCCCGAAAGTAAATCTAAAGATATCGTCGTGTGTTCTAAACAGATTCGCCATACTCGTGCAACCATCGTTCAAGTTATGACGGCAGCGAGCCAAGGCTCTTTCGTCTTGCCGGGCAATGGGCTAGCTTTCGTGGATGATCTGGACAATTCCAAATACCCTGACCGTTTTGCGTCTTCTGGCCGCCCCCGGCGTGGCGCTGATGTTCCTTTACTTCCATCGTCCTTGGGCCGATTGGTTTGCTCTGACCCTTTTTGTCGGCGCTGCGATAACCGATTGGTTTGACGGCTATCTTGCCCGGCTGTGGAAGCAGGAATCGAAATTTGGCGCCATGCTGGACCCGATTGCCGACAAGGCGATGGTGGTGATCGCTATCATGGTGCTGACCGGCTATAACGGGATGAACCCGCTCTTGATCCTGCCCGCCACGATCATCCTCTTCCGCGAGGTTTTCGTGGGCGGCTTGCGGGAATACCTGGGGGCCAAGGCAGGGCTTTTGACCGTCACAAAACTTGCCAAGTGGAAGACCACCGCCCAGATGGTTGCAATTGCGGTGCTGTTTTTGGGCACGGGACTTGAATATCTGAACGGCGTGGCGATGCAGGGCATGACGCCCGATCAATATGCCGATGCGGTCTCGGCCGGCCTGGCCGATCCGATCCGGGCCTGCGGCAACCGCGATTGCGCCTCTTTCGCCAATCTCTTGGGCTTCGTGCTGATCTGGGTGGCGGCGGGTCTGACGGCGATGACCGGCTGGGACTATTTCCGCAAATCCCTGCCCCATCTTCGGGACGAGGCATGATCGAGGTCTTGTATTTCTCCTGGCTGCGCGAGCGGATTGGCACCAACCGTGAGCAGATCCATACCTCTGCCGCCACCGTTGGCGATCTGATCAAAGAGCTTGCCGCCATGGACGAGGGCCACGCGCTCGCCTTTGCTGACCGGACCAGTCTGCGCGTGGCGCTGGATCAGGAACTGGCCGATTTCAGCGCCCCTCTGGCCGGGGTGCGCGAAGTAGCCTTTTTCCCGCCGATGACGGGGGGCTGAACCATGATGCGCCTGTCGGTTCAGGAAAACGCCTTTGACTTCGGCGCCGAGGCAAACGCCTTTGCGGCCGGCGCGGCGGGGGCCGGGGCTATCGTCACTTTTACCGGCCTCGTTCGCGACGATGGCGGAGCGGTTCAGGGCCTGATGATCGAACATTATCCCGGCATGACCGAACGCGCGATCGCCGCCATGATGACCGAGGCCTTCCGTCGTTTTGGACTGCTGGATGCCCTGGTGATCCACCGCTTTGGCCGCCTTGGCCCGGCTGATGCGATCATGATGGTGGCCACCGCCGCCGCCCACCGCGCCGATGCCTTTGCGGCGGCCGAATTTCTGATGGATTATCTGAAATCCCGCGCGCCGTTCTGGAAACAAGAGATCGGCCCGCAGGGCGCGAAATGGGTCGCCGCCAAGGTTCAGGACGAGACCGCCCTGAAGCGTTGGTAGCGCCTGGCGCGCAAAGGTCCGGAAGGACCGAGCCTCAGAAGTCGAAAAGCTCGCTCAAAAAGCTGTCACGGCGCTTGTAGCGCTTGCCTTGGCGATGATCGTCATCGTCATCATGATCGCGCCGGCGCGGTGCCTCGTATTGCTGGGGCGCATAGCCCGGCTCTTGCTGATAAACCGGCGCGGCGGGGCGCATCGGGGGGGCCATTGACGCGGCGGCAGGCGCAGGCGCGGCGACGGCCGGACCCGCCGAGCGATCAATGATCTTGTCCAACTCGCCCCGGTCCAGCCAGACCCCCCGGCATTTCGGGCAATAGTCAATCTCGACCCCGCCACGATCCGCCATCACCAAAGTTTCGCCGTCAACCGGACATTGCAT
>CAIYZT010000067.1 GCA_903930735.1 uncultured Paracoccaceae bacterium | reverse complement strand
GCTACTTCGCGTCGATCCCGAAAGAACTGGACGAGGCGGCGCTGATCGACGGCGCCACCTGGATGCAGACGCTCACCAAGATCTTCATCCCGGTGGCCCTGCCCGGGATCATCGCGGCGACGATCTTCACCTTCACCGTGGCCTGGGCGCAGTTCCTCTACCCGCTGGCCTTCACCACCTCGACCAGCGAGCTGGTGCTGCCGGTCGGCATCGTCACCACGCTGATCAAGGGCGACGTCTTCAACTGGGGACAGATCATGACGGGCGCACTGCTGGGCGCCGCGCCGCCGCTCATCATCTATGCCTTCCTCATGGACTATTACATTGCCGGCCTCACTGCAGGCGCGACCAAGGGGTAGATGACAAATGGCTCAGGTAACGTTGCGTAAGGTCGTCAAGAAGTACGATGAAGTTCTCGCCGTCCGGGGCATCGATCTCGACATTTCCGACAAGGAATTCATCGTCCTGGTCGGTCCCTCCGGCTGCGGCAAGAGCACGACGCTCCGCATGATCGCCGGCCTCGAGGAGATCAGCGGCGGTGATATCGCGATTGGCGGCCACGTCGTCAACGACGTGCCGCCCAAGGACCGCGACATCGCCATGGTGTTCCAGAATTATGCGCTCTATCCGCACATGAACGTCTACGAGAACATGTCGTTCGGCCTGAAGCTCAAGAAGACGCCGAAGGACGTGATCGACCACAAGGTCGGCCACGCCGCCGGCATTCTCGGCCTCGCCCCCTATCTCGAACGCTACCCGCGCCAGCTCTCCGGCGGCCAGCGCCAGCGCGTCGCCATGGGCCGCGCCATCGTGCGCGACCCGCAGGTGTTTTTGTTCGACGAGCCGCTGTCGAACCTCGACGCCAAGCTGCGGGTTCAGATGCGTTCGGAGATTCGCGAGTTGCATCAGAGGCTAAAGACCACCACGGTCTATGTCACCCATGATCAGATCGAAGCCATGACCATGGCCGACAAGATTGTGGTGATGCGCGAGGGGCGGATTTCGCAGGTCGGCGCGCCGCTGGATCTTTATGATCGGCCGGCGAATCTCTTTGTCGCGGGTTTCATCGGATCGCCGGCAATGAACCTGATCGAGGGCGAAATCGGGCCGGGTCAGGTGTTCAAAGCCGAGACATTTGATCTGGCTCTGCCCACCGGCGCGGGCCGCCAAGGGCAGCCAAGCCTGGAATTGGGCCGCAAAGTGACCTTGGGTTTTCGCCCCGAGCATCTGCAACTGGCACAAACCGGTATCCCGGCCGAGGTGGTGGTGGTCGAGCCGACAGGCTCTGAAACCCATGTACTGGCCCGCACAGGCAAGCGCGAGATTGTCGCGGTGTTTCGCGAACGCCACGGGTTCAAGCCGGGCGATAAAGTCATGCTTGCGCCCGATCCGGCGGTGATCCATTTGTTCGATACGCAATCGGCGCTGCGGATTGATTTGCCGCAGTAACTGGGACGACAACGGGCTGGCTTTGGGGGTTTAGAATGCTGAAAAATATCGATAATCGTTTGAATGCCGAAGTCCTTTATGCGCTGCGTGCCATGGGGCATGGCGATACGATCGTGATTGCGGATACCAATTTCCCCTCCGATTCCATCGCCCGGCAAACCGTTCTGGGCGATTTGTTGCGGATGGATAATCTGACCTGCGCGCAGGCCGTCGAGGCGATCTTGTCGGTCTTGCCGCTGGATACTTTTGTCGAGGATTTTGCGGGGCGGATGGAAATGGTGGGTGAGCCTGCCAGGGTGCCACCCGTCCAGGCCGAAGTGCAAGGCGCGATCGACGCCGCCGAGGGCCGCGCGCGTCCGATGGTCGGCATCGAGCGGTTCGATTTTTACGAGCGGGCGAAAGACGCCTATGCGGTGATCCAAACCGGCGAGCGGCGGTTTTACGGCTGTTTCATCTTTCGCAAGGGCGTGATCCCGCCAGAGGAATAAGACATGGGCATTGTTGTAAACTTGGGGGTTTTTGTTGCCGATACGGCCTATCGGGCCGAGCGGGCGCCCAAGATGGGCGAGACAATCTTGGGTAAAAGCTTTGCCTTGGGGCCGGGGGGCAAGGGGTCGAACCAGTCGGTGGCCTCGGCGATGGCCGGGGCGCAGACCCATTTTATCTCGCGGCTTGGCATGGATGATTTCGCGCAGATGGCGCTGGCGACCTGGAAAAAGACCGGGGTGATTCCGGCGGTGGTGCAGGATGCCTCCAGCTACACCGGGGCCGCCTATATCTTTATCGAGGATGCGACCGGCAATAACGCCATTATCATCAGCCCCGGCGCTGCAGCGCAAATTTCGGAGGCGGATGTGGATCGCAACCGGGCGCTGATCGAGGGCGCGGATGTGTTTATCACGCAACTGGAGCAGCCGATCGCAGTGGCCTTTCATGCGCTGCGCCTGGCGCGGGCGGCAGGCGTAACTACGATCCTGAACCCGGCGCCGGCGGCCAGTTTGCCGGCCGGAATGCTTGGTTTTTGCGACTATGTGACCCCGAATGAGAGCGAGGCCGAGGCCTTGACCGGGATTGCGGTGACGGGGCCTGACAGCGCCAAGCAGGCGGCCGAGGCCTTGCTTGGCCTGGGGGCAGGGACGGCGATTATCACGCTTGGGGCGCAGGGGGTTTTGTACCACGACGGGGTGCAGACGGTGCATTTTCCGATCATCTCGGCCGGTCCCGTGGTGGAAACGACCGGGGCGGGGGATGCCTTTAACGGCGGTTTTGCCGCTGCCTTGGCCGAGGGGCAAAGCCCGCTGAGCGCGGTGCGTTTTGGCAATGCGGTGGCAGGAATTTCGGTGACCAGACCGGGGACCGCGCCGTCGATGCCGGCGCGGGCAGAGATCGAGGCGCTTTTGGCCCGCAGCTGAGCCCCTACGGCCAAAGAGAGGTCACCTTCCCCGCCGCCGGCAGTGCCCTTGCTCCGGTCTCCAAAGGTTGGATCGGCGAGCGCTATGACGGCGAGGCGGGGCTGCAATACCTGAATGCCCGCTACTATGAACCCGAGTTAGCGATGTTCATCCAGCCTGACTGGTGGGAGTTGACCGAGCCGGGCGTGGGCACCAACGGCGATCTGAACCGCCCCAGGTTTACCGGAGGGCAAAACTCTCGGAGAATTGCCCGTTATGGAACAGACATCAAAGAAGAAAACCGCGAAGCCGTATTCACCCGTTGCCTGACAGTGCATTGAAAATGTACGAGAAGGTGAGTTC
>CAIYZT010000066.1 GCA_903930735.1 uncultured Paracoccaceae bacterium | reverse complement strand
CGATGCAGGCGGCACCGAAGGCCCCTGTGCCAAGCTTGGGCCAGGGCGGAAATGCCTTTGCCGAAGCGCTGAAGGGCAAGTTTCCCGGGAAATGACTAAAGGGGGGGGCAGTGCCCCTCTTTAGTCACATGGCTCTTGCGGATCAGATCCGGGGCGCGACTTCCATCAACAGCCGCTCGGTGTGGGCCTCGTCGATCTTGTTGTGCAGGCGGTGCGAATCTTTGCCGTCGCGGATGGCGTTGGTGATCGTCGCGGTCGTGTCAACCAGCATCAAGGCGGCCATGGCGTAAAAGCCCTTGCCGGCAAAGGTGGTATCCAGAAAGTAGATGCCGCCGGCCACCATCAGGGCGGCAATTGCAAAGGTGATAAAGATGAACATTTGCGAGGTGGCAGAGGTTTTGATTCCGGTAAAGCGCAACACGCTCTAGTTGGTCGCAGCGCGCCAGCTTTCCAGCACAGCGGCGGCATCAAGGCGCAGCGGTGCGCCGCAGCCAGCGCCCGCCAGACGGTCGCGCAGGGTTTCCAGATCAGCGATTCGGGCCGCCGTCACCGTCACCACCTTCTTTTTTAGCTCGGCAAAGACCATCACGATCGCAACCGACCGGCGGGCATTTTCAACCCCATCGGCGCAGTCGCGCAGTTGCTGGCGCAGGATCGGCAGGGCATTGGCATCACTCAAGACCTCGGTCACATCGGCATTGCGTCCGCGCAGCAGTGTCAGAATTTGTTTGATCATTTCAGCCTGCCTCTTTATGAACGATGTTCACGACCCGCTTGTGACAGATTGGTGGACGTCGTTCAGCAAAATATTGAACGGCGTTCAAAAAATTTTTGGGGGCGAAATGGCTGGCTTGCGCGAAGAGAAGCGGGACAATCTGAAGATGCGGCTGATCGACGCGGCCGAGGCGCAGATCGCGGCCGGGGGGCTGGCGGGATTGAAGGCGCGGGAGGTGACGGCGGCGGCGGGCTGCGCGCTGGGCGCGCTTTATACGGCGTTCGAGGATCTGGACCGGCTGATCCTGCACGTCAATTCGCGCACCCTTGCCCGGCTTAACGCGGCGCTGGAGGCGGCTTGTCCGGCGGGGCAGGGGCCCAAACAAGCGATGGCGGCGTTGGCGCAGGGCTATGTCGGCTTTGCTTTGCAGAATTATCGGCTCTGGGCAGCGCTGTTTTCCCACCGGTTGCCGGCGGGCATTCAGGCCCCCGAATGGCATATCAAGGATCACGCGGTGCTGATTGCGCAGATCATCCGCCCCCTGTCGCAGCTGCGCCCCGATCTGGACCCGACCGCGCTGCAACAGCGGGCGAGAACGGTGTTTTCGGCGGTCCACGGGGTTGTGGCAATGGCCATGACCGGGCGCTACGTGACGACGCCGCAGGAGGATTTGCCGGGCGAGGTGGCCGCTTTTGTGGATGCCTTGACGCTGGGGCTGGCAGACTGACGCGGAAATTCGCGGCGGCCTCAGGTGCTCGGCATGGTCTCGTTCGCCGAGATCGCGGCGGTCTGAAAGGCGGGCAGGGCTTCGCAAGCCACGGCATGGGCGTGCAGTTTGGGATAGGCGCCTTAAGGCACGATTTCGGGCAGGCGCAGATGGGCATAGGCAAGGGTTGTGGCCATCATCGCATCGGCATGGGTGAAATTCGCGCTGCAAAACTAGGGCCCGGCGCAGAGTTGCTCTATCAGGGCGAGGCCCGCCGTGGCCTGCGAGCCGCAGCGTTTTCCCATTCGGGGCTGATATGGCCAGCAGGGTGGAAATGCCGCTCGTAGACCATGGCGGCGATTTTTTCCAATGTGCCTTGGGCCAGTGCGGTGGCCTGCAGGATGCGGCGGCGCTTGGGCCCGCTGCGCGGGATCAGGCCAGCCTTGGGCGCGCCCTGGGCGTCCAGATGGTCCAGAATCGCCGCGCTGTCGATCAGCACCTCGCCATCATCGAGTACCAAAGCGGGGATGCGGGTCAGGGGGCTGAGTTTGGACAGGCCAACGCATCGCCAAAGATCGAGCGGGTATCGCGGCTGAAGGCCATCCCGCAGTGGTGCAGGGCAAACGCGACGCGCCGGGTGACGGGGCTGTCATATTGCCCGACGAGGATCATGTTTTTGACCCGCCAATGGTCAGTCCGCCGATCATCAATGTCGGCTGGCCGACGCCCACGGGCACCCATTGCCCCGCCTTGCCGCACGAGCCCATGCCCGGATCCAGTGCCATGTCGTTGCCGATGGCGCGGATCTGCTTCAGCGCCGTCGCGCCGTCGCCGATCAGCGTCGCGCCCTTGACCGCCTCGCCCACGACACCGTTGCGCACTCTATACGCCTCGGTGCAGGAAAAGACGAATTTGCCATTGGTGATATCGACCTGACCTCCGCCAAAGCCGACGGCATAGATCCCGTCCTTGAGGCTCGCCACGATGCT
>CAIYZT010000065.1 GCA_903930735.1 uncultured Paracoccaceae bacterium | reverse complement strand
TTGGCGCCGTTCAAACCGAAGGCGACCGGGGCCGGCTAGAGGCCTTGCTGGGCCAGGCCTATCTGCAATTCGCCCGCGATCTAAATTCGGGCGCCCTAGAGCCCGCGGATATCGACGGCGGCCTTAAGAGAGAGCCGCAACATCCTGATTCTGATATGCTTTTGGTGAAAGCCTCGCAGCCCGGATTCCCCGATTTTCTGGCCCAACTGCCACCCAAAACCCCCGCTTATGCCCGCCTGATCAAGGAAAAACTGATCCTGCAAGCCGCAATCGCCGCCGGTGACTTTGGCATCTCGATCGGCGCGACGAAGCTGGAGCCAGGCGACAATGGCGCGGCAGTCATCGCTCTTCGCGACCGTTTGCAGGCCTTTGGCTATCTGGGGCCGACGGCGGCCATGGACTATGACCAGAACCTGTCCTTGGCGGTGCAGCGTTTTCAGGCCGATTTTGGCCTCGGCGTCGACGGGGTTGCGGGCGGTTCGACCATCCAGGCGCTGAATGAGGGCCCCCAAGAGCGGCTGCAATCGGTGATCGTGGCGCTGGAACGGCTGCGCTGGATGACGGATGCGAAACTGGACGGGCGCTATATCTGGGTTAACCTGCCCTCCTTTACCGCGCAGATCGTGGATGACGGCAAGGTGGCCTTTGATACGCGCGTGGTGATCGGCAAGGCTGGCGCCGACACGCAAAGCCCCGAATTTTCGGAAACCATGCAGTTTATGGTGGTGAACCCCTCCTGGTCGGTGCCGCGATCGATCACCACCAAGGAATATCTGCCGATTCTGCGCTCTAATCCCAACGCGGTCGGGCATCTGCAGGTGATCGACGGTAATGGCCGGGTGGTGCCGCGCGAGGCGGTGAATTTTGCCAGTTATACGGCCTCGAGCTTTCCCTATGCCCTGCGCCAAGCGCCTTCGAATGGCAACGCCCTGGGCTTGGTCAAGTTCATGTTCCCGAACCCCCATAACATCTATCTGCATGATACGCCGTCCAAATCCCTGTTTGCAAACGAGGTGCGGGCCTATAGCCATGGCTGTATCCGCGTCGGATCGCCCTTTGATCTGGCCTATGCGCTGTTGTCGCTACAAACCGACGACCCGCAAGGCCTGTTCAAAAGCTACCTGGAGACCGGCCGCGAAAGCCGCGTTGACCTGGAGGTGCCGGTGCCGGTGCATCTGGTCTATTTCACTGCTTGGCCGAATTCCAAGGGTGTGGTCAGCTACCGCTCGGATGTTTACGGGCGTGATGCCAAGATTTTTGACGCCCTGCTCGAGGCCGGGCTGGCGCCGCTGGACGTTCAGGGGTAATTCTGGCGCTGTAGATTTGCAAGGCAGCCCATGGCGCATCGGATCAAGGATATAGCGGCGGCGATCGGGGCCGAAGCGGCGGGCGATCTGGAGTTGCGGATCAGCGGCGCGGCCGAGCCAGATCAGGCGGGGCCAGAACAGCTGGCGCTTGCGATGACGCCGGCCTATGCGGCGGGATTGGCGCGTGGCAAAGCGCTTGCGGCGATGGTCTGGCCGGGGGCGGATTGGCAATCGATGGGGCTAAAGGCGGCGATCTTTGCGCCGCGCGGACGGCTGGCGATGGCCGGTCTGACCCGGCTCTTGGACAAGGGACCGCGGATTGCGGCGGGGGTTCATCCCACCGCGCTGATCGATCCCGAGGCCGAGATCGGGGAAGATGCCCATATCGGGCCCTTCGTGGTGATAGGCGCCGGGGCGCGGATCGGGCCGGGGGCGCGGATTGCCTCGCATGTGGTGATCGGTGCGGGGGCGGTCATCGCAGAGCAGGCGCTGCTGCTTGAAGGGGTCAAGATCGGGCGCGACGTGCGGATCGGCGCGCGGGTGATCTGCCATCCGGGCGCCGTGGTCGGCTCTGATGGGTTCTCCTTTGTGACGCCCGAGAAATCCGGGATCGAGCAGATCCGCGAGACTTTGGGGCAGCGCGGCGAGATTGCCGCCCAAACCTGGACGCGGATCCATTCCTTGGGCAGCGTTACGCTGGGCGATGATGTAGAGATCGGCGCCAATGCGACGGTGGACCGGGGTACGATCCGAAATACGATGATTGGATCCGGCACCAAGCTCGATAATCTGGTGCATGTCGGGCATAACGTGCAGATCGGCCGCGATTGTCTGATCTGCGGACAGGTCGGGATTGCCGGCTCGTCCAAGATCGGCGACCGGGTCACCTTGGGCGGTCAATGCGGGGTTAGCGACAATATCTTTGTCGGCGATGATGTGATCTGCGGCGGGGCGACCAAGATTTTCACCAATGTGCCGGCGGGCCGGGTGATGCTGGGTTCGCCCGCGGTCAAGATGGATCTGCATGTCGAGATGCAAAAAGCCCTGCGCCGTTTGCCGAGGCTCTTTGGCCGCGTGGCAGCGCTGGAAGGCGGCTCGGGCGATGCAGACCCCAAATGATGCGCGGATAAGGGCTATTTTTGCCGAGGTCGGGCGCGTTGATGCCGGGCGGATGCTGGCTGAAACGCGGCTTGAGGCGCTGGAAATTGACAGCGTGACCATGGTTGAGGTGATTTTCGCGCTCGAAGAGGCCTTTGACGTTGCCCTGCCGCTGGACTTGTCCTTGGCCGAGATGGACCTGAGCGGGCTCGCACGATTGATCAGCGATCTGGTGCAGGCTCGGCCATGAGGCGGGTAGTCATCACCGGCGCCGGAACGGTGAACCCCCTTGGCCAGAACCTTGCGCAGACCTATGCGGGTTTTCGCGCCGGGCATTGTGCGATCGGGCCGCTGGATTTGCCCGATCTGGACCGGCTATCGGTCAAGATCGGCGCGCGGGTTCAAGGCTGGGCCCCTGATTTCTCGCCGCAAATCCTGACCCTGTGCGACCGCTCCACCCTCATGGCCCTGCAATCGGCGGCTGAGGCCGTTGCCATGGCCGGCCTGGTCTTGTCGCCCGAGGAAAGCCTTGGCGCCGGGGTCATCATCGGCACCGCCGGGGGCGGACATATGGCCGCCGAAGCCGCCTATCGCGCGGTCTTTGCCGAGGGTAGATCGCGGGTCCATCCCTTTACCGTGCCGCGTCTGATGGCTAATGCGGCAGCGGGACAGATCGCCATTGCGCACGGGCTCAAAGGGCCCGGGCTGGCGGTTTCGACAGCTTGCGCCAGTTCCAACCATGCCATCGGTCTGGCCTTTGGCATGGTGGCGATGGGGCAGGCCGAGGTGATGCTGGCTGGCGGGGCCGAGGCCATGCTGGATTTCGGCGGCATCAAGGTCTGGGAGGCGCTGCGGGTCCTGTCGCCCAATGGCTGTCATCCGTTTTCAAAGACGCGCGACGGCATGGTCCAGGGCGAAGGCGCAGCGGTTTTGGTGCTGGAATCCTTGGACCGAGCGCAGGGGCGCGGGGCGCGGATTCTGGTGGAAATCAAGGGCTTTGGCATGACCAGCGATGGCGTGGACATGATCATCCCGCAGGCCGACGGCGCCGTCAGGGCGATGCGCGCGGCGCTGCGGCAGGCGGGTCTTGATCCCAAAGACATCGGCTATATCAACGCCCATGGCACGGGCACGCAGGTCAATGACCGGGTGGAGGCACAGGCCCTGGAGCAGGTTTTCGGGCGGCGGGGCGTGGCGGTTTCGGCCACCAAATCCGCCCATGGCCATCTGATCGGGGCGGCGGGCGCGGTTGAGGCGCTTGCTTGTGTTTTGGCGCTGAACGAGGGGCTGATCGCCCCCACGGTTGGCGGCGCGGATTGCGATCAGGATCTGGGTGTCGATCTTGTCAGCGGCGCCGCCCGGCAGGCCGAGGTTGCGGCCTGCCTGTCGAACAGCTTTGCCTTTGGCGGGCAGAATGCCGTCCTCTGCCTGACCCGGATTTAGAGCGGGTTGCCGTCAATCTGATTCAGATTGAAGGCGTTCCAAGACCAGCACAGGCCGGGAATATCGTGGTTGCGGTCAATCGGGTGACCTCGATTGACCGCAACACGCTAGGGCGTGTTCGCGGCGACCACAGCCTCATAACCGGCAGTGAACCCTTTCAGCGACAGGTCCAGCGGCACGCGTTGATCCGGCGCGCCGGCGGGTGTCAGCGTCAGTGTGGCCGCCTCGCCGTTTTTCATCTGCGCGATCTGCTCGGCCGAAAACCCGATGCGGGCAATACAGCCATCGGTGCTGCAGACCGTATAGGGATAGATCACCTCGCGGTTGGCATCGACGCTAAAGGTCAGATTGGCCGACAAAAGCGTGTCCAAAGGCACCAAAATAGCCGCGCCCGCCTCGGCCTGCGAGCCCGCGGGAAGGCTGAAGAGCGAGATCTCGGCCGTCGGGCTGCCGGTCGCATCCAGGATCAATTGGTACAAACGGCAAGGGTCCGAGCCGTCCTCGGCCTTGACGCAGCGCAGCTCCCAGGACCCATGGGTCGCGGAGAGGTAGAGCTGGCCCACTTCAGCAAGCTCCTGCGTCGGAAGCGCGGGCCGGGTGATCACCTCGGTGCCCATCGACAGGGTCGGATCGGCGGCGGGGGCCGCGGTTTCCTGCGCAAAGGAAAGCTGCGCACAAAGAACCATCGCGGTGGTGGCGACGGCGCGGCGCAAAGATTGGGTCATGGTCGGCATGGGTGCATCCCTGATGGTTTTGCGCGTCCTATCATGGCTGCGGGGCCAAGTCAGGAGACAATCGGTGGCGGTGTTCGGGGACAGTGGCAAAAAACCGCCTGCTTGACCTCGGGCCAAAAAACAAAAAAAAGGGCCGAATAACCGGCCCTTTTTATTGACTTTTTTGCTCCCTGTCGGACTGGCCGACTTATCGTTTTAACGTTAGGCGGGTTTTGCGCATCGGTCAATACGTTTCCCACAGCCAGATGCCCGGTGTTTAGAGCGTGTTGCGCTGGATCGGGTTCACCCGATGGAGCGCAACCGCAATACTCCCGGCCTGTGCGGGTCGTGGATTGCCCTCAGTCTGAATCAGATTGAAGGCAATCCGCTCGAGGCAAAAAAAGCCGCGCCTTTTGGGGACGCGACCAGTCAAAACAGGGAGGAAGTCACAGCAGGCGAGGGATAACCCCGGCCCGCAAGTTCACTCTGGCAGGAATAGGTTAAGAATGTATTTTAACCCCGAGCGGCCCTGACCCGGAGCGATTTTCTGGTCATGCCCGGCAAGAAATGAAGTGGAAATTTGATGTCGGATGTTGTTTTCGTGGGCGGTGGCGGCGAAGGCTATGCGGCTGCGCAGAGCCTTTTGCTGAAATATGGCAATCGGCACGGGCTGATCGCCGGGGCCACAGGGACGGGCAAAACAGTTACGCTTCAAGTTCTTGCTGAAGAGTTCTCAATGGCCGGGGTGCCGGTATTCGCGGCCGATGTGAAGGGGGATCTGTCGGGCGTGGCAGCGGCGGGCTCAGCCAGTCATAAGCTGCACGAGGCCTTTACGAGCAGAGCCAAGACGATCGGCTATGAGTTGTCCTATGAGCAGTTTCCCATCACTTTTTGGGATGTCTTCGGCACCCAAGGTCATCCGATTCGCGCGACGGTTGCCGAAATGGGCCCCTTGCTGCTGTCCAGACTGCTGGAGCTGTCTGAACCCCAAGAAGGCGTGCTGAACATCGCCTTTCGTCTGGCGGACGAAGAGCAGCTGCCACTTTTGGATCTGAAGGATCTGCGCGCCCTGCTGACCTTTATCGCCGAGAATTCCCAAGATATCGGCCGCAGGTTTGGCCTGGTGGCCGATGCCTCGGTCGGGGCGATCCAGCGGCAGCTCTTGATCCTCGAAAATCAAGGCGCCATGCATATGTTTGGCGAGCCGGCGCTGGATCTGAACGATCTGATGCGGGTGGATGCGGCGGGTCGCGGCATGATCAACGTGCTTGCCGCCGACAAGCTGATGCAGTCGCCGCGGCTTTATGCGACCTTCCTGCTCTGGATGCTCTCGGAGCTGTTCGAGAACCTGCCCGAGGTGGGCGATCCCGACCAGCCCAAACTGGTGTTCTTTTTCGACGAGGCGCATCTTTTATTCACCGATGCGCCCAAGGCCCTCGTGTCCAAGGTCGAACAGGTCGCGCGGCTGATCCGGTCCAAAGGTGTGGGCGTCTATTTCATCACGCAGAACCCGGCCGATGTGCCCGCGGTGATCCTGGGCCAGCTTGGCAACCGGGTGCAGCACGCGCTTCGCGCCTTTACCGCCAAGGATCAAAAGGATCTGGCCAAGGCGGCGGAAACCTATCGGCCCAATCCACGGTTCAAGATCGACGAGGCGATCCGGGATGTGGGGACGGGCGAGGCGGTGACGTCGTTCCTTGAAAACAAAGGCATTCCGGGCGTGGCCGAGCGGACTTTGGTGCGCCCACCCAAAAGCCAGTTGGGGCCTTTGGATCCGGCCCTGCGAGCGCAAATCATGGCAGGCTCGCCCATGCAGGCCAAATATGGCACCCCCATTGACCGTGACAGCGCTTATGAGCGGCTGCGGGCCAAGGCGGGGGCGGGGGCGGCGGCGCAGGAGGCTCAGGCAGATCCGGCCCCGACTACGGCGCCCGATGACGGCCTTTCCCATGCCCGGCGCTGGGACGGCAG
>CAIYZT010000064.1 GCA_903930735.1 uncultured Paracoccaceae bacterium | reverse complement strand
CGCCGCCCGATTTTTCCATCACGCAGAGGTCCTCTTGCACCAGATGGCCAAGGGTCAGCAGCGGCTGGCCGGGATCAAGCGCGATCTCGGTCCCGTCAGGGCGCAGCGCGGTAAGGGCGCCGATGCGAAAGCCTGGACGCTGGGCCAGAAGGG
This sequence comes from uncultured Paracoccaceae bacterium, assembly GCA_903930735.1. Lineage (GTDB taxonomy): Bacteria > Pseudomonadota > Alphaproteobacteria > Rhodobacterales > Rhodobacteraceae > CAIYZT01. The sequence continues at coordinate 7,384 of CAIYZT010000064.1, read as the reverse complement.
CAAGGGTCATCGCGTAAAGCTCGTCGGCGGCGGGGCGGCCTTCGGGAAGCTGGCGGTAGACCAGATCGGTATCAGCGGCAATCAGGCGGTCACGCTCGGCCATTTGGGGCCCGTAGGCCTCGTCTTGCACCAGCCAATCCGCACCGTCCAAGGGCAGAACACCGGGCAGGCGGGCAAGGCGGGGGTCCATCCACGGCAGATGCGGCAGGCGGGTCTGAAGGATCGGGGTTTGCATGGCAGAACCCTAAACCAGCCGGTAAGCTAAGGTAAAGCCACGTTAGGCGCCGAAAACCTTGATCAGGAAGTCGCGCATCGTCCCCAGGACTGCCTCGGTGGCGAAATCGCCGCCGCCGTGGCCACCGCCGGGCAAAACGGCAAAGTCGATGCGGGTGGCCGGAAAGACTTTGGCCAAGGCTTTGGCAAGGCGTTCGGACTGGCCATGGGCGATCATCGGGTCGGCATCGCCGGGCCAGACAAAGAGCGGCGGCAGGGCGCGCGGGGCCATAGTCTCCAGCCGCCCGACCGGACCCATGGCCTTGGCCGCCGCCGGATCGTCGCCGACCGCTTAGACCCGAAGCTGGGATTCGGCGCTGCGGCCTAGACATAGCCGCGATGGGCCGCGCAGCACAGGGCGAGCAAACCCTCCGGTCCCAGAATTCCGCGCCGCATCTTGTTTGCCATTTCTGCTAAGCCCGATCGGTTTGCCATGCTTCTACGCCGCAACAGGATTTTCCGTCCCTTGGGCGAGCCAGAAAATCGGAAATATGCGACACCGCACGTGTCGGGAAATGCCTAGCCGCTGCGCCGGGTTTTGGCCACACTCGGCTCAGGCAAGCAGGCCCCTTTGATCGGGGCCTGGATGTGCCAATCAATTGGCCAGCCTTTTCCCGGAGCGTCCCATGACTGAAACCTATGCCCAGACCCGCCGCAAGATTGACCCCAGCCGGGGCGAGACTTTGGGCGACGGCAGTCCCAACGACAATGACCGGGTCGAGATCGGGCCGACGCAACTGGCCTTTGGCGAATGGGTTGCGGCGGGGCTGGAGCTGCCGAACCTTGACCGGATGCGGCGCGCGCGCTGGGAAAAGCTGACGCAGGCGCTGGTCAGCCGCGATTATGGCGGGCTTTTGATGTTCGACCCCCTGAACATCCGCTACGCGACCGACACAACCAACATGCAGGTCTGGAACATGCACAACCCGTTCCGCGCCTGCCTTTTGTGCGCGGACGGCCATATGGTGATGTGGGAATACAAGAACTCGCCGTTTCTGGTGACGTTTAACCCGCTGGTCAAGGAACTCCGCTCGGGCGCGACGTTCTACTACAACTCGACGGGCGATAAGGGCGAGGCGGCGGCGCAGGGCTTTGCGGCTCAGGTCGATGAGATAATGCGCGCCCATTCCGGGACCAACCGCCGGCTGGCGGTGGACAAGATCATGGTGCACGGGCTGCGCGCGCTAGAGCGGGAAGGGTTCGAGGTTCTCGAAGGCGAGGAAGTGACCGAGCGCACCCGCGCCATCAAGACGGCGGACGAGATGCTGGCGATGCGCTGCGCCAGCCTCGCCTGCGAAGCGTCAATTGCCGAAATGGAGCGTTTTGCCCGCGAAAACATCCCCCTTGGCGGCGTCTCCGAAGATGCGATCTGGGCCGAGTTGCACCGGGGTAACATCGCGCGCGGCGGCGAGTGGATCGAAACGCGGCTTTTGGCCTCGGGCCCGCGGACCAATCCGTGGTTTCAGGAATGTGGGCCGCGGATCGTGCAGAACAATGAAATCGTGGCCTTCGATACCGATCTGATCGGCGCTTACGGCTTTTGCATCGATATCTCGCGGACATGGTGGATTGGCGACGCCAAGCCGAGTAATGCGATGATTTCGGCCCATGCCCATGCCATGGATCATATCCGTGACCATCAGGCGCGCCTTAAACCCGGCGTGTCGATCCGCGAGTTGGTGTTCGGCGGGCACAAGCTGGAAGACCAGTATTGGGCGCAGAAATACTCCTGCAAGATGCACGGCGTGGGCCTGTGCGATGAATGGCCCTATGTGACCTATCCCGACGGCTGGATGGAGGGGGCGTTTGATGCGGTGCTGGAGCCGGGAATGGTCCTTTGCGTCGAGGCTCTCGTCAGCCCCGAAGGTGGCGACTTCTCGATCAAGATTGAGGATCAGGTTCTGATCACCGAAACCGGCTGCGAGAACCTGACCCGCTATCCCTTTGACCCGCAGCTTTCGGGGGCCTAAGCGCCCCCGTCCCTAAAGGCCCAATTCCAGCCGCACCTCGGCCCAGGAAATCATTTTGAAGTTGGTCGAATAACCCTCGTTCTGGTCATCCATCATGACCAGCATTCCTTCGGGGTATCCAGGCAAGGGCTGGGAAGTCACCTCCAGCCCATCGGTTTCCGAAACCCCATCGAGCGCACCAGCCCCAATCCCGACTAACCCGGCGCAAACCGGCTTTTCCGCACCATCCAGTCGATAGATTGCAGCCTTGTCAATACCTTGAGCCGACACCACAAGATGCCGCTTGGTCCCATCATCATGAATCGCCAGCTCTTCGACATCGTCAACCGGCAGGCATTCCGAGCCGACCAAATCCACCTCAAAGGCCGCAGCGGAGGCCGCCGGATCGCCAGCAAAGCGCCAGACCCCGACATCCTCTTCGCCGACATAGATCATGCCAGCCTGATCGTCCGAGACCATGCCCTCGGGCTGGCTGCCGACGTCGAGCCGGCGCAGGAAAGTCAGGCTCAGTTGACCGTTCTGCGCGGTGATCTCCCATTGAAAGATCTGCCCGGTCTTGAAATTCGCCAAAGCAAACAAACGCCCCGTCGCCGGATCGCTTTGCATCGCAAATCCGTAGATGTCATCGATGCCCGCAGCCTGCCCTGGCGGGATCGCGGCAAAGGCATGGGGGCTGGCCGGGGTCATAACCCCCGCTTCGGACATGGTGAAAAACACCATCGTATCGTCTTCACGCTTGCTCGCCCCGACAAGCGCCACGCCGCCCGTCCCGGCAAAGGCACGCAAATCGACATTGTTGATCTTGCCGGAGGCAAACTCCTGCAAGGTCTCTCCGTTCAGATCATAGACCCGCAGGCCAAAGGTCTTGTCAGTCCCGATGATCCGCGAGCCTGCGCCGCTTGCGGGCGCGACCCAGATCGCCGGATCATCGGTATCGCCTGTTGTGGCCTCGGTCTCGGCAAGGGCCGTGACGACGGCGCCGGTTTGCGCAAAGGCCGCCTCGCCCAGAAAGGCGCTGACGGCTGTTGCAAAAAGCCCGGTCCGAAGCCGTGCCAGATCAATCCTCAATTTCATATTCGGTCACCGGGGCGGTAAAGGAAATCACCAGCGCGTCAGCGCCGCGCACCGCGTTGATGTAACCAGACACCATGCCATCGCCCATAAGGCCCTTGTCATCCGGTGCGCCCTGATCGGATTGCAGCCGCATCACGCCCGTCCAACCCAAAACCTCTTCGTTGAACGAAGCGCCGCCCACTTCCCATTCCCATTGGGTTTCGAGATTGGACAAAAGCCCTGCCGGAAACTCGGCCTCTTGCAGTGCGAAATCGGCCGGCAGGCTTTGCTTGGCAAAGTTCTCATTCTCCATCTCGATCTCGACCGTCCGCTCAACCCCGCCGATATCGGCCTCCAGCGCAACTTCGAAATCGATATAGGCAAAGCCGCCTTCGATCACGAGGTATTCGCGCTTGGCGGCAAAGCTCGCGATGCCCATTGCGGCAGCGATATCAGTGAACTGCACGTTGAAGGCCGTGCCGTTGATCGTGCCGATCATGACGAAATGGGGCTGCGCGCCCAGCCATTCGGCCGGTGCCGAGGTCAGGCTATTGCCCACGGTTTCGGCCATTTTGCCGGGCTCTTCGGCCCAGACGGGCATCGAGACGAGTGCCAAGACAAGCGCGGCGGCGGCGGTTTGGTAAGGTATTTGCATGGGGTCCTCCTAAAGGCTGGGGCGATCGTTGCAGAGCCATGCAACAGCCAAATGACGAATCCTTGCCGCGCCGTCCAATGGTTGCCCTTTGCCCCCGCGCCATGCCAAACTGCCCGCCTGGACCGCCGCGCATGCAAAAATTTGCGGCCCCACGGCAATCCACATTGGACCGCCCTATGACCCGCGCCCTGATCCTTGGCTTCATGCTCTTACTGGCCGCCTGCGACCCCAAAGTCCCGGCATCGAACCCGCTGACGCCCGCAGCGCAGATCCAGATCCAGATCCAGATCCAGATCGCACCGATGGTCTCCGCCGCCCCAGCGCCAGAATCCGAGGTTCCCTTGGCGGAAACAGTCCTGCCGCAGATTGTTGCGCCTGAAGTCACCGTCGAGCCGATCAGCGCCCAGCCCCTGAATGCCATGCCGCTGGCAGAGCCCGCGCCGGTCGTGATCGAAACTCCTGCCCCGCCGCCGCCGTCAAAAGTTGAGCCCGAGCCGCAGCCCGAGCCCGAGCCCCAGCCCCAGCCCGTCAACACCGGCATGGCCAATCCGGCAACGGTGTTTTGCATCGATTAGGGTGGCCGCGCCGTCTTTCTGAATCAAACCGGCTATTGCCAGTTGCCCGACGGTTCCACGGTCGAGGAATGGGAATATTTCCGCTCCAACAACTAGACCGGCCGAAACCCTGGAGCTGATTGCCTTCAATCTGATTCAGATTGAAGGCAATCCAAGACCAGCACAGGCCGGGAATATTGCGGTTACGCTCAACCCTATGAACCAGGTTGAGCGCAACAGACACTGGTTCAAATCCTCATACCGCCCGATACTGGGCGCGCCGCTGTTGCCAATGAACCGGATGTCAAGCCCGCCCGCTTCGATCTCGACCCCGTAGCAGGACCAGCTTTGCGACGGCGGCCAGGACGAGCAATACTGTTCCCCCTCCACCTTGCACCCGCCATCTGCCCCAACTCTCGCCTGACCCCGCCGCATAAAGCGTGCGCCCGTCGGCAAAGAATTTCTGCATGCTGCCGTCCTCAGAGCCCAAGACCCGCGTGCTCAGCGCCATCTCGATCTCGGCCCCTGGCAAGGCCCACCATCCCTCGGCAATCGCCGCACCGCCCGCCGCCGAAGCGCGCGCGAAACAGGCTACGAATAGTTTCGACATCGCCAACTCCTTGCAACACCCGCCCCCCCGGTTTAAGCCGTCCCCGACCCCGCCTCTGTCAAAGGTTCGTGATGATCCCTCGTTATTCCCGCCCCGAAATGGTTGCCCTTTGGTCGCCCGAAACCAAATTCCGCATCTGGTTCGAGATTGAGGCCCATGCCTGCGACGCGCAGGCCGCCCTTGGCGTGATCCCCGCCGATCATGCCGCTGCCGTTTGGAAGGCGAAAGACACCGAATTCAACGTGGCCCGCATCGACGAGATCGAAGCCGTCACCAAACATGATGTGATCGCTTTCCTGACCCATCTGGCCGAAATCATCGGCCCGGACATGGCGCGCTTTGTGCATCAGGGTATGACCTCCTCCGATGTTCTGGACACAACCTTGAACATCCAACTGGTCCGCGCCACCGATCTGCTGCTGCTGGCCATGGACCGCGTTCTTGCCGCCCTGAAAACCCGCGCGCATGAGCACAAGATGACCCCCCGCATCGGGCGCAGCCACGGCATCCACGCCGAGCCGACGACCATGGGCCTGACCTTTGCCCGCTTTTACGCCGAAATGGCGCGCGGAAGGGCTCGTCTGGTAGCCGCCCGCGCCGAAATTGCCACCGGCGCCATCTCTGGCGCGGTCGGCACCTTTGCCAATATCGACCCAGCGGTCGAGGCTCATGTCTGCGCCATGCTCGGCCTGACGCCCGAGCCGATCAGCACCCAAGTGATCCCGCGCGACCGGCACGCAATGTATTTCGCCACCCTTGGCGTGATCGCCTCCAGCATCGAAAACGTCGCCACCGAGGTCCGCCACATGCAGCGCACCGAGGTTCTGGAGGCTGAGGAGTTCTTTTCTGCTGGCCAAAAGGGCAGCAGCGCCATGCCGCACAAACGCAACCCGGTGCTGACCGAAAATCTGACCGGTCTGGCGCGGCTCGTGCGCATGGCCGTGATCCCCGCCATGGAAAACGTCGCGCTCTGGCACGAGCGGGACATCAGCCATTCCTCGGTCGAACGCGCAATCGGGCCGGACAGCACGATCACCCTCGATTTTGCCCTGCACCGCTTGGCCGGTGTCATCGAAAAGCTGGTGATCTACCCCGAGAACATGCTGAAAAACATGAACAAATTCCAAGGCCTGATCATGTCGCAGCGCGTGCTTTTGGCCCTGACGCAGGCCGGCGTGACGCGCGAAGACAGCTATCGTCTGGTGCAGCGCAACGCGATGAAAGTCTGGGAACAAGGCGCCGATTTCAAGACCGAGCTTTTGGGCGACGCCGAAGTGACCGCCGCCCTGACCCCCGCCCAGATCGAAGAAAAATTCGATCTGCTCTACCACACCAAACACGTGGATACGATTTTTGGCCGAGTTTTCGGCGCGTAAGGCCCGCGTTAACCTGATGCGGCCAGTCTGACGACACAGAATTGTCAGACGGGAATCATCATGGCCGCGCAACCACTTGCTCGTATCGATACAGCCCTGCGCGTGGTGCCCAACCCGGCCCCGCCGCCGCCCGTGCCGCGCCAACTAGCGCCGCGCGAAAAGGCGGCGGTGATCGTGCGCCTGCTGTTGGCCGAGGGGATGCCACTACTGCTTGCCAGTCTGCCCGAACATATGCAGGCCTCCCTTGCCCAGCAAATGAGCCAGATGCGCCTGATCGACCGCACCACCGTCGCTGCGGTCATACGCGATTTTGTCGAGGAATTGGAACAGGTTGGCCTGACATTCCCCGGCGGGATCGAGGGGGCCCTGGCGCTGATGGACGGTCAGATCAGCCAGACCGCCGCCTCGCGATTGCGCCGTCTGGCCGGAGCTTCCTCCAAGGTTGACCCCTGGGACCGGATCAACGCCCTGCCGACCGAACGGCTGATGTCGGTTCTCGAAGAGGAAAGCGTTGAGGTGGCGGCGGTCATGCTGTCGAAACTGCCGGTGCCCAAAGCGGCCGAACTGTTGGGCAAACTGCCCGGCGTGCGGGCGCGGCGCGTGGCCTATGCGGTGTCGATGACCGGCAATGTCGATCCCGAAACCGTGCGCCGCATCGGCGCCAGCCTTGCGACGCAGCTCGATGCCCAGCCGCCAAAGGCCTTTGATACCGGTCCTGTGGAACGGGTCGGCGCTATCTTGAACGTCTCCGGCGCGCAAACGCGCGAGGATGTGCTCAAGGGCCTCGAAGAGGCCGATCGCGGATTTGCCGATCTGGTGCGCAAGGCCATCTTTACCTTTATTCACATCCCCAAACGCCTGCTCGCGCGCGATGTGCCCAAGGTGGTGCGCAT
>CAIYZT010000063.1 GCA_903930735.1 uncultured Paracoccaceae bacterium | reverse complement strand
TCATCTATGCGAGCGGCCTTGAACTGGCCTGCAATGCGGCGGTGGTTTCAGCCTGATAACGGCCGTCAACTCCAGTTTTTTCGATCCAAACCGGCCTTTCCCTTTTAACACAGCCTTAAGGAGCGAAAGACCTTGGGTAGTTCTTCGGGCAAATCATCGGCGATCAGACCGGGACCGAAAGAGCGCGCGCGTTCAACATGCAGCCAAGCCGCCGTCTCTGCCGCCCGGTGGGGCATGAACCCACGGGCGAGAAGCCCGGTGATGAACCCCGCCAGCACATCGCCCGACCCGGCCGTGGCCAGCCAAGGGGCCGCGCGGTCATAATGGGCCGAATTGATCGCGCAGGTCCCATCGGGCGACGCGATCACCGTATCCGGCCCCTTGTACAGCACCACACATCCCGCCCGCGCCGCCGCCTCGCGGGTGGCGTCAACCTTCGAAAAAGCGGGGCCAGTAGTGGCCGGCGCCGATAGTCGGGCCGCAATGTCTGGGAAGTTCCGCGCAAACTCCCCCGCATGGGAGGGTGAGGGCACATCATTCGTGCAAAAGCTTGAAAAGGCTGGGGTCGCGCGACAAAAGCGTCAGGGCATCAGCATCAAGAACAATAGCCTTTGGCTACGCGCCAGTCTGAGCTTGCATAACGGCCCGAAGCATCTGCTCCCCGTAGGCGTCCAACCCCAGCCCCGGCCCCACACAAACAGCATTGATCCGCTCGTCACCAAACGCGGCTGCCAAGCCCTCGGCACTCCCCCAAGGCCGCACCATAATCGCATCCAAACGCGCTGCGTTTTCAGCCAGAGCCTCTGGCGGGCAACCCAACGTCACCACCCCCGCCCCTATCCGCAAGGCTCCCCGGGCAACGAGGCGCGCAGCACCGCAGCGGCCGGGAGGGCCGGAGAGGATAAGGGCGTGACCGTAAGAGTATTTGTACTTGGCCAAAAATTTCCTGAACCGCCGCCTCGGAGGGTTTGCAAGGATCACCACCCGGTTCGGATGATCACGAAGCCCAGCTTCCAACCCGATGGAGGCTATGTCCAACTCCCCGGAGTCGCGGACGCCGTTGTCAAGGCGATGCCCTAATTTCGGACAATGAAATGATATGGTCAAGTCGACATAGGGCAGCAGGGCCTCTGCGCCGATCACACGACCACTATCGGCACAGATGCCGGACAGCATGTCGACTGAGACAAAGAAAGTGCTTCCGCGTGTGTCAAACAGGTGTTCCGCGAATTCAATGGCGTGTTTCGGGAGTTCCCGAGTTAAGCCGGTGGCGAAAAGCGCATCGATGAATAGCACCACATCAGATCCAGACCGCTTTCTGAGTGGGGAAACCTCCCCCATCCCCCGCCACCGCTCATAATTCACCCGCGCATCTGGCGGCATCCGGTCGGGGTCGCCGTAAAGGAAGACCTCCACCTCCCAGCCCCACTCTTTCAGCAGCCGCGCCACGACGAAGCCGTCGCCGCCATTGTTGCCCGGCCCGCACAGAACCACAGCGCGGTGGGAGGTTGCCTTAAGCTCGGGCCATTCCTCGAACACCGCATCGACAACGCCGCGCCCGGCGCGCTCCATCAACTCGAGCCCGGTAACCTGGCCCAAGGCTATTGCGACGGCCTCGATGCGGCGTATTTGGGCAGCGGTGCGCAGTTCTGTCATGGTTTTCAGCCTTCAGTTTAAAATTCGCCCGCGAATGCATCGCGTTGCCTAAATTTTAGGCAATCAGGCCAGAATTCCGCGCCCGGAGACCCCAGAAAAACCATAGAGAATTGCACCCGCCCATGGGAAGTGTTGAGACATCCACAGAAGTGGGAGGCGAGTCATGAAAAAGATCGAGGCGATCATCAAGCCTTTCAAACTTGATGAAGTGAAGGAGGCCCTGCAAGAAGCAGGCATCCAGGGTCTTTCAGTCACCGAGGTCAAGGGATTTGGCCGCCAGAAGGGCCATACCGAGCTTTACCGCGGCGCCGAATACGTCGTTGATTTCCTGCCGAAAGTGAAAATCGAGGTGGTCCTCACCGACGACATGCTAGACGCCGCGATCGCCGCCATCATCGCCGCCGCGCGGACCGACAAAATCGGGGATGGCAAGATTTTTGTCTCCACCGTCGAACAGGCAATCCGTATCCGCACCGGCGAAACCGGCGATGACGCCGTTTAGACATAACGCTAGAATTACCTGAACGCTGGGCCACAAGGCCTTGAAATTTAACCAAAAAACCCGAAAGGCAGAATGATGAGCGCAGTTGCGAAAGCTCTGAAACTGATCAAGGACGAGGAAATCGAATATCTCGATATTCGTTTCACCGACCCGAAAGGCAAGCTTCAGCATGTAACGTTGGTGACCGACCTTGTGGACGAGGAATTCTTCGAAGAAGGCTTCATGTTCGACGGCTCGTCCATCGCGGGCTGGAAGTCGATCGATCAGTCCGACATGAAACTGATGCCGGATGCGAGTTCGATCTACATCGACCCCTTCTATGCCGAAAAGACCCTGTGCATTCATTGCAACGTCGTCGAGCCTGATACCAACGAGGCCTATGACCGTTGCCCGCGCCAGACCGCGATCAAGGCCGAGGCTTTCCTGAAATCCTCTGGCATTGGCGATACGGCATATTTCGGCCCCGAAGCCGAATTTTTCATCTTTGACGATGTGCGCTATTCGATCAGCCCGCGCAAAGTTTCGTATGAAATCGACGCCGAAGCGGCCGCATGGAACACCGACAGCACCTATGAAGGCGGCAATATGGGCCACCGCGCCGGCCACAAGGGCGGCTATTTCCCGGTGAACCCGATCGACGAAGCACAGGATCTGCGCGGCGAGATGCTGTCGACGATGAAGCGCATGGGCATCCGCGTCGACAAGCACCACCACGAGGTGGCGACCTGCCAGCACGAGTTGGGGATGATCTTTGGCGGGCTGGTTGAACAGGCCGACAATATTCAGAAGTACAAGTATGTGATCCACAATGTGGCCCATGCCTACGGCAAGACCGTCACTTTCATGCCTAAGCCCATGAAGGGCGACAACGGCTCGGGGATGCATGTCAACATGTCGATCTGGAAAGACGGCAAGCCGCTGTTTGCAGGTGACAAATACGCCGATCTGTCGCAGGACGCGCTCTATTTCATCGGCGGCATCCTGAAGCATGCCAAGGCGCTGAATGCGCTGACCAATCCGGGCACCAACAGCTACAAGCGGCTGATCCCCGGCTTTGAGGCCCCGGTTCTGCGCGCCTATTCGGCCCGCAACCGGTCGGGCTGCGTTCGGATTCCGTGGACCGAATCGCCGAAGGCCAAGCGTGTAGAGGCCCGTTTCCCCGACCCGTCCGCCAACCCCTACCTCGCCTTTGCGGCGCTGCTGATGGCCGGTCTTGACGGTATCCGCAACAAGACCGACCCCGGCCCGGCTTCGGACAAGGATCTGTATGATCTGCCGCCCGAAGAATTGGCCGCGATCCCAACGGTTTGCGGTTCGCTCCGAGAGGCACTGGAAGAGCTTGAAAAAGATATGGACTTCCTCCTGGCCGGTGACGTTTTCACCCGTGACCAATTGGAAAGCTATATCGGGCTGAAGTGGGAAGAGGTCTATGCTTACGAGCACACGCCGCACCCGATCGAGTATCAGCTGTACTATTCCTGCTGAATTCATCGAAATCTATCCAAATCGGGGCGCCTTTGGGCGCCCCGATTATTTGCGCCTCAGGCCCACCCCATTTTTGCCACTTGCCCGCCGCAATCTTTCGCTACGCGATTATTTGGAGTGGGAGATCCGCCGAATGTTCAAGGTTGCAAAAGGCAGGCAAAGCGCGACGTCCAAGCCAGACATCTGGGCCGAGGGCAAGCAATTCGTTCCTCTGGATCCAATGCTCTTGGCGCGGGTTACCACCATTATCGCCCGCCACTCCGCCGCGCGCATTTGGACGGCTCTGATGATGTGACCGCCCCCCGACGGCATCAATGTGCCAAGGTGGGTCTGTGAG
>CAIYZT010000062.1 GCA_903930735.1 uncultured Paracoccaceae bacterium | reverse complement strand
TCTGGCCGCCGATTACCAAAGGCTCGAGTTTCTGCGCGTCCTGCGCAGCCACACGATCGAGCCCATTACCGACGCCGGGGCCCTGATCGCCCCCGATCCCCTAAAGGCCCTGCCCGCCGGGGTCCAAGGCCCGCTGATCCCAGAAAACTTCAACCCCGTCCCGCAAACTGGCGATTCCGCCCCCGCGGAGGCTGGCAATGGTTGACCGGTTCCTTGGCTCAATCGCCCTCCACCGCCTGCTTTTTCTCTTGCTGGCAACGGTGATTTTCTATCTGCGGCTCCTACCGTTACAGCCCAACTTTGGCACTTGGCCCGGCCCCGATGTGCTGCTGTGCCTCGTCTTTTGCTGGACCCAGCGCCGCCCCGATTTCCTGCCCTTTTGGCTAGTGGCCATCGTGATCTTCATCGAAGACCTCTTGATGATGCGCCCGCCCGGCCTTTGGGCCGCCCTTGTCGTCGGCGGCTCCGAATTTCTGCGCACCCGCGTCCCGATCACCCGCGAGCTGAATTTTGGCGTCGAATGGGTCCTTGTCGCGGTCATGATGCTCGGGCTTGGCCTGCTGAACCGTCTGGTTTTTGCCTTCACCCTGCTGCCACAAGTGCCTTTCGACACCGCGCTCTTGCAGCTTTTCGCCTCGATCCTGGCCTATCCGGTCGTGGTTGGCCTCTCGGTCCTCGGCTTTGGCCTGCGCAAACCGGCCCTGGGCGAGCTGGATTCGGCGGGGCGCCGGATATGAGCCGCACCCCCCACAATACCGAAGCCGTCACCCGCAGCTTTACCCGCCGCGCCTTGCTGATGACCGCTGGCATGGGCGCCATGATGACCGCGCTTGGGGTGCGGATGCATACGCTTGGCGTGAGTCAGGCCGGGGAATTCGAGCTGCTCGCCGAAGAAAACCGCGTCAATATTCAGCTTTTGCCGCCCGCGCGCGGATTGATTTATGACCGCAATGCCAAACTCTTGGCCGGCAACGAGCAGAATTACCGCGTGGTGATCACCAAAGAAGGCGCAGGCGATACCGATCTGGTGCTGAACCGGCTCAGCCATGTGATCGCGCTGACCGCCGATGACATGACGCGGGTGAAAAAGGACATCGAACGCAACTCGTCCTTTGTGCCGATCACCGTGGCGGACCGGCTGAGTTGGGAGGAGTTCTCCAAGGTGGCGCTGAACGCGCCCGCGCTGCCGGGCGTGTCGCCCGAGGTCGGCCTGTCCCGGATCTATCCGCGCGACGCCGATTTTGCCCATGTGATGGGCTATGTCGGGCCGGTGTCGGAAAAGGATCTGGAAGGCGTTGAAAACCCTGATCCCTTGCTACGCATCCCCGATTTTCAGATCGGCAAGATCGGCGTCGAGCGCTGGATGGAGGACGATCTGCGCGGCTCGGCGGGCACCAAGCGGCTGGAGGTCAATGCCGTCGGCCGCGTCATGCGCGAGTTGGAGCGGATGGAGGGCAATCCCGGTGCGGATTTGACACTGACCATCGACGCCGATGTACAAAACTTCATTCAGGCGCGGCTGGGGAACGAAAGCGCGGCTTGCGTGATCATGGATGTACGCAATGGCGATATCATCGCGGCGGTCTCCTCGCCCAGCTTTGATCCGAACCTCTTTGTGCGCGGCATTTCCTACGGCGATTACGGCGCCTTGACCGAAAATGACCACCGCCCCTTGGCGAACAAATCGGTGCAAGGCGCCTATCCGCCCGGCTCGACGTTCAAGATCGTTACCGCGCTGGCGGGGCTGAAGGACGGGCAAATCACGCCCAATTTCACCACCCGCTGCGTGGGATTTCTGGAAAGCAACGACCGCAAGTTCCACTGTTGGAAGGCGGGCGGGCATGGCCACGTCGATCTGCCCAAATCGCTCTCTGAAAGCTGCGATGTGTTTTACTACGAGATCGCGCAGATGGTCGGCATCGAAAAAATCTCTGCCATGGGCGAAGAGCTGGGGCTAGGCCAGCGCCATGATCTGCCGATGTCGGCGATCGCCGAAGGCACCTTGCCGACCAAGGCCTGGAAGCTTGAGCGCTTCAAAAAGGATTGGGTGATCGGCGACACGATCAATGCCTCGATCGGGCAGGGTTTTGTGCTGACCTCGCCGCTGCAATTGGCGGTGATGACGGCGCGGGTTGCCTCGGGCAACAAGGTGGTGCCAAGGCTGATCAAGGCGGTGGACGGCAAGCCGGTGGAAGTACCGATTGCCCTGCCGCTGGACCTCGACCCCGAGCATCTTCGCGTGGTCCGCGAGGGGCTGGTGGCCGTGGTCAACGGCGAGACTGGCACCGCCAAGGCCAGCCGCGTGGTCGACGAGACCATGATTTTCGCCGGCAAGACCGGCACCAGCCAGGTGCGCAATATCTCGGCGGCCGAGCGCGAGACCGGCGTGGTGGCGAACGAAGACCTGCCTTGGGAAAAGCGCGACCACGCGCTGTTCGTCGGCTACGCCCCGGCGGATAATCCGCGCTATGCGGTGGCGGTGGTGGTGGAACATGGCGTCAGCGGCTCGGCTGTGGCGGCCCCGATCGCGCGCGATGCGATCCTGCGGGCCCTGTCGGACGGCCTGCCCCCGCTCAGCGCCTATCCCGAAAGCCAGCGCGCCCGGATGGAGAGCCTGTTCAGCGCGCTGGTGTTGCGCCGGGCTGATGGCACGTTGCCCTTGGGGGACAAGGCATGAGCTTTCTGGAATATCGCCTAAAGACCGTCCCAACCGGGATTTCAAAGCTGTTCTATATGAACTGGGCGCTGTTTTTGCTGATCACGGCGGTGGCGGCGCTGGGCTGGTTGATGCTCTATTCCATCGCTGGCGGCGATATGTCGACCTGGGCCGAGCCGCAGATGAAACGCTATGCGGCAGGATTTGTGATTGCCTTGGGCGTGGCGCTGACCCCGATCTGGTTTTGGCGCGACATGTCGGTTCTGGGCTATGCGCTTACCTTTGTGCTACTTTTGATTGTCGAATTTTTCGGTGCAGTCGGCATGGGCGCGCAGCGCTGGATTGATCTGGGCTTCATCCGCCTGCAGCCTTCGGAATTGATGAAGGTCGTCTTGGTCATGGCGCTGGCCGCCTATTACGATTGGCTGGATGACAAGCGCATATCGCGCCCGCTTTGGGTGCTGTTCCCGGTTCTGCTGATCGTGGCGCCAACGGCGCTGGTGCTGATGCAGCCCAACTTGGGCACTTCGGTAATGATGATTGTGGCGGGCGCGGCGGTGATGTTCGCGGCGGGGGTCAGCTGGTGGTATTTCGGCGCGGTGGCGGTTTTGATCGGCGGGGCGGTCTCGTCGATCTTTTTCACGCGCGGCACGGCCTGGCAGTTTCTGCACGACTATCAGTACAAACGTATCGACACCTTTCTTGACCCCTCCGCCGATCCTTTGGGCGCAGGCTACAACATCATCCAAGCCAAGATCGCGCTGGGATCGGGCGGCTGGACCGGCAAGGGGTTCATGCAAGGCACTCAGTCCCGGCTGAACTTTCTGCCCGAAAAGCATACCGATTTCATCTTTACGACCCTGGGCGAGGAGTTCGGCTTTGTCGGCGCGTTTTCCTTGCTGGTGCTTTATGTGCTGATCCTGCTGTTCCTGATCTGGGCCGCGCTGCAGAACAAGGACCGCTTCAGCCAGTTGTTCATCATCGGCATCACGGTAAATTTCTTTTTGTACATCGCGGTCAATCTGTCGATGGTCATGGGCATGGCGCCGGTGGTGGGGGTGCCGCTGCCCTTCCTGTCCTATGGTGGCTCGGTGACGCTGGTTTTGCTGCTTGCCTTTGGTCTGGTGCAAAGCGCCATCGTCCATCGGCCGCGCTGATCGGAATAGCTTCGCCCAAGCCTCCTACTGTTGCCCCGGCCCGATCTGAAAACGCTCCAGTGGAGCGTTTTTCGGGACATTGCTCAAATGGCGGAACGACATTTGGGCAAGGGACTATCAGCAGTCCCAAGCATCCGGGCGAATTGGGCAAGTACCTGGCGCTAACCCGAGTTACCACAATCCCAACCAAACCCCCTCCCAACGCCCCTCCACCGCATTCGGTCTTGTCGTTTTTCAACAATGGCTTGATAATCGCCCGGTCGGCAAAGTC
>CAIYZT010000061.1 GCA_903930735.1 uncultured Paracoccaceae bacterium | reverse complement strand
CCCTCTGCGAAAGGATTTCCCGACCACGGGCTATACCGAAGTGCGCTATGACGAGGCCGAAAAGCGGGTGGTGTACGAGCCGGTCAGCCTGACCCAGGAATATCGCCAGTTCGATTTCATGTCCCCTTGGGAGGGCGCGCAGTACATCCTTCCGGGTGATGAAAAGCCCGGTACTGAAAAGAAGGCGGGCTAGCGGCTTGGCTCAGGCGCTGACATATGTCTTTTGCCTTGGCGCGACCAAGGCGGGCACCTCGTGGTTGCATGACCAGTTGGCGGTGCATCCAGATTGCCTCCTGCGCACGATCAAGGAATACCATTACTTCAACAAATCCAAACCGGCGCAGTTTGTGGCGGCTATCGCGGCGAACGAACGCGAAATCGCCCGACTGACCGCGAAAAACGCCACCCGCCCCGAGGAACAGGGCCGCTGGGCCTGCGCCCATATCGCCGATCTTGCCGCCTATAATGCGGTTCTGAGCTGCGGCGCGCGCGATGATGCCGCCTTTGCGGATCTGCTGGCGGGCAAAGCCGGGAAGGATAGCGCCGAGACGGGCACTCTTGTCGGCGATTTTACCCCCGCCTATGCGCTTTTGCCCGAAGCCGCCTTGGCAAAGCTTGCCAATTTCGCCCCCGATACCCGCGCCGTCTATCTGATCCGCGATCCCCTGTCGCGGCTCTGGAGCCATGTGCGGATGGTGGCCGAACGCTCCGGCTCCGCAGATCTGGCCGAGGCCGCCTGGGCTCTGCTCGACCGCATTTCAAACGGCGCCATGGATACCGAGGCCAAGGGCATCACCGATCGCGGCGATTACGCCTGCATCATCCCCAAACTGATGCGCGCCTTCGACCCCTCGCGCCTGCTCGTCATGTTCTACGAAGACATGCTGACCGCCCCCGGCTTTGCCCGCCTCTGCGCATTTCTTGGCATTGCACAGCGCGACGCTGATTTCACCCGCAAGGTCCATGCCGGTAAACCGCTGAGCATGTCCTCAAAGGACCGCGCGAGCGCCCTGCGCTTTTTGCGCCCCCAATACGAATTTGCCGCCCGTGCCTTTCCGGTTTTACCGGTTGCCTGGCGGTCAGCCATGAATGAGGCCTGACATGATGGATGGGGATAAAGCCCGCAACGCTTATGACGACGGCTCGGTTGACGCCGAAACCGGCGAGCAGCGCATTCGGAATTTCAACATCAACTTCGGCCCGCAACACCCAGCGGCGCACGGCGTTTTGCGCCTGGTCCTGGAGCTTGACGGCGAGATTGTCGAACGCTGCGATCCCCATATCGGCCTGTTGCACCGCGGCACCGAAAAGCTTATGGAAAGCCGCACCTACTTGCAAAACCTGCCCTATTTCGACCGGCTTGACTATGTGTCGCCGATGAATCAGGAACATGCCTGGTGTCTGGCCATCGAAAAGCTGACCGGAACCGTCATTCCGCGCCGCGCCAGCCTGATCCGGGTGCTGTTCTGCGAGATTGGCCGCATCCTTAATCACCTTCTGAACGTGACCACGCAGGCCATGGACGTGGGCGCGCTGACCCCGCCGCTTTGGGGCTTTGAAGAGCGCGAAAAGCTGATGGTGTTTTACGAGCGGGCCAGCGGCGCGCGCCTGCATGCCGCCTATTTTCGCCCCGGCGGCGTCCATCAGGATCTGACGCCCGAACTGATCGACGATATCGATGCCTGGGCCGACCAGTTTCCGCGTGTGCTGGGCGATCTTGACGGGCTCATGACCGAAAACCGGATCTTCAAACAGCGCAATGCCGATATCGGTGTCGTGACCGAGGCGGATATCCTCAACTGGGGCTATTCGGGCGTCATGGTGCGCGGCTCCGGCTTTGCTTGGGACCTGCGCCGCAGCCAACCCTATGAATGCTATGACGAATTTGATTTCAAGATTCCTGTGGGCAAGAACGGTGACTGTTATGACCGCTACCTCTGCCGGATGGCCGAGATGACGGAATCCTTGTCGATCATCAAACAGGCGCTGGTCAAACTGCGGGCCGAGCCCGGCGAAGTGATGACGCGCGGCAAGTTGTCGCCGCCCAAACGCGCCGAGATGAAGACCTCGATGGAAGCCCTGATCCACCATTTCAAACTGTACACCGAAGGCTTCCATGTCCCCGCCGGCGAGGTCTATGTGGCGGTCGAGGCGCCAAAGGGCGAGTTCGGCGTGTTTTTGGTCGCCGACGGCACCAACAAACCCTACCGCGTCAAGATACGTGCGCCGGGCTATATGCATCTGCAATCCATGGATTACATCGCCAAAGGCCACCAGTTGGCCGATGTTGCCGCAATCATCGGCACGATGGATATCGTGTTCGGGGAGGTGGATAGGTGAAGGAGTTTGCATTTTGGGGTCTGGTGACCTTGGCCGCAGCTACGACCGCAGCAGGGGCAGAGAGTTTAACCCAACTTTTTGCCAAAAAGTGTCAGGTTTCTGGGACGCTTTCCAATATGCCGGTTGAAACAGCAGGTGAGGGAAGTACTGAGTTGAATGGCCGAGGGGCACATTTCATACTTCTTCAATGCCCGGAGTTTCGCGTTTACTCCTGTCCTGTTTCAGTTACGTCATCTGGCGATAATCCAGTTAAGTTAGGGTTGTCTGCTGACGAATGTCTCCAAATCAAGAACATGGAATAATTGATGCTTCGCCGCCTTCATAAAGACCAACCGGCGTCTTTCGCCTTTACCCCGGCCAATTATCTTTGGGCGCAGGGGCAGATCTCCAAATACCCCGCGGGGCGGCAGGCGAGTGCGATCATCCCGCTCTTGTGGCGCGCGCAGGAACAAGAGGGCTGGCTGACCCGTCCGGCCATCGAACATGTCGCCAATATGCTGGGTCTGGCCTATATCCGGGCGCTCGAAGTCGCGACCTTTTACTTCATGTTCCAGCTGCAACCTGTTGGTTCGGTTGCCCATATCCAGATTTGCGGCACCACCTCCTGCATGATCTGCGGCGCTGAAGAGCTGATTGCGGTCTGCAAGGAATTGATTGCGCCGGCGGCTCATGCCGTATCAGTGGATGGCAAGTTCAGCTGGGAAGAGGTGGAATGCCTCGGCGCCTGCGCCAATGCGCCCGCGGCCCAGATCGGCAAGGATTACTACGAGGATCTGACCGCCTCCAAACTGCGCGATCTGATCGGGCGGTTCTCGAACGGCGAAGTGCCGGTACCGGGGCCGCAGAACGGGCGTTACGCGGCCGAGCCGCTGAGCGGTCTGACCTCGCTCAAGGATTTCGATTCCGGGCGCAAGCAGTATAATGCCTCGGTTCAGGCGGCGGTGGATCTGCGCGATACGGTCAAGCGGATTGACGGCACCGAAGTGCCGCTGACCACGCCTTGGATTTCGAAACCAGCGGCGGCGAAACAGATCCCGGCGTCCCAGGTTGCAAAACCAGCGCCTGTGGCGGCGGAAGTGGCGCCCAGTGGCACCCAGCCCCTGGCGCTGAGCGCGCCACGCGGCGGGCAGGGCGATAATCTGCAAAAGATCGAAGGCATCGGCCCGGTCCTGGAAAAGCTGCTGCAAGGTTTGGGCGTGTTCCATTTCGACCAGATCGCGGGCTGGACCGATCAGAACCTCGCCTGGGTTGACCAGAATCTCGAGGGGTTCAAGGGCCGCGCGAAGCGGGATGACTGGATCGGCCAGTCGAAGAAGCTGGCGAGTGGCTGGCGACCGACCAACGCTGCCGGCGACAAGCCGGCGGAATGAGGGGCAGGGCAGATGGCATTTGATCGGGCAACCGATCTGACAGCACTCCCTTCCGGGCAGGTCTTCCTGTTCCCGGGAACGGGCATCCTTGCCCGGGCGATGACGGCCGCGTTTTGTGTGGCCGTGTTTTATCTTTTTGAAATCAATACTTTTTTTGT
>CAIYZT010000060.1 GCA_903930735.1 uncultured Paracoccaceae bacterium | reverse complement strand
TGTCGCGCAGTTGCTTGATCGAGGCGGTGAAAACGCCGATCTCGCCCGGACCAAGCTCGTCGATATCGACCATCTGCGGTTTGAGGACCGAGAGTTTGTCGATGTTGTAGGTGGCATTGGTTTGCATCATCTTGACGCGGTCGCCGCGGCGCATGACGCCGTCCATGATCCGGACCATGACGACAACGCCAAGGTAGGCGTCGTACCAAGAGTCGACGAGCATCGCCTTGAGGGGCGCATTCGCGTCGCCCTTGGGGGCGGGAAGGCGGGTGACTATCGCCTCCAGCACATCGGGGATGCCGAGGCCGGATTTGGCGGAGATCGGGATGGCCTGACTGGCGTCGAGGCCGATCACGTCTTCGATCTGCTGCTTGATGCGGTCAGGCTCAGCAGCGGGCAGGTCGATCTTGTTCAGGACCGGCACAATCTCGTGGCCCGCGTCCAGCGCGTGATAGACATTGGCGAGCGTCTGCGCCTCGACCCCCTGGGAGGCGTCAACCACCAGAAGCGAGCCTTCGACGGCGCGCATGGAGCGGGAAACCTCATAGGCGAAATCGACGTGGCCGGGGGTGTCGATCAGGTTCAGGATATAGGTTTTGCCATCCTTGGCCGGATATTCGATGCGCACAGTGTTGGCCTTGATCGTGATGCCGCGCTCACGTTCGATATCCATGCTGTCCAGCATCTGCGCCTTCATATCACGCGCAGCGACTGTGCCGGTCATCTGGATCAGACGATCGGCAAGGGTGGATTTACCGTGGTCGATATGGGCCACAATGGAGAAGTTGCGAATGAGATCAAGTTGGGTCATGCGCGCGATATAAAGCGTTCATCGGGATGGGGAAAGGCCTTTTCGGAAAGAGGGTTTAGGCGGCGCAGTGGGGTGGTCCTTTTCGGAGGCATTCGGGCCGCTGAGCAGGTGGGTTTGGACTTTTGGGCCCATCGAGGGCCTGATCATCCGGGGCCGCCAAAACCCTGCGCAGCGCGCCGAGCAGATGTTGATAAATTCCGCGCGATTCGGCATAAGGGGTGTCAATAATGACCGGGCGGGCAGGATGTTCCGCGCGCCCGGCGATCAGAGGCAAAGCTATGAAAACCACGATTCCCGCTGCGGCATCTCTTGTGATTTGCCTGATGGCTTCCAGCGCTTTTGCGGGCCCGATTGAGCGGGCTTGCAACAAGTCCAGCCGGGATGCGGCGAACAGGCAGGTCTGCTCGTGCATACAATCGGTCGCGGATCAGATCCTGAACGGCACGGATCAGCGCCGGGCGGCCAAATTGCTCAACAACCCCGAAAAGGCCTATGAGGTCTGGCAAAGCCAGAGCCGGGCCGATGATGCTTTTTGGGAGCGCTACCAGGTATTTGGCGCGCAAGTTGAGACGAGCTGCGCTGCAGGCTGATAGGGGCCAAGCCCCTAACGTGTTGCATGCAATCGGGTTCACCCGATTGAGCGCAACCGCAATATTCCCGGCCCGTGCTGGTCTTGGATTGCCTTCAATCTGAATCAGATTGCAGGCAATCCGCTCTAGTCGCTCTTGAATCCGAAACGGTAGTTAGCCGCATGCGCCGGCAAGGTGACGCCCTCGGGCAGATCGGGCGCGGGAATCGGCGCTCCCATAGTTAGATTGATCGGCACGAGACCGGACCAGACCGGCCAGGCGCGGTCTTCTTCCGCATCGGTGCTGCCAGGGGGATGGGCGGCGATCTTGGCCGAAGCCTCGCTCAGAGGTAGGGATAAAATCCCGGTCGACTTGATTTCCTGATCGGTAATCGGGCGAAGTTGCGGCCAGCGGCCGGGGAACAGATTGTCGATCATGGCTTGCAGATGTCGGGCCTTGGCGGCGGCATCGGTGATCCATTCAGCCTGGCCAAACACCATGACCGAGCGGTGGTTGACCGAATGCTCCAAGCCAGAGCGAGCCAGTACCATGGCATCCGTCAGGGTGACGGTGACGCAAACCTGCATCCCGCGCCCTGCCTTCAGGCTGCGCGATGCCGAGGAGCCGTGCCAATAGATCCGGTCGCCTTCGCGCCATTGCAGGGTCGGGATCACCACGGGTGCGCCGTTCATTACATAGCCGACATGGGCCAGCGGCATCGCATCCAGAACCGCATCGATCGTGGCGCGGTCATAGGCGGCTTTTTCAGAAACGCGGCGCAGGCGGGTGCGGTCGGTTGGGGCTCCCATTCCTTAGCGCAGCCGCCCGAGCGCGCGTTGACGGACCGCGTACCAGGTCAGCAAGAGCAGAACCGCGAGGATTAGAGCCGTGAACAACTGGGCCGACTTCCCGGTCATCATCGACAGATTTGTTTGCACAATCAAGTAGGTATAGGCGGAGTTGACCGCTAGACCGACAATCGAGGCGATGACGGCGGTTACCGCGTGGCGGGACCGAGCTAGGATCAGGAACGAGCCCAAGATCGAGGCCCAGACGCCAAGAGCCCAGCCACTGGCGGCCCAGATAGGCATGCCGTCGACATAGGCCAAGAATTGGGCCCGAAATTCTTCGGGCACCATCTCGACATAGGAGGCCTTGCGGGTCTGGGCCATGAGATAGTCAAAGGCGCCGCCAGCATTCCAAAGAAGCGACAGGATTCCGACTGTCAAAATGTGCCAAGGTGTTTTAATGGGGTGCCTCCTCTTTTGGTAAGATCCTGACGCGAAGCATCTTTGGGGTCAAGTCTCGGGCTGCGTGTGGAGGAAGAACGAATTTCCTTCGAAAATTCAGCACTACGCGGCAAGTGCCAGAATTTTCGAAGGAAATTCGTGCCTCAGCGAAAATCTGGACCATGGGCCCAAAGGGTCAGGGACCAGCGCTGCCCTTCGGTCACAGGGGTGACGCGGTGCAGGACAAAGGCCGGGAAAATTGTGGCCATGCCGCGGGCGCGGGGCGCAGCGGTGACTGCATGGCCCGCGCGAAGCTCCAGTGCGCCGCCAGCATAATCGTTTGGGTCGGACAATTGCACCACGATAGTCAGCTTGCGACGCGAGGCCCATTGGCCGGCGCCCACATCTGAATGCCAATCGAAATGCGCTTCGCGCTCGGCCCCATAGCGCGCTACCTGTGCGCTTTCGCCAAATTCGCTCAGATCAAAACCAAAGTGATCCCGGTTAGCGCGGGCGGTGTGGGCGATCATTTGGTCCATGGCCCAAGCGGCCTGCGGCAGGTCTTCCAGCCAAGCGATATCGGCCCGGCGGATATCAGGCGCGCTGGTACCTTTGACCAGCCCCGCATCCTTAAGCGGGTGCGATTGCACATGTTCGATCAGCCGCTCACAGTCCCCAAGGTCCAGCGCCTCTTGCAGAAAGATCGGGGTCAGGGCCATGATTTCAGGGCGCGGTGGGCGCGGCCGAATTGTCGTGCCTGCCTGCCGGCTCCGGAGCGCGGTCGTTATCGACAACTGCCTCGACGATCATCGTCTCAGCGCCGTCGAAAGTGAGCGTCAGGGGCAGGATCTCGCCTTGCGCCAAATCCCTGGTCAGCCCCATCAACATGACATGATCACCGCCCCGCGCGAATTCGTGCATCTCCCCAGAGGGCAGTAAAACCCCGCCCTCGATCGGAATCATCTGCATCAAGCCCTCGGCCGATTCGACATGGGCATGCAACCCCGCCATCTGTGCCAGATCGCTCGTGACCCCGGTCAGCGTTATGTCATGGTCGGAGTTATTGTGGATCAAGAAAAACACGGCAGCGGAAGCGCCCTGCCCGCCCGCAACCCGCACATAGGCATCGTGCACATGCAATCCGGCGGGGTGATCTTCGGCCCACAGAGGCACGCCGCACAGGCAGGCGGCGGCGATAAGGGCCAGGGTTCGGCGGGCGATCGGCATGGGCATTCCTGCTATCGGGGTTACAACCAGGCCAGTGTCCTGCGAAGGGTGCGCAAAGCCAAGGGACATGGTGACACAGCGCCGATCAAACCAAAGGCCCCGTTCGGCGATGCGAACGGGGCCTTTGGACAAGATGCTCGACGGATCAGGAAGCGGCCTGAGCCTTGGCAATTTCTTTTTTTATTTTCATGGCGTTGACCGACAGCTCGTCGTCCTTTGCCTTGGCAAGATACGCGTCAAGACCGCCGCGATGGTCAACCGAACGGATGCCGGCAGCCGAAACGCGCAGGCTGAACGAGCGGCCCAGAACGTCCGACATCATCGTCACTTCGTTCAGGTTCGGAAGGAACCGGCGACGGGACTTGTTATTGGCATGGCTGACCGTGTTGCCAGACATCGGGCCTTTGCCCGTCAGTTCGCAGACGCGCGACATGATCATATTCCTTCGTTTCAACGGGGAGGCGCGGAAGAGAATCCCATGCGGGAATCCTTAAGCGACCGAATTCGATTTTGGGCATTTACGTTCTATGGGCGGGCGCGTCAAGCACCAAGGCCCCCGAATGTCGCGGAAAAAACCGGTCAAACTGGGCCGATCCCTGCGGAGTAAAGATCAGGGCGCGGCTGCCCGGCTGGGGCTTTGCCCAGCCCTGCGCCAGGATATGGCTTAGAAGCGCGCGGCCAAGGCGGCCCGCGAGGTGATGGCACCGCGCGCTCCAATCCAGACAATCGCGGCAGAGCGGCGTCTTTTGTGCGGTCTGCGGCGCGGTCAGAAGGGCCGGATCCAGACCCATTCCGGTGAAAATATGCGCCCCCGCGGCGGTCAGGTTCAGCCCGCCGGCGGCATGGGTGAAGGCGCCGCGCGCGATCAAGCTGTCATCGGCCTGCAACCCGCGCGTCCCCACCAGATGGTTGTAACAAGCCCGCGCCTGCCGCAGCGCCGGATCGCGGGGGCCGGTCTTGGGGGCCGGTCTTGGGGATGCGCGCGCCCTGCCCTACCGCCAGAACCATCAGGCTTTCCAGCGCCCGCGCAACGGCGGGCGAGGCGAGCGAGAGGTATTTATGCCGCCCCCGGGGGCCGCGCTGTGATCAGCGCGCCCGCCTGCAGCTGCGCCAGATGTGAGGACGCCGTGGCCTTGCTAACCCCAGCCCTCTCGGCCAGTTTTGACGCCGTCAGCGCACGCCCCGACATCAGCGCCTGCAACATCAAGGCGCGGGCAGGGTCCCCGATCAGGGCGGCTACTCGGGCGATGTTGGGGCTATCTTGCATAGTTAGATGACAACCAAACCATTAGCGCCCTGCAAGCTGTCAGGACTTGACGGCACAGCGCCGGAGCGCGAGGAACGCGCCAGCTTAGGAGACGCGATGACCCTACCCCTGCACGAACTCGCCGCCTTGGGCACAGCGACCTGCTGGGCGGTGTCGGGCATGCTGTCGTCCGAAGCAGTACGGGCGATGGGGCCGTTTCATTTCAATCTGTTGCGGCAGGGATTTGTCACCGTTTTGCTGCTGGTCCTCGTAACGCTCAGCGGCGGCTGGCAGGATCTTAGCGGGGCGCAGGTGGCGGTGCTGGCCCTGTCGGGGGTGGTGGGCATCCTTTTGGGCGATACGCTGAACTTTGCCGGTGTCGGGCGCCTCGGGCCACGCCGGGGTGGGGCGGTTTTCGCGTTGAATGCCCCGATGGCGGCGATTTTGGGCTGGATTTTTCTGGACGAAGCCTTGCCACTGCAAGCCTGGGCCGGGATCGCGTTCGCCGCGCTGGGGGTGGCTTTGGCGGTGCTGGGGCGGCCGCGTGCGGGGGCGCATCCTTTGGAATCCCTGCGCGGGGCGCTGATCCTGGGGGTGCTCTTCGGGCTCGGCGGCGCTTTGGGGCAGGCGGCCGGATCGCTGATCGCGCGGCCGGTGATGTCGGCGGGCTTGGACCCCTATCTTGCCTCGTTGGTGCGGGTTGGGGCATCGGGCGGGGCGATGGTGCTGCTGGCGGGCACGCCATGGGCCCCGGCGCGGCCTGTGGCCCTATCGCGCGTTGCGCTGGCGCAGACCTTGGCGACGGCAATTATCGGTCTGCTGATCGGGATGACGCTGTTTCTCTATGCGTTGCAGGGCGCGCAGACCGGGATCGTGGCGACGCTTTCGGCCACCTCACCGGTAATCATTCTGCCGCTTCTTTGGTTGCGCACGGGGCAGAGGCCGACGGGGGTCAGCGTCCTTGGGGCCGCGCTGGCAGTGGCTGGGTTGGCGCTGATCTTTACCCGCTAAGGATCATTGTGGGGCAGTCACTCCCGGCCCAAAAGGCTCAGCATTTCGGCGGCGGCGGCCTCGGGCGATTTGGCGCCCTGCGCGACTTCGGTGCCAAGCCGGGCCATCGCCCCCAAAGCTGGCTCGCGCGACAGCGCCGACAACAGGCCGATGCGGACCTCTTCGCTAAACCAATGCTGCGCTTGGGCGGCGCGGCGGGCGGCCCAATGCCCCTCGGCCCGGCGCCAATCGGCAAGGGACTGCATCTGCTCCCAAGCGGCGGCAAGCCCCGTGGTTTCCACGGACGAGACGCAAACCGCCTGCGGAAACCCCTCCGGATCCTGCGAGCGCCGGCGCAGCAAACGCAGCGCCCCAGCGTAATCGGCCCGGGTGCGCAGGGCGGCAGCTTTCAGATCGCCGTCCGCCTTGTTGACCAGAATCATATCGGCCATTTCCATGATGCCGCGCTTGACGCCCTGCAACTCGTCCCCCCCCGCCGGCGCCATCAGCAGAATGAACAGATCACAAAGCTGCGCCACCATGGTTTCCGATTGCCCGACGCCCACGGTTTCGATCAGCACCAGATCAAAGCCCGCCGCCTCGCAAAGCGCCACCGCCTCGCGGGTCCGCCGCGCGACACCGCCCAGATGCGTCTGGCTGGGTGAAGGGCGGATAAAGGCGAGGGGGGCGCGGGCCAGCCGCTCCATCCGGGTCTTGTCGCCGAGGATCGAGCCGCCAGAGCGCGCCGAGGAAGGGTCTATGGCCAGAACCGCCACCTTCAGGCCCTGCGCGGTCAGCATCAGGCCAAAAGCCTCGATAAAAGTTGATTTGCCAACCCCCGGCGTGCCCGACAGACCAATCCGCAGCGCCTGACGCTGGGTGCCGAGCGCGCCCAATAAATCAAGCGCCTGCGCGCGGTGATCGGCGCGGGCGCTTTCGACCAAAGTGATGGCGCGCGCGAGGGCACGGCGGTCACCGGAGGCGATCAATTGGGCGGTGGTTTGGATGTCAGGGGCCCTGCTCATGCCCCTTTGTGGCAAGTCTTTGCGGCCATGGAAAGGGGGCTGGCGCGAAAGTCGGTGATCTGCCGCGACCGTTTGGGGCAGTCGTTGGTTCGGTTTGGCAGGAACTGGCCCTCAAGGCCTCAGCCATCGCTGTTATCACGACAGGCGCACAAACGACTGCCAAAACCCCGACTTCCAGGAATCCACCCGGTCGCCACCAGCGATCGGGGCAGCGCCCGACCCGCCTCTGGCGAGCGCTTCTCCCCGCTGGTGTTTCGTGCTGAACCAGTATCGGGGCAAATGCCTACCATGAGCGGGGCCGCAATAGCGGGCTTTTTGGCACCAATCAAATCCCCGCCAAAACGATTTGGTAGGGTCCGCCCCATCACATTCCAACCTCAATCCGCCAAATGGATCAACGTCTTGCCGAAATTCCGCCCCGCCAGCATGGCCACAAAGGCCGGGATCATCTGGTCAAGCCCCGCGCGAACGTCCTCGCGATACCTGACCTGCCCCGCCGCCAACCATTGGCCCATCTGGTCGCGAAACTCGGGCGCATCCACCGCAAACTCGCTGACGATAAACCCCCGCAACGTCAGGCTCTTGGTCAGCACGGAACGCATCAACGCCGGGCTTTGATCCGGGCCCAGCGGCGGCCCCATGTCGTTGTAACCAGCTATCGTGCCGCAGACCGGCACCCGGGCAAAGGGATTGAGCAGAGGCAACACCGCCGACCAAACCGCCCCGCCCACCAGCTCAAAGTAGACATCGATGCCATTCGGACAGGCTGCGGCCAACTGCCCGGCCATCTGCGGATCGTGCCGGTCAATGCAAGCGTCAAAGCCGAGGTCCCGAGCGACATAGCCACATTTCTCGGCCCCGCCCGCAACGCCCACCACCCGCGCCCCGCCCAGTTTGGCAATCTGCCCGACCAGCGCACCGACCGCCCCCGAGGCCGCCGCCACCACCACTGTCTCTCCCGCCCTCGGCTTGCCAATATGCCTGAGCCCGGCATAGGCCGTCAGACCCGGCATCCCCATGACCCCCAAGGCGGTTTGCACCGGCGCCAAAACGGGGTCCAGTTTCCGCAAATCCCGGCCCCGGCGCAGCATATGATCGCGCCAAAAATCATGGACCACTACGATGTCACCGGGCGCAAAGCCGGGGTCCGCAGATTTCAGCACCCGCGCGACGGCTTCGCAAGGCAGCGGCGCACCCAGTTCCACCCCCGGAGCGTAAGATGCGCCCGCATTCATCCGCCCCCGCATGTAAGGGTCCAGCGACAGCCACAGACTTTGCAACAAAACCTCGCCGGGGCCCGGATCCGGCAAGGTCTGCGCCGCCATCCGGAAATCACCTTCCTTGGGCCAGCCTTCCGGGCGAGCGTTCAAAAGGATGCTGCGGGCGATTGTCTGGCTCATCTCTGCCTCCATTTGCCCATCGGCCTCGCATGAGAGCCACCCCTTGTCCAGAGCGCCAAACGCCCGCGGGTCCCGCGCCCCTTCGGCGCGGGACCCGCGGGTAAAAACAACGCGGCCTTGGCCGCTCCGCTGGATCACGCTGGTCAAAGCGCGCACGGATTGGCATGACAGAGCGATGATGACCCTGCCGATCCACGAAGCCCTGCCCGCCCTGCGCGCCGCAATTGCCGCGCGCGGAATGGCCGTGCTACAAGCCCCGCCCGGCGCGGGAAAAACCACCGTTGTGCCGCTGGATCTGCTGCAAAGTGGGCTCATCAAAGGCCGCATCCTTATGCTAGAGCCGCGAAGGCTCGCCGCGCGCGCCGCCGCCGAACGCATGGCCGAAACCTATGGCGAGCCGGTCGGCCAAACAGTCGGCTACCGGATCCGGGGCGAGGCCAAGACCGGCCCCGTGACCCGGATCGAAGTGGTGACCGAAGGCATCCTGACCCGGATGATCCAAAGCGATCCCGAACTGCCCGGCGTCGGCTGCCTGATCTTTGACGAGTTTCACCAGCGCAGCCTGAATGCCGATCTGGGCCTCGCCCTGGCCCTGGAAATCCGCGGCGCCCTGCGGCCCGATCTGGCGCTGATCGTCATGTCGGCGACGCTCGACGGCGCGCCGGTGGCCGCCCTGATGGGGGATGCGCCGCTGATTACCTCGGCGGGCCGGGCCTTTGCCGTTGAAACGCGCTGGCTGGCGCGGCCCATCGATGCCAGCATCAGGTTTGAGGCAGCCTTGGCGGGGCTGGTGCTGCAGGCCGCCGAAGAGACGCCGCAGGGCGGAATTCTGGTCTTTCTGCCCGGCGAGGGCGAAATCCGACGGGTCGAGGCGGCTCTGTCCGGCCGGCTTGGCGCGGGTTTCTCGATCCGGCCCCTCTTTGGCTCCATGGCGTTTTCGGCCCAGCTTGCGGCCCTTGCCCCCGCGCCGGGACGCAAGGTCGTGCTGGCCACCTCGATCGCGGAAACCTCGCTGACCCTGCCCGATATCACGGTTGTGGTCGATGGCGGGCGGACAAGACGGGCGCGGTTTGACCCAAATTCGGGCATGTCGCGGCTGATCACCGAAAGGGTCAGCCGCGCCGAAGCCGACCAGCGGCGCGGCCGCGCGGGCCGGGTTGCCGAAGGCATCTGCTACCGTATGTGGTCCAAGGGCGAGGAGGGCGCGCTGGCCGCCTTTCCCCCGGCCGAGATTGAGGCCGCCGATTTGACCGGCCTCGCGCTGGAACTGGCACTTTGGGGCGCAGCCGATCTGCCCTTTCTGACACCGCCGCCTGGTGGCCAAATGGCCGAGGCGCGGGCCTTGCTCGCACGTCTCGGCGCGCTTGCGGAAGGGCGGATCACCGATCACGGCCGCCGTTTGGCCGCCCTGCCCCTGCATCCGCGTCTGGCGCATATGCTGGCCCTAGCCGGCCCCGCTGCTGCCGATCTGGCGGCATTGATGGCAGAACGCGACCCTTTGCGCGGCGCGCCGCCCGATATGGGGCTGCGCCTGCAGGCCGTTGAAAATCCTAAAAGATTTGAGGCCGCTCATCCCTACACGCTCTCGCATCCCGGCATTGAACGAATCCGGGCCGAGGCCAAAAGGCTGGCCCGCGCGGTTCCGCGTGAGGGGGCTTTGGGCGCCTTGTCGCCCGCCCAGATGGCGGCGCTTGCCTATCCGGACCGGATCGGGATGCGGCGCAAGGGCGATGCGCCGCGTTGGCTGTTGTCGGGCGGCAAGGGCGCGGTGATGGCGCCGGGGCAAAGCCTGTCCGGGGCGCCATTGATCGTGGCGGTGGATCTGGACGGCGGCACGCAGGAGGCAGCGGTGCGGCTGGCCTTTGCGATCACGGAGGCCGAATTGCGGGCGGTGCACGGCGGGCAGATCGCCTGGGCCGAGGCCTGTGAATGGTCGCGTCGCGGGGGCCGGGTTCTGGCGCGCCGGCAAGAGCGGTTTGGCGCGCTAATTCTGGACGACCTACCATGGCCGGAGGCCCCGCCCGAGGCGCTGGCGCGGGCCGCGTTGGAGGGTCTGCGGCTGATCGGTCTTACCTTTACGCCTGCCGCAAGGCGCTTGCGGGCGCGGATCGAGCTGGCGCGCGGCGGCGGCGCGGATTGGCCCGATTGCAGCGATAGGGGCTTGCTTGCCAGCGCCGAAGACTGGCTTTTGCCCCATCTGGCAAGGGCGCGGACCGAGGCCTACCTGAAGGCGCTCGACCTGACCGAGCCTTTGCGCGCGCGGCTGGACTGGGGGCAAAGGGCCGAGCTGGACCGGATCAGCCCGAGCCATTTCACCACGCCATTGGGGCGTGCAGTGCCAATCGATTATGATGGCGAGCATCCGGGAATCGAAGTGCGCCTGCAAGAGATGTTCGGGGTGACCGGGCACCCCACCGTCGGGCAGAACCGGCACGCTTTGCGGGTGACCTTGCTGTCGCCGGGGCAAAAACCGCTGCAAGTGACGATGGATATTCCGGGCTTCTGGCGCAGCTCTTATGCGGATGTGCGCAAGGACATGCGCGGGCAATATCCGCGTCATCCCTGGCCCGAGGATCCGACCCAGGCAGAGCCGACACTGCGGGCCAAGCCGCGCGGAACGTGAAGAAGGGGGGCCGTCGGCTGCCCTGCCCGAGGATATTTAGGGGCAGATGAGGCGGGGCTGGACGAGGCCTTGCGCCTTCCCTTACGGTAGGCGCGCGGAAGTGGGAGGGATTGCGGATGCTGAAACCTTTGGCGGCAGAATTTGCAAGGGTCAAGAACACCTTTGTCTGGTCCTGGCAGGGATGGATCGCGGCCTGGGCCAGCGAAAAGAGCCTGCGGCAATGGACGTTGGTGAATGTCCTCTCAGCGGGTTTGGCCTTGGTTGTCGATCTGACCCCGGCCGAGCGGGCGCTGATCCTGGCCTTGGGGCTGCTGATCTTGGCGGCGGAACTGGCCAATACGGCGATTGAAGAGGCGGTGAACTATATCTCGACTGCGCTGCATCCGATGGCCAAAAAGGCCAAGGATTGCGGGTCGGCCTTGGTGGCGGTGACGGCGCTGGCGGGCGGGGTGGCTTGGGTTGTCCTGCTGGTTGGGTAGTTAGGGCGCTGATAGATCGATCGTCGCCGGGCCCTTCAACATCATGGATTGTATGGGGTTTCCGAGCAGAGGATAGCACAGGCCCGCACCTTCGGGGGATGCTCAGCTCTTGCATGACCATGGTATTGGTCAGCATCCCGTCGGCGCATTCCTCGACCATCTGACCCTCATTCATGCAGACCGCTCCTTTTAGATAAATGTCGCGTGAGAGCGGGCAGCGGATGGTCTTGTGGTAGTCCTCAAGCTCGGCAGGGCTGAGGTGGCTTAGATCGTCCAGCCAGACCAGATTTTGGGGATCGCGGACAAAGGACAGCCGCAGACGGAGGGTTTCCAGCAGCACTCTGGCGTCAAAATTGGAATGCCAGATCACGTTGTGCAAATAGGGGGCGGCGGCGCGGATAACCTCCAGCCCCCCTCGGAGCGATAGGCAATCA
Source organism: uncultured Paracoccaceae bacterium (assembly GCA_903930735.1). Classification (GTDB taxonomy): domain Bacteria; phylum Pseudomonadota; class Alphaproteobacteria; order Rhodobacterales; family Rhodobacteraceae; genus CAIYZT01. The sequence goes on along the minus strand of CAIYZT010000060.1, from coordinate 12,288 downwards.
GGCGGCCATAGCGCAGCACCTTAGGGCGTATCTTGGCGCGGAGGAGCCCAGAAGTGGGATCTGGTGACCTGAGTGAGGCGCTCTGGAGCGTGTTGCTTTTGTTCGGGTTCACCCTGGGGAAAGGAACCGCAACATTCCCAGACTGCATCTGTCTTGGATTGCCTTCAATTTGAATCAGATTGAAGGCAATCCGCCGCTAATCCGGTGCGCCCACAAAGGCCGCGTTGAAAAAGGCGACCGAGCGGCGCAGGTAATCGGCGACATTGGTGCGGCGAAAGACGCCGTGACCTTCGTCGGGGTACAAGATCGTGCTGTGGGGGATGCCGGCGGCGGTCAGATCGCGGATCGCGCAATGGGTGTTTTCGGGGCCGACATTGCTGTCCGCCAGCCCATGCACGATCATCACCGCGCCCTTGATCTGATGGATGAACCGGCCGGGCGAGGCATTGTCGTATTTCTCGGGGAACTCCTCGGGCGTGCCGCCCATCATCTCTTCGCTATAGGCGCGACCATGCGGCATTTCGGTGGCGTAGTAGTCGATATCCAGCTTGTACATGCCGCACATCGGGATCGCGGCATTGATCAGATCGGCGTGGCGGGTGATGCCGGTCCAAGAGGAAAATCCGCCATAAGAATTGCCCGCTATACCGATTTTTCCAAGCGTTGCATGGCCTTGCGCGACACAGGCCTCGATCCCTGCGCGTATATCGGTCTGCTCTGCTCCGCCCCAGCCATCAACCTTGACCGCCTCGCGGAAGTCATGACCAAAGCCGGTGGAGCCGCGATAATTAGGGTCCAGCACGGTAAAGCCGGACTGGACCCAATGGGCGATCTTGGGGTTGACCCAGTCTTCGGAATGCCATGTGGGCCCGCCGTGGATATAGGCGATGAAGCCCTTTGAGGGGCCTTCGGGGCGGTAGAGCCAGCCTTGCAATGCGGTGCCATCGCTGACATTCCAGCGGAAATCGGTGGGGGCGATATAGCTGCGCTGGGGGTCTGGTGGGGCGGTGAAGATGGCCCTGCAGGTGCCGTCCGCCGCAATCGCCACGATCTGATGCGGGGCGCCCGCATCATAGGCCTCGGCCAGCCAGCCGCTATTCGGCAGCGCATCATGCGGCAGAAGGGAACGGCGGCCAGAGTGATTGTGCAAGGCCTTGCCGCCCGGAAAGAGGACGGCATGGCTGCGGGATTGGTCATGGGCGATGCAGGCGAGCCGCCCATCGGTGCCCGCGATGATATCATGGGGCAGCAGGTCCGGCTCGCCGTCCAGCCAGTTCAGGCCGGTTTGCAGATCGAGGATGCCAAGCTGATCGTGGCCTTGATGGTCGCTGACCACGGCGATCTGGCTGTCGCTGATCCACTCGCCCCGCGTATTGGCCTTATCGGTCAGGCGCAGAACCTCGCGCGCGCGCGAACCGTCGACGTTCAAGAGCCATAGCTGCGTGGCGCCCGGCTTGGCATCGTGGCGGTGCCAGAGGATCTGCGTGCCATCGGGGCAGAGTTTGGGGCCGATGTAAAAGGAGGAGTCCGAGCGGGCAAGGCAGGTGCGTTGGCCGGTGGCAATATCCTGGCGCCAAATGCAGCCGCCGGCGGTATTGCTGCCCGCATTATAGTCGAAATCCGCGATGAAGATGACGGCGCTGCCATCGGCGGTAAAGCTGCCGCCGTAAAGGTAATGGCTGTCCTGCGTCGGGGTTAGCTGGGTCAACTGGCCCGAGGCGCGGTCCAGCAGCAAAAGGTGGTCATGCTCATTGGAATTGCGCGACTGGGCGAGGATCACGCGCTGACCATCGGCAGAAACATCACGGATCGAGACGTGGTCGGAGGAACTCGTCAGCCGCATCGCGGGGGCGCTGGCATCGGTAGGGACGGCGTAAAGCTCGTCCACTTCGGTCAGCCCGCCGCAGGTGAAGAACGCCCAATTGCCGTTCGCCGAGGCGCGGATCGTGGTGAAATTGGGCAAGGCGGCCCAATGGTCGGCAAGGTCGGTCATGGCGGGGCCTCGATGAAATGGCAGGCGCCCTGGCGGCCGGAGCCGTAGGATTTGAGCAGGGGCCGGGCCGTGCGGCACAGGTCCTGCGCCTGCGGGCAGCGCGAGGAAAAGACGCAGCCGGGCGGCGGATGGGCGATGGAGGGCAATTCGCCGGGCAGCGACTGGCCCCGGCGCAGACGCTCGGCCGCGACATCGGGTTCGGGAACCGCCTGTTTCAGGGCAGCGGCGTAGGGGTGCAGTTGACGGGCGTAAAACGCATCGCGCGGGGCCTGTTCGACCGTGCGGCCAAGGCACATCACCATCACCTGATGGCTGATATGGCGCACGACGGCCAGGTTGTGGGAGATGAAGACGAGGGCCAGACCCATCTCGGCCTGAAGATCCATCAAGAGGTTCACCACCTGCGCCTGAATGGAAACATCGAGCGCCGAGACCGGCTCATCACAGATGATCACCTTGGGCCGCCCGATAATGGCCCGCGCGATGCCGACACGCTGCGCCTGACCGCCCGACAATTCATGCGGATAGCGGGCGGCGAAATCGGGCGAGAGGCCAACGCGTTGCAAAGCCTCGGCAACGCGCGTCTGGACATCGGTTTTGGAAAGCTGCGGCTCGAAGGTGGCGAGCGGGCGCGACAGGATCCGGGCGAGGGTCATTCGCGGGTCCAGCGCGGCAATCGGATCTTGAAAGATGATCTGCATCTGGGCGCGGTTTTTGCGCAAAACCTCGGGCGACATCTGGGCCGGGTTCTGGCCGCTCCACAGGACTTCGCCGGCGAGGGGTTTGATCAGATACATGAGGGCTCGGCCAAGAGTGGACTTTCCGCAACCAGATTCACCCACGATGCCAAGGGTTTGGCCGGGCAGTAGCGAGATATTCACCTCTTGCACGATCGGCAGGGTTTGCGGCCGGGCAAAAAGCCCGCCGGGAATTTTGTAGCCGACGGTCAGATTGCGCGCCTCTAGGACCGGGGTCATGGCGCGGGTTCCAGATGGCAGGCGAGGCGCCTTTCGGGGCCGATATCACGGAGCGGCGGCATGTGATCACAGGCGGGCATCTTGTCCGAACAGCGCGGCGCGAAGGGGCAAGAGGGCAGCATCGCGCCGCCCGAACGCGGGGCGCCGGGGATGGTTGGCAAGCGCGGGGTGATCGCAGCCTCCAGGCGCGGGGTGGTGGCCAGAAGGCCGCGCGCATAGGGGTGACGGGGGTCCGATAGCATCGTTTCGGCGGGGCCTTCTTCCATGATGCGGCCGCCGTACAGGACCGCGACGCGGTCGCAGATGCGGGCGACCACCCCCAGATCATGGGTGACAAGGATGATCGCCGTTCCCGTTTCATGCGCGATTTCCAACATCAGATCAAGTACTTGCGCCTGTATGGTCACATCAAGCGCGGTGGTAGGCTCGTCCGCCAGCAGCAGTTTCGGTTTGACCAGCAGCGCCATGGCGATCATCACGCGCTGGCGCATACCGCCCGAAAACTCATGCGGATAGCGGCGCGCGGCGCGGGGGGCATCCGGAATGCGCACGCGGTCCAGCATCCGGCTCGCCTCGGCCAGCGCTGCGGCGCGCGGGAGGCCCTGATGGTGGATCAGCCCCTCGGCCAGTTGATCTCCAATGCGTTTATAGGGGTTCAGGGCGGTCATCGGATCTTGAAAAATCATCGACAGGCTCGCCCCGCGCACGCGGTCGAGCGCCTTTGTTGGCAGGGACAAAAGATCCTGGCCGTCAAAAAGGGCATGCCCTGTGGCATTACCGTTGCTGGCGAGCAGGCCCATCAGGGCAAAAAGCAACTGGCTTTTGCCCGAGCCGCTTTCGCCAACAATGCCCAGAACCTCGCCCGCGCCAAGGGTCAGGCTGACGCGGTCAACCACGGTCGTCTGCCCGCCGCCATGGGCGAAATGCACCGAAAGATCGTGCAGAGACAGAAGGTTAGTGTTCATTTGGGTCAAAGGCGTCTCGCAATCCATCGGCAATGAAATTCAGGCAAAACAGCACCAGCGCCAGCAGGGTGCCGGGCAGCAGCAGGAGCCGCAGATCGGTTGCCATCTGGCTGGTGCCGATCTGAATGAGGTTGCCCCACGAGGCCTGCGGCTCTTTGATGCCGATACCGAGGAAGGACAGAAAGCTCTCTGACAGGATCACTTCGGGCACCAGAAGGCTGCCGTAAACGATGACGAGGCTGATCGTGTTGGGCACTATATGTTGTGTCACGATTTGCCAGGATGTCATGCCTCCCGCCCGCGCCGCCTCGATAAACTCGCGCCGCGAAAGCGATTGCGCCTGGGCGCGGACGATGACGGCGGGGGTTAGCCAGAGGGTGAAAACCAGCGCGGTGAAGAGGGCGAGCGTGCCGCCACCAAGCAAAAGCGAGAGCAGGATTACCAGGATCACGTAGGGGAATCCGTAGAGAACCTCGACAAAGCGCATCATGATATTGTCGGTGCGGCCCCCGGCAAAGCCTGCGACGGCGCCGTATAAGACCCCGATGACCCCGGCCACAAGCGCGCCCAGAAAGCCGATCATCAGCGAGACCTGCCCGCCCTCTAGCACCCGGATCAGCAGGTCGCGGCCATAGTCGTCGGTGCCGAAGGGGTGGATTGAAAACAGGTCCACCCCCGCCGAGATATTGTCGAAATCGGCATCCTCTGCGGTGAAGGGAAAGGCATAGGGGCCGAGGAAACAAAGGGCGACGGTGAGGGCGAGCAGCCAGACCGAAATCATCGCCATCCGGTTGGCGCTAAAGCGGCTGAATTGAACGGATGCGGCAGAGCGGAGCTTGGGGAGGTCAGCCTTCATGGCGGATCCGCGGGTCTAGCCAGCCACGCACGAGATCAGTCATGATGTTGAAAATGATCAGAAATCCGCCATAAACTAGCGTGATTCCCATCACCAAAGGATAATCGCGGTTCAGCGCGGCATCGACAAAAAAGCGGCCAATGCCGGGCAGGGCAAAGACGGTTTCGATCAGGATCGAGCCGGTGATCAGCGCGGCGGAGGCCGGGCCGAGATAGGCGATGACGGGCAAAAGCGCGCCAGTCATGGCATGGCCAAGCAGCACGCGGGCGGGGCCGATGCCTTTGGCGCGGGCGGTTCGGACGTGGTTTTCGCGCAGAACTTCGATGGTGGAGGACCGGGTCAGCCGCGAGATATAGGCGATATTTGGCAGGGCGAGGACCAGCACCGGCAGGATCAGCGAGCGCCAGCCGTCGTTCCACCCCCCCACCGGCAGCCAGCCCAGATAGACCGAGAAATAGGCCTGCATGAGCGGGCCGATGATGAAAATCGGGATGGCGATGCCGATCACGCCGACGGCGCCTGCGGCGTAGTCGGTCCAGCCGTTGCGGCGCAGCGCGCCCGCAAGGCCAAGGGCGATACCCACGAGCGCGGCCACGAGGATGGCCCAGAAACCGATGGTCAGGGATGTGGGCAGGCCCGCCGCGATCAGATCATTCACCGAATAGTCGCGGAACCGGGTAGAGGGGCCCAGATCACCACGCAGAATTCCCCAGATGTAGCGGGCGAACTGCTGATAAACAGGTTCGTCCAGATGAAAGGCGGCCTCGATATTGGCCTGCACCTCGGGCGAGATCTTGCGGTTGCGGGAAAACGGTCCCCCCGGCGCCAGACGCATCACGAAAAAGGTCAGCGTGGCCAGCGCGGCCAGCGTCAGAAACCCGTTCCACAGGCGTTTGGCGACGAAGGGGATCATGCCCTATTCGAGCGTTATGAACTGCGAGTTGTGATAGCCCGCGACCGAAGGCTCGAACCCTTTGACGTTCGGTTTGACCAGATGGCGGTACGGCTCGATCGCGATGGGGGCGAAGATGTAATCGTCGAGCAGGATCTTTTCGGCCGCGGCAAGCGCCTCGTAACGTTTTGGCAGATCCGGGATCGCCGCTGCCACATCCATGGCCGTGTCATATTCGGGTTTCACCCAGTCGTAACCGGGTTCCGCCGAGGGGCGCATGTAGGACAAGAAGGTCTCGGGACCAGCGAAATCGCCGACGAGGTTATCGGCAAACACGCCCCAATCATCGGTGTAGAACAGGTCGAGCCAGGCCTTGCGTTCCTGCGCATTCACCTCGGTTTCCACGCCCAGAACCTTTTTCCACATCAGCGCAATGCCATTGGCGCGCTTGACGTTGATCTCGGCCACGGTCGAGGCGACCGAGAGTTTCAGCGGATTGTCCGGGCCAAAACCTGCCTTGGCATAAAGCTCCCTCGCCAGCGCCTCACGCTCGGCTTGCGTCATCGAAGCTTCGACGATTTGGGGGCCTAGATAGGCCGGATCAAAGCCGCCACCGTAGGAATAGGTCGGAATCGCGCCGCCTTTGACGATCTTTCCTTCCAGAACCTCACGGTCGATGGCCAGGCTCAGAGCGCGGCGCAGATCGACATTGTCGAAGGGCGGCAGCGAGAGGTTGAAGGAATAATAGATCAGATAGGTCGAGGGAAAGGTCAGCACTTCGCCCGGCATTTCCGTCTTCAGGCTTTCCATCTGGGCGAGAGGGATGTCGTAGGTTACGTCAATCTCGCCGGCCTTGTAGCGCAGCAGTTCGGTGTTCACATCTTCGGTGACATGGTATTTCACGAAGGGAATACTGACCTTGGCCGCGTCCCAGTAATTCGCGTTTTTCTCTAGCAGGACATGGCTTTGCGGGACGACTTCGCGAATGACATAGGCGCCATTGGACACCACCAAAGCGGGGTCGATGAAGGCGGCGGAGCCGTGGGCGGCAACGCTCGGCCCATGCAGCGGCGCCATCTGGAACGAGCTCATCAGTTGCAGCATGTGCGGGGCGGGGGCCACCATTTCGATGACGACTGTGCGCTCATCGGGGGCGGTCACACCGAGGGTCGAGACATCGGTGGTCTCGCCGTTCGCGAGGCCCGCCGCGCCTTTGACTTGGACGCTGGAGTAAAAGTAATAGCCCTTTTCAGAGGCCGTTTCGGGGTTCAGCGTGCGCAGCATGCCGTTGACGAAATCTTGCGCTACCAAGGGATCGCCGTTCGACCATTTCAGCCCCGCGCGCAGGTGGAAGGTATAGGTCTTTCCGTCTTCCGACATATCCCAGCTTTCGGCGGCGCCGGGGATAAGCGCGCCCTTGGAATCGAAATTGACCAGCCCCTCATAGGCATCGGCCAGGATCCAGGCGGCAGCGGCATCGAAATTGACATGGGGGTCAAGCGAGGACCATTCTGAACCCACGCCCCGGTCCAGCGTGTCATCGGCGCGTGCCGGCAGGGCAAAGGCGACGAGGGCCAAAAGGGCAAGCCCGGCGGTCGTGGTTCTTAGGTGCATTTTCATGGTTCTTCCCTCTGCTGTCGCTTGTTTTTCAATCTGATAGCAAATTTCCGCTGCGGATCGGCACGGGGCCGGCCACATGGGCGAGGCTTTGCCCCCGCAGACATTGGCGCCAAAGTTCTTGGCGAAAGAGGAGCCCGTCGATCGGCGCGCAAGTAGCGGTGCGCGCGCCGGAAACAGGGTCGGTCACATGGCCGATAATCTGCCCGCGAGTCACTGGCGTGCCGGGGGGAACAGTCCATGTGACGATGCCGCCTTGGGACGCGGTGATCTCGGCAGCGCCTGCCAGAGGATACACCAGCGGGGCCGGGTGCGCGGGTTCGCAGGGACCCTGAATGACGCCTGCCCCGGCGAGATAGGTCATCAGATTGGCCGCATCGCTGGCGGCCTGCGCGTCGCTGACATCAAACTGCCCGCGATATTCCAAGGTCGCGGCAAAGGGGCCGGGCGGGACCGGTTTTGCCGCGCCGAACCTCTGAGCGAGCAGGTGCCAGGGGGCCGAATGGGCCTCGTCAAAGGCGTTTCCGCCCGAAACCTCGGCCAGAAGAGCCAGCTCGGCCCCCATGCTTTGAGCAAGATGGCGGGTTTGGGTGGGGTGGGCAGGGGAGGTGTAAAGATGCAGGATCGCGTGGTGATCGCAGTGCAGATCGAGGACGTGATCAGCATCGTAGGAGAAAAGCATCAGCGCACGGCGCAGCGCGGTGCCCTCGTCGGGCGCGGGCAGATCGTGCAGGGCGGCGGCGAAAGCGGCCAGGATGATCTCGCGGTTTTGGGCTGGATCGGGGCCAAGCTGGCCTGCCAGATCATCGCCGCATAGCTCCGCCAGATCGGGAAAATCGCGGTTGAAATTCAACATCGAGTTCAGGTCTTGGCGGCCTTGCGGTTTGTTCTGCACCCATTGGCCAAAGCCGATCGGATTGGCCAGCGGCACCAAGATCACTTCGCCGATCAGCCTACCCTCGGCCTCGGCCGCCGCCAAAAGCCTGCTGAGGTGGTGCACGATCAACGGCCCCGGCATCTCGTCAGCATGAAGGCCGGCTTGCAGATAGGCCTTGGGCCGCGCGCCGGGCGCACCAAAACCCAAGGCGCCAAGGCGGTGCACCCGGCCGGGCGCGTCGCTGGGCAGGTCTTGGGTCAAGGCCCTCATCTGGTGTCACATAAGGTCACGGGCGATCCTTTTGTCCCAGGAGCATTCGAAAATCGTCTGCCCGTTCTCGGTCACAGTCAACTGGGATTGCAGGCGGAAATGGGTGGCATCGCAGGAAAGCCTGCCGGTGGAATGGTGCCCGGCGGTGGCATCGGGGCGGGCGATGGAGACGGTATATTCGGTGGTGGTGACAGCAGATAAAGGATCGCCCTCGCAGACCTCGTGGCGCACCATTCCGGCAGAGGTCACGGTGGTGGCAATGTCATGGAAATCAACGGCATAGGTCCAGCGTGGGAAATCGACCTGATAGCGGCCCGTCAGCAGATCGTGGGTCACTCGGCGCGGCGCGCCTTCGGTGCTGCGGTAGGTATGGGGTGAATTTTCGGCCTGCTCCGGCGGATCAAAGGCGCGCAGATCGGCGTCGCTTGGCTGCGGGGGGCGCTGCGGCAGGATCAGGCGGCTAGCGCCTTGGTGCAGGGTCAGGGTGGCCATTTCAGGGGAAGGGTGGGCGATGGGATAATAGCTGGTAGAGAGGGACACGCCGATGGAATGGCCCGGTGCAAAGGCATGGGCGATATCGTCCAGCTCGACAATGGCCTCATATATCTGACCGGGAACCAGCGGTTGGGGGTCTTCATGGCTGTCCCGGTGCGTCAGGTTCAACAGGCCGACCGTAACGCGCGAGGAGGCGCCATCGGGCCAGATATCATTGAGCCGAACCGCCGCCAAGGCCACCGGTTTGTCGACGCTGAAGCGCAGATGCAGGCGCGGCGCACCCATGATTTCGCAGCGCGCCTGCAGGGGGGCCGAGCGATATACCAGCGATCCGCCATCATCGAGCCGCTGATCGGTCGGCCAATCGGCATCCCCACCATACCGCCCGACCTCGCCCGCCGTCAGCCCGACCCAAAGCGGCGAGCAGAGGGAGGCGGGGACAACCGGGCCAGCGCCAATAGACAAAAGCCCGCCCGCGTTCAGGTGCAAGGCCAGTTCGGTGATATGGGGGCTGGGCCAAATGGCCTCACCCACCCAGCGGCCCGCCCGCTTGGTATAGCAGGTCGCCGGGCGCGCTGGCTCCTGCATCCAGACCCGCAGCATCGGCTCGTCCATGATGCCGGTCTGCGCGCCCTTCATCCAGTGACCGCACCAGCGCAGCACCTCTTGCAGCCAGCCGATGGCCGGCTCCACCGCCACCTCCTGCGGAAAGCTATGCGCCCAAGGGCCGATCAGGCCGCGCGCCGGGGATTTGAGGTTGGCTAAAAGGCGCGGCACCGCTTCGGAATAATTGTCCGCCCAGCCCGAGACGGCATAGACCGGCACCTGAATGGCGCTGTAATCCTCGCAGACCGAGCCTTGCCGCCAATAGGCATCGCGGCGCTGATGGGCGAACCAGATATGGGCCCAAGGCTCGTTCGCCTCGGCCCGTTTCAGCCATTCCGTCCGCCAGCCGGGGCCAAATTCGGCCGGATCGGGGGGCAGATCGTTCTGGGCCAGCATGGTGGCGGACCAGTCGAAGTTATCCTTGGACAGGCAGCCGCCGACGTAATGCACGTCGGTCGCAAAGCGGTCATCAGTGAAACCCACGGTGATCACGGTCTTCAGCGCAGGCGGGCGGCGGGCGGCGATCTGAAGGCCGTTAAAGCCGCTCCAGGAAATGCCGATCATCGCCACCTGCCCGTCGCACCAATCCTGCGCGGCGATCCATGCCACCAGATCGACGCCATCAAGCTGCTCTTGAACGGAATATTCGTCGAGCAGCAGCCCTTCGGAATTGCCCATGCCGCGAATATCGACGCGCAGGCAGGCATAGCCGTGGCCCGCCAGATAGCCGTGCATCCCCTGATCGCGGGCGCGTGTGCCGTCGCGGTGCCGGTAGGGCAGGTATTCCAGAATGGCCGGGTGCCGCCCTGCCCCCATCGGCCGCCACAGCTTGGCCGCCAGCCGCGTGCCATCGGGCAGCGGGATCCAGAGGGTCTCGGTAACCTCGACGTCAAAAGGGAAATCGGTGCGGATCTGCGGCATGGCGACTCCTTGTTGTACGATTATGCAACAAGCTGAGACCGCACAGCAACAAGGATCTTGGCCTCAGGCCCGTTTCAGCCGGATGACCACATCGACGCGCGAAATCTGCATCCCCTCGGGCGCGGCGGGCAGGCTGGCGATGGTCAGATCATCGGCCGGAGCGTCGGTCAGGGTATGGCTGTCTTCCCAGTAAAAATGCGGGTGATCATCCATGCGGGTGTCGAAATAGCTGCGCGCGCCGTCGACCACGACTTCATTCATCAGCCCCGCCTCGCAAAAGGCGCGCAGGGTGTTGTAGACCGTGGCAAGGCTGACCTTCTCCCCCGCCTCTGCCGCCGCGCCAAAAAGCCATTCGGCGGTGACATGCCGGTTCTGCCCGTCGCCCACCAACAGCGCCGCCAAGGCAAGCCTTTGCCGCGTGGGCCGCAGCCCGCCGCCCGATAGCCAATCTGAGGTGCGCGGATGGGTCAAGCCGGGGCCTTTGCACAGGTTTGACCCTGTATATCAGCCAAGAGCCCCAAGGATCAAACGGAATCCCGCCCCCGCCCCCAAATGCCGCCCAAACCCCGCGCCCTTGCGCCCCCTTCCCCGCCTCTGATACACCAGCGCCATGACCTAGGGAGTTTGGTGCGGCATGGGTATATTTCCGTCAAGTTTCAGCAAGGACGACCTCTTGAAATGCGCAAGGGGAGAGTTGTTTGGCCCCGGCAATGCACAATTGCCGGCCCCGCCCATGCTGATGATGGACCGCATCACCGAGATCTCTGAGGACGGCGGATTGCACGGCAAGGGCCATGTGGTGGCCGAGTTCGATATCACCCCGGAGCTGTGGTTCTTTGACTGCCACTTTCCCGGCAATCCGATCATGCCGGGCTGCCTTGGCCTTGACGGTTTGTGGCAATTGACCGGCTTCAACCTTGGCTGGCGCGGCTGGCAAGGGCGCGGCTATGCGCTGGGCGTGGGCGAGGTAAAGCTGACCGGAATGGTCCGCCCCGACCGCAAGATGCTGACCTACAAGGTAGATTTCACCAAGGCCATGACCAGCCGCCGCCTGACCATGGGCGTGGCCGACGGCATCGTCGAGGCGGACGGCGAAGTGATCTATATGGTCAAAGACATGAAGGTTGCCCTTTCGGCAAGCTGACCCAACTGCGAAAGGAAATCCCATGCGCCGCGTCGTCATCACTGGAATTGGCATCATATCGTCCATCGGCAACAATGCGGCCGAGGTCGAAGCCTCGCTTCGCACGGGGAAATCCGGCATCTCTTTTGCCCCGCAATATGCTGAACATGGCTTTCGCAGCCAGATCCACGGCATGCCGCAGATCGTGTTGGAAGACCATATCGACAAGCGTGATTTGCGGTTCATGGGGCCGGGAGCGGCCTACAACTTTTTGGCGATGAAACAGGCGATTGCGGATTCCGGGTTAGAGGAATCCGATGTCTCGAACCCGCGTTCGGGGCTGATCATGGGGTCCGGTGGGCCTTCGACGTCGAACTTTTTTGCCGCGTTTGATGCGGTGATCAACAAGGGCGCGCCGAAAAAGATGGGGCCCTTCATGGTGACCCGCTGCATGAGCAGCACCAATTCGGCCTGCCTTGCCACCCCGTTCAAGATCAAGGGCGTGAATTATTCGATCACCTCGGCCTGTTCGACCTCTGCCCATTGTATCGGCAACGGGGTTGAGCAGATCCAGATGGGCAAGCAGGACATCGTCTTTGCCGGCGGCGGCGAGGAGTTGGACTGGACGCTGTCCTGCCTTTTCGACGCCATGGGCGCGATGTCATCCAAGTATAACGACACGCCCACAACCGCCGC
>CAIYZT010000059.1 GCA_903930735.1 uncultured Paracoccaceae bacterium | reverse complement strand
CGGGCATCTCCTTTGTTGGCGCCACATTGGCCTATGCGCTGACCTTTACCGGGGTGAACGGAGTGGACGCCGGCCTTGCCGCGCTGATCGTGCAGCTGGAAGTGCCCTTCATGGTGCTCTTCGCCGCGCTCTTGTTTCACGAGCGCCCGACCGCCCGCAAATGGACCGGCATTGCGATTGCCTTCATCGGGGTGGGTCTGATCGCGGGTCAGGTAAAGCTGGAGGGCGAGGGCCGCGCGGTGCTGTTTCTGGTGCTCGGGGCCGCCACCTGGGCGCTGGGCCAAGTCAATCTGCGGGGCTTGCGGCGCATGACGCCGATCTCGGTGACCGCTTGGCTGGCGGTGCTGGCCGCGCCGCAGCTTTTCGTCGCCTCGGCCCTTTTCGAGACCGGGCAAATCGCGGCGGCGCAAAGCGCGGGACCGGGCGCTTGGGCGGCGGTTCTGTATCTGGGGCTGGTGATGACCTGCACCGGCTATCTGATCTGGAATGGGCTGATCCTGCGTCACGAGGTCGGCAAGGTTGCGCCTTTCGTGCTGCTGCTGCCGCTTTTTTCCGTTGTCGGCGGCGTGGTCTTCTTAGGCGAAGTGCCGCATTGGGGCCAACTTTTCGGCGGGCTGATCGTGCTGGCAGGCGTCGCGGTGATTACGCTGAACCCCCGCGCTCGGGGTTGACAGGGCTCGGCCCCTTGCGCCTTGATACCCCAAAAGGACGCGCCTGATGACCCCTGCCCCCCTGCTTGGCGCGAGCCTGTCCTCGCCACCGCCCGATTTCCCGCCGCGGGTCGCCGCGCAGGCCCTGGCGCAGCATTATGGCCTGACGGGCACCCTGACCGCCCTGACCTCCGAGCGGGATGTGAACTATAAGCTGACCACGACGGGCGGCGATTTCGTGGTGAAACTGGCCAATCCGGCCGAGCCGTCCGAGGTGACCCGCCTTCAAACCCGCGCGCTGATCCACCTCGAATCGTCAAAATTGCCAGTGCCGCGGGTGATCCGCACCCCGCAAGGCGCGCCCGACGTGACCCTACCCCAGGGCATTTTGCGTGTCCTGACCTATCTCGAAGGCAGCCTGATGCACCGCGCCGCGCCTTCGACCACCCTGCGCAGCGCCGTCGGGGATATGGCCGCCCGGCTGAGCCGCGGACTGCAGGGCTTTAGCGATCCGGCTGCGGGTCATGTGCTGCAATGGGATATCAAACAGGCCGCCGCGCTGCGGCCCATGCTGCCCGATGTGCCGGCCGATCTGCGCGGCGCGGGCAAGGCTGCGCTGGACCGGTTTGACCGCGATATCGCGCCGCAATTGCCCAATCTGCGCTGGCAAGTGGTGCATAACGACCTGAACCCCCACAACATTCTGACCGGGCCGACGGGCGAGACCGTGACCGGGATCCTTGATTTCGGTGACATGGTGCGCACGCCTTTGGTCTGCGATCTGGCCGTCGCCGCCAGCTACCTCATCGATGCGGCCCAGCCTATGACCAGCCTGATCCAAGTAGCTGCCGCCTATCACGCCGTCCTGCCGCTGCTGCATGCAGAGGCGGCCTTGCTGATCGCCCTCACCCAGACCCGCTTTGTGACCACCCTGTGCATCACCGGCCACCGGGCCAAACGCTACCCCGAAAACGCGCCCTATATCCTGCGAAATGTGCAACGCTCGCGCGCGGGGCTTTTGGCCCTCGGCGCGCTGGACCAAGGCAGCGCCGTCCATTCCCTTCTTACCGCTTTGAGGTTGCCATGACCGACGCTTCTCAACTGCCCGGCGCGATGCCGAACGCCTATCAGCCCGGCAAGGGCGATCTGGAGCCGGCGGAGCTGGCGCTGGCCGAGCGGCGGCGTCGGCTCCTCGGGCCCTCCTATCGGCTGTTCTATGAGACCCCGGTGCATCTGGTGCGCGGCGAGGGGGTTTGGCTTTATGATCCGGCGGGCAATGCGTATTTGGATACCTATAACAACGTCGCTTCGGTCGGGCATTGCCACCCGCATGTGGTGGCGGCGACAGCACGGCAGTCAGCGATTTTTTCCAGCCATACCCGATATCTGCACGACGGCGTGCTGAGCTATGCGGAAAAGCTGCTGTCTTATTTCCCGCCAGAGCTGTCGCATGTGATGTTCACCTGCACCGGGTCCGAGGCCAATGATCTGGCGTTTCGGATCGCCACGGCGCACACCGGGGGCACCGGGTTTATCGTCACCGAAAACGCCTATCACGGCGTGACCTCGGCGATCGCGGCCATGTCGCCCAGCCTTGGGCGCGGCGTCGATCTGGGCACTCATGTCCGCACTATTCCGGCCCCCGACCCCCTGCGCCTGCCCGGCGATCTGGGGGCTGCCTTTGCCGCCGGCGTGCAGGCCGCGATTGATGATCTTGTGCGCCGCGGCATCAAACCGGCGGCGCTGATCGTGGATACGGTCTTTTCCTCGGACGGGGTTTTCACTGATCCATTGGGCTTTCTGGCCCCGGCGGTCGCGGCCATTCGCGGGGCGGGCGGGCTTTTCATCGCGGATGAGGTGCAGCCCGGTTTCGGGCGCACGGGCGGCGCGATGTGGGGGTTTGAGCGGCATGGCGTGCTGCCCGATATGGTGTCTTTGGGCAAGCCGATGGGCAATGGTTATCCGGTGGCGGGTCTGGTCTTGCAGCCCCGCGTGATCGAGGCGTTTGGCGCCAAGGCCCGGTATTTCAATACCTTTGGCGGCAATGCGGTGGCGGCGGCCACGGCGATGGCGGTGATGGAAGTGATTGAAAACGAAGGGCTGATGCAAAACGCCGCCAAGGTAGGCGCGGCGTTTCGTGCTGGGCTAGAGGCGCTTGCCACCCGCAACCCGGCCCTCGGGCCGATCCGCGCCGCGGGGCTTTTTTTGGGGGCGGAGATTGTGGCTGACGGCAATCCGCTGCTGCCCGATGCCGCCCGCACGGCCCGCGTGGTCAATCATATGCGCTCGGCAAGGGTGCTGATTTCCTCAACCGGGCCGCGCGGCAATGTCCTGAAAATCCGCCCGCCTTTGGTGTTTTCACTGGCCAATGTCGATCACTTCCTCGATCGGCTCGAAAAGGCTCTGAACGCTTGATCACCCCATGCGCAGGGCGATATCCAGCATCCGGTTGGAAAAGCCCCATTCGTTGTCATACCAGCCAAAGACGCGCAGCAGGCCCTGACCCGTGGTGCGGGTTTCGGGGCAGGCCATGATGATGCTTTGCGGCCGAGCGCGCATATCGGTAGAGACGAGCGGCTGGTCCGTTGCCCCAATCACCCCGCCCGCCGCGCGGAAGGCGGCATTGACGCTGTGCGGGTCCGGGCGCTTGTCCGTCAGCACCGTCAGATCAACGCAAGATACCGAAGCCACCGGCACCCGCACCGCCGAGCCCATAATCCTGCCGGCAAGCGCGGGCAGCACCATATCCAAAAGGCGCTGCGCCGAGGTGGTCGTCGGCACCATCGACAGCGCCGCCGCCCGGCTGCGCGCGAAATCGGCGGCGGGGGCGTCTTGCGTGGGCTGGCTGCCGGTATAGCAATGCACCGTGGTCATCGAGCCGCTGACCAGCCCCCATTCCCGGTCAATCAGCGCCACCAAAGGCGCCAGCGCATTGGTGGTGCAAGAGGCATTAGAAACCAGCCTTTGCCCGCCAAGGCCCGCCTCATTTGCCCCCAGAACTACGGTAAATTCAGCCGCCGCCGAGGGGCCGGAAATCAGCACCCGCCCCGCCCCTGACCGCAGCCCGCGCGAAGCAACCTCAGCCGTATCGGCGCGCCCGGTGCATTCCAGCACCAGATCGATCCCCGCAAGGTTCAGCGTCGAAAGATCGGAAGCCTGGGTCAGGGCAAGGACATGCCCGTCCACGTCCAGCCCGGCATCGCCCAGTGCGACAATGCCCTTCCACGGCCCAAAGACACTGTCGAATTCAAACAGATAAGCGCACATCTGCGACGAGGCGATGTCATTGACCGCGACGATCTCCAGGCCCGGCCATTTGGCGCGGTCCTGCAGCCAAGCGCGCAAAACCGAACGCCCAATCCGCCCGAAACCGTTGATCAATACCCGCATTGACGGCCCTCCCATCGCTGCGCGCAGATTTGATCAAATCACCGGCGGACGCAAGGGCATATGGCTCAGGTTAAAGCGGCTGCCACAGGCCGGATTCTTCTTGAATGTCCTTGAGGATCCGCTGAATCAGCGGCGGAGCTTCGGAAAACTTGATGAATTCCGGCATCCGGGCGGCGCTGAGCAAGCTTTTCGTGTCACCCGAAAGGCGCTGCAAAACGCAGGCGGTCCGGGAGAAATGGCGGTTGGGATGGTGGCTCAGACCCGACAGCTTGTAGCCGGGGAAAACCCCATTCGCCGCGCCGTAACCCACGCGAAAGGCGGTAAAGGCATGAAAGCTCTCGTCCGCCACTCGGTCGATGGAGGCAAAGCCTTCGCGCTGCATGAAATACTGCGCCACGCAATTCACCATCGGATAGCGATAACGCTTTATCCCCGGCGCCGAGGCGAGGATCGAGATCCGAACCTTGCCCAAACGGCGCTCTTCCTCGGTATAAACGCGCACCAAATGCAGCTCGACCAGGCCCATTTCCAGGGT
Organism: uncultured Paracoccaceae bacterium; assembly: GCA_903930735.1. Lineage (GTDB taxonomy): Bacteria > Pseudomonadota > Alphaproteobacteria > Rhodobacterales > Rhodobacteraceae > CAIYZT01. The sequence goes on along the minus strand of CAIYZT010000059.1, from coordinate 25,386 downwards.
TGACAGCATCCATTCCGCATAGATGCCATTCGGGAACACCGTGATTGGCACCGCTTCCAACTCGTCCATCAATCCCGGCCGCAGAGCCGACGAAGTTGGAGGAGCAGGCAGCGCGCGAAATTCGGACAGCGGATGGGTCAGAATGCGGGCATCGGTGCCAAAATGCTGGCAAATCCGCTGCAAGATATCGGGTCGCGGATAGGTTTCGCCCGCCAAAAACCGGTTCAACTGCGAGCGACTGATTCGAAGCTTTCGCGCCGCTTCAGAAACCGAACGTTCCAACTCGACCAGGGTGGCCAGATTTCGCGCAAAAACCATCCGCAATTCGGACAGGTTCTGCGGCTTGGAATTGGTCTTTTCGGCAGGCATTTTGGCGTCCTCGTCACTTATCCCCCAAAGTAACCGGCCAAACAGGGGCCCGGCAAGCGGTTTTGGCCACATTCCGGTCAAAGATGTTCGAATTTCGAACAATTGTGATCAGCATTAACCTCTTTCATCGGACCCCTGTCCGACTAGACTGAAAAAATTGTTCTCTTTTGATCAACTCGAATGAATGAAGTGAGTCCGATAATGCTTGGAATAATTGCTTGGATCCGCCCCGATGGTCGCAACGCATTGGTCGTTGTTTCGGGCTCAGACCATATGGCCTCGGGCGATCCGGGATCCCAGATGGATGAAATCTTGAAAGTTGGCGATCTGGTGCATCTGACACCAACATTCGATGAGCCGTCGCAGTTTCAAACCGGTCTGCGGCTGGTCAAGTCAGAGTTTTGGCCGCAAATCGTGCAGGATATCGGCGCCATGTCCAAGACCGGGGCGACGATTGCGCCGCGGGCTTCGAATGTGATCGAGCTTTTTGCGCAACGGCCGATGGCCTCGCGGCGGCTGATGGCAGCCGAGTAGCGCCGTCAAGGGTCAGCGTTTGGTCGCAAAGCTCTCGACAAAGGAAACCATGCGCGGCAAACAAACGCTGCGCAGGTCGTAGCGGCTGATGACGGCTTGCCGGGCAGCGCGGCGCAGGTCGGCAAAGCGTTCCGGCTCGCCCAAGGCAGTAATCAAAGCCCGCGACCAGCCCGGCACATCAAAGAAATCCACCAAGGATCCGTTGACCCCATCCTCGATCACTTCGGTGACCGGGGGCACGTGGCTGCCGACGACATGGCAGCCAGCGGACATCGCCTCGATCATCGACCAGGACAGGACAAAGGGATAGGTCAGATAGGCATGGGCGCGGCTGACCTGAAGGATGCTGAGAAAGGTCGGATAGCGCACTTTGCCCATGAAATGCACGCGGGACATATCCAACCGATCGCGCACCTCGGCCAGAAAGGTCTCTTTCCAGCCCTTGCCATCTTTCGACGCCGCACCATAGCTGACCTCATCGCCGCCCACGATTACCACTTCGGCATTCGGGCGCGCCGCCATCACCTCGGGCAAGGCACGCATGAAGGTGTGATAGCCGCGATAAGGCTCCAGATTTCGGTTCACAAAGGTCAAAACCTCGTCGCCCGCGCGAAGGGTTTTGCCGCTGGGCAGGGTCAGGCTCGCCTTGGGGTTCGGGCGCACGAGGTTGGTATCGGCGCCGTCAAAGATCACCTCGATCATGGCGCGCAGCGGCGGCGGAAAGGTGGAGGCTTGCCAGTGGGTCGGCGTGAGGCCCGCATCGGCATGGATCATCGACTGACCCAGATGCGCGGCGCGCGCTTGGGCGATCATCACCTGATCAAAGGTAGCCGGGCTGAATTCGGTGTCAAAACCCACATCGGCGCCGCGGCCTTTGTAGTAGAACTCGGCATAAACGATCAGTTTTGCCTCGGGCCAAACCTCTTTGAGAAACAGGGTCTCGCCCCAGCCGGAATGGCCAAAGATGATATCGGGGACATAGCCCTTTTGCTGGCGAAGCTGCAGGGCGGCACGGGCGCAACACGCGCCCCGGTCGCTGTTTTGAGTAAAGTTGCGCCCCAAACGGGTGGCGGCGGGGTCAACGGCGATCGGCTCGTGCTTGTAGCGCAGGACCGGCGTCGGGCTGCTTCGGGTGTTTCCCTGATCGGTCAGGGCCATGCATTTATGGCCGCGCCGGGTCAGTTCAGGCGCCAGATGCAGGAACTGGCCGGGGAAGTTTTGGTGGACGAACAGGATCTTCAATTCAGGGATCCCGTTCCAAAAGCCGCCTTCAGCAGACTTTGCGTATAGGGGTTCTGCGGCGCGGCAAATATCTGGGCGGCATCGCCCTCTTCGACGACATCGCCCGATTTCATCACCATGACCCGGTGCGCAAGCGCCCGCACGACGCGCAGATCATGGCTGATAAACAGATAGGCCAGCTGCCATTTTTCCTGCAATTGGCGCAGCAGGTCGACGATTTGCACCTGCACGGTCATATCGAGCGCCGAGGTCGGCTCGTCCAGAACCAAGAGCTGCGGGCGCAGGATCATGGCGCGGGCGATGGCGATGCGCTGGCGCTGGCCGCCGGAAAACTCATGCGGGTAGCGCGTCATGGTGGCCGGGTCGAGGCCGACCTCGGCCATGATTTCCGCCACCATCTCACGCCGGTCGCGGCCGGGCTGAAGGCCGTGAACGCCCAGCCCTTCGGCGATGATCTGCTCGGCTGTCATGCGCGGCGAGAGGCTGCCGAAGGGGTCTTGAAACACGATTTGCATGTCGCGGCGCAGGGCGCGCAGATCGGCGCCGTGGGTGGCGCCGAGGTCGCGGCCGGCAAAGACGGCCCTACCCTCGAAGGGCAGGAGGCGCAGGAGCGCCAGCGCAAGGGTGGTCTTGCCCGAGCCACTTTCTCCAACAACGCCAAGGGTTTCGCCCCGGCGCAATTGCAGGCTCACATCGTTCACCGCCTTGATATGCCCGACGGTGCGGCGCAAAAGCCCGCGCTGGACCGGAAACCAGATCCGCAGCTTTTCCGCAACTAGCACCAGGGGCGCATCGCTGGGCACCGGGATAGGGCGACCCTTGGCCTCGGCCGCCAATAGCGCGATCGTATAGGGATGCTGGGGCGCGGTGAACACCTGCTCGACCGGGCCGGTTTCCACAATCTCGCCGTCCTTCATCACCGCCACGCGGTCGGCCATCCGCCGCACAATGGTCAGATCATGGGTGATGAACAAAAGGCTGAGGCCTTCGGAGCGTTTCAGATCGGCCAGAAGATCGAGGATCTGGGCCTGAATGGTCACATCCAGCGCCGTGGTCGGCTCGTCCGCGATCAACAGCTCCGGACCATTGGCCAGCGCCATGGCGATCATCACCCTCTGCCGCTGCCCGCCCGAGAGTTGATGCGGATAGGCCGACAGGCGGCTTTGCGGATCGTTGATGCCGACCTTGGTCAGCAAGTCGATCACCCGCACCCGAGCCGCGCCGCCCGCGAGGCCCTGATGCAACAAAAGGCTTTCCGACAGCTGCTTTTCAATCGTGTGCAGCGGGTTCAGGCTGGTCATAGGCTCTTGAAAGATAAAGCTGATATCGTTGCCACGCAGCGATTGCAAGGTGCGCGGGGCCATGGTCAGGGTATCGGCGCCCTTGAACAGAACCTCGCCGGAATACTCGGCGGTATCGGGCAAAAGCTTGACCGTGGACAGCGCGGTCAGCGATTTGCCTGACCCGCTTTCGCCCACCAGCGCCAGCGTCTCGCCCGCCTCAATGCGCAGGCTGATGCCCCGCACGGCCCTGATCTCGCGGCCTTCCTGACGAAAGGTCACGCTGAGGTTGTTGATCTGCAGCAGGCTCATCGAAAGGTCTTTCGCGGATCAAAGGCGTCACGCACGCCTTCGAAGATGAAGACCAGCAGCGACAGCATGGTGGCAAAGGTGACAAAGGCGGTAAAGGCCAGCCAGGGGGCCTGGATGTTCTGTTTGGCCTGCTGGGTCAACTCGCCAAGCGAGGGTGAGGAGGAAGGTAGGCCGAGGCCCAGATAGTCCAGCGCGGCGAGCGTGCCAATCGATCCGGTGATCACGAAGGGCAGCATGGTCAGCGTGGCGACCATGGCATTGGGCAGGACATGGCGGAAAATGATCTTGGGACTGCTGACGCCCAGGGCCTGCGCCGCGCGGACATATTCAAAATTGCGCGCCCTCAGGAATTCTGCCCGCACCACCCCCACCAGACCAACCCAGCCAAACACCACCGATAGCCCGACCATCAACCAGAAATTCATGCGCCAGATCGCGGCCACGATAATGATGACGTAAAGCGTCGGCGTCGCGCTCCAGATCTCGATGATACGCTGAAAGATCAGGTCGGTCAGGCCGCCGAAATAGCCCTGAACTGCCCCCGCCGCGATGCCGATCACCGAGGTCAGCAGGGTCACGATCAGCGCAAAGGTAACGGAAAGCCGAAAGCCGTAAATGACCCGCGTCAGCACGTCCCGGGCGGTATCATCGGTGCCCAGAAGGTGTTTGCTGTCGGGGGCCGAGGGTGCGGCGCCGTCGATATTGTTGATAGTGTTGTAACTGTAAGGGATCAGCGGCCACAGGATAAATCCCTTGCTGAACCCTTCAGCACCCGGCTCCATCCGGTCCAGATCGATGGCTTGCAGCAGGGTTTCAGGGCCCTCGAAACAGGCCACCATGCCGCCCGATTTGATCAGGCATTGCACCACGGGATCGCGGTAATTCGCCTCGGTCTTGAAATCGCCGCCAAAGTCGGCTTCAGAATAAAAGCTTAGGAACGGTGCCCGCCATTCCCCGCGATAGCTGACCAGAAACGGCTTGTCATTGGCGATCATCTCGGCGCCGAGCGAGAGGATATAGAGTATGCCGAAGATGATCAGCGACCAGAAAGCTCGGCGATTGCTCTTGAAATTCTGCCAGCGCCGCTGGTTCAGGGGGGACAGTTTCATTGCTTAGCCCCGGCTTTCAAAATCGATGCGCGGATCGACCCAGGCATACATCAGGTCCGACAGGATCCCCACCAGCAGACCCAGCAGACCAAAGGCGAAGAGGGTGCCAAAGACGATCGGATAGTCGCGTTCAATCGCCGAACGATAGCCAAGCTGCCCCAGACCATCGAGTGAAAAGATCGTCTCGATCAACAAGGACCCGCCAAAGAACATCCCGATGAACAGACTTGGAAACCCGGCGATAACGATCAGCATCGCGTTGCGGAACACATGGCCATAGAGGATTCTGCCTTCTGAAAGTCCTTTTGAGCGGGCGGTGATCACATATTGTTTTCGGATCTCATCCAGAAAGCTGTTCTTGGTCAGCATGGTCAAGGTGGCAAAGCTGGAGATGATCATGGCGGTGACTGGCAGTGCGATGTGCCACAGATAATCCAGGAACCTCGGGATCAGGGGCAGGTTTTCCGCGCCGTCCGAAACCAGCCCCCGCAGCGGGAATATCTGCCAATAACTGCCTCCCGCAAAGGCGACGATCAGAACGACGGCGAAGAGGAACGAGGGGATGGAATAGGCGGCGACGATCACCCCCGTGGTCCAGCTGTCAAAGCGCGTGCCATCGCTGACCGCCTTGCGGATGCCCAGCGGGATGGAGACCAGATAAGCGATAAGCGTGGACCAAAGGCCAAGGGTGATCGAGACCGGCATTTTTTCGGCGATCAGGTCGAACACGCTGATATCGCGAAAGTAACTCTCGCCGAAATCAAAACGGACATACTTGCCCAACATGATCCAGAACCGCTCGAATGAGCCGATCTGCACCTTGACGCAGGCTGGGTCCTTGAGCGTCGGCTCGCCCACAAAACCCTCGGCGCAGACGATCCGGGCAAAGCCGAAGTTGATCTCCAGCTTGTCGATAAACTCCGGCGGCAGGCCCCGCGCGCCGATATAGGCACTGTCGCCGTCCGATTCTACGATGCCCGGGTCGCTGCCGTCGCCGGCGAGCGCCTCGATGCTGTCGCCCTCGCCCTGAACCCGCGCGATGACCTGATCAATCGGGCCACCGGGCACGAATTGGGTCAGGGAAAAGTTGATCACCATGATCCCGAACAAGGTCGGGATAACGAGGAGCAGGCGGCGCAGGATGTAGCTGAGCATTCGTTACTTCAAAATCCCGGCAGCCTTGAGTTTGTCCGCCTTTTCAGTGTCATACCACCACAGGCTCATCTCGCCCAAAGCGTATTTCGGCGGGGCCTCGGGGCGGCCAAAGACATCGTAATAGGCGACGGTATAGACGCTCTTGTACCACTGCGGCACCCAGAACCTGGTCGAACGCAGCACCCGGTCCAGTGCCTGAACCGCAACGTCAAGGCTCTCGCGGGTATCGGCGGCCAGAACCACGTCCAGCAATTTGTCCACGGCCGGATTGGCGAAACCGGCGCGGTTGCGGGTCGAGTTATCCTTGGTAGCCGTCGAATAAGCTTGCTGCAATTCGCCGCCCGGCTCGTAGCCGTTGATCGCATTGCCGACGATGATATCGAAATCAAAGGCCGGCGGGTCCGAGCGTTGGCTCATCTGCGCGGCATCGACGATGGTCAGTTTGGCATCAATGCCCAGCGCTTTCAGGTTTTCGACATAGGGCGCGATGACGCGTTCAAAGCTGGGGCTGTCCTCAAGGAACTCGATGACCAGAGCCTCACCCTTGGCATTGCGGCGGATGCCGTCTTCGCCGACGGCCCAGCCCGCCTCGTCCAGCAAAGCCGAAGCTTTGCGCAGGGCGGCGCGGTCAAGTTGGGTGTCCTTGGACGATACCGGCGCCATCACCGCCTCATCCGCCAGGATCGAGGCGTCAAGCAGACCCTCGTCGATCAAGGGCTGCAGGATCGCCGCCTCGGCCGGGGTGGCCGGGCCGACCGCCGCCATTTGAGTGTTGTCCCAGATCGAGTTGATGCGCTGATACAGGCCATAGAACAGCGTCTCGTTCGACCATTCAAAGTTGAACATCATCCCGATGGCTTCGCGCACGCGCGGGTCCTGGAACTTCTCGCGGCGCAGGTTGAACAAGAAGGCCTGCCCTGAGGCGATATTGCCGTTGGCGATGCCTTCTTTCTTGACCCAACCATCGGTCAGATTCGGAAAGTTGTATTCGATCGCCCATTTCTTGGACGAGTTTTCGTTGCGGAAGGTGTAAAGGCCGGTCTTGAAGGCCTCAAAGGCGGCGGTGTCATCGGCGAAATACTCCACCCGGATCGTGTCAAAATTCCCGACGCCGACCGAAAGCGGATGCGTGTTGCCCCAATAATCGGGGTTGCGACGGTAGATGATCTGCTCGCCCAGTTTGGTGCTGTCGATCACATACTGGCCAGACCCGAGGAAAGGCACGGTGTTGGATTTCTCGAAGTCCCATTTGTTCTTTTCAAAGTCGGCCTTGGAAAAGATCGACAGACTGCCCACCGTGGCAGGCAGATCGCGGAAGGGCTGGCCCGGAACAAAGGTGAATTTCACCTTGTAGGGGTCCAGCATTTCCACCGACTGGATCTTTTCGTTAAAGACCGCCCGAAACTCGGCGATGCCCTTTTCGGTCACCATATTGTAGCTGAACACCACGTCTTCGGCGGTCAGGGGCGAGCCGTCCGAGAATTTCACATCCTTGCGCAGATTGAAGATCACCCAGGAACGGTCGGCGGGATATTCCATCGTCTCGCACATGTAGCAATAACTGGCGCCAATCTCGTCGGCGGTGCTGGCCAGGATCGTCTCGTACATCATCGACACCAGCGCCGCCGTGACGCCCTGAACCGCATAGGGGTTCAACGAATCGTAGGTTCCAAAGGCCCATTGGCTGAACTCGCCGCCCTTGGGCGCGTCCGGGTTCACATAGTCGAGATGGGCCAAGTCGGCGGGATATTTCAAATTGCCAAAGGTCGAGATGCCGTGGCTGACGATCACATCCTGCGCACGCCCCTGTGCGGGCAAGAGGCAAGCCGCGATCAGCAGCCCTGCCGCCAGGGCCTTTGCCAAACCCAAAGTTTCAACCGGTTTTGCTTGAACGGCGCTGCGAGTTGACATGACATTCTCCCCTTGGATTCGCGCCCGCTTGGCGCCTCTTTCACAGTTTATGCTAATTCCTGATTTGTCCATGTCACAAGTTCCGGAGCAAGGGATTTGGTATGAAAAAGGCCGCCCAAACCGGGGCGGCCCATGAATTCTGGATCTAAGCGGCGGCTATTTCAGCGTTGTCAGATAGGCGATCACATTGGCGCGGTCTTGAATCTTTGGCAGACCGGCAAAGGCCATCTTGGTGCCCGGGATATAGGCCTTGGGGTTGGTAAGAAATTCGTTCATGCTTTCCGCACCCCAGACATCGGCGGCGGTGGCCAGAATCGCCTCGGAATAGCCAAAGCCTTCGACGACGGCGTGGTTACGACCGATGACGCCGTTCAGATGCGGACCGGTTCCGTTGGAACCATCGATCTTGTGGCAGGCCTTGCACTTGCCAAACACCTTCTCGCCCGCCGCAGCATCCGCTGCGGCCAACACTTCGGCAAAGGGAGGGCCTTCTTCGACAGCGGCGACCTCGGTAGCGCCGGTGTCAATCGTATAGGCCTGCGCGACCTCTTCGCCGCCATGCCCTGCAGCAGGGCCGGTGTGATAAAGCGAATCTGCCGCCCAGGTAGCAAACAAATAGACCAGCAAAGAGCCACAGAGGGCTGAAACGGCCTTGGTCAATGTCATCGTGTCGAACATGTCGCGCCTTTCCTTGCGGCTTAGTTGCGCGGTATCTACCCGCTTCCCCCCTGGGGTTTCAAGGTGTACTAGCGCGACCAATCGACCCTATCGGGGAAATTTGCGGCGGAGTGTATGAAAATGACCGGTCGGATCGGATTTCAGGGTGAATTGGGTGCCTATTCGCATCAGGCCTGCCAGCAGGCGCGCCCGGATTTCGAACCGGTTCCCTGCCTGACCTTCGAAGAAGTGGTCGACCGGACCCGCGACGGCGATATCGATTTGGGGATGCTGGCGGTCGAAAACTCGACCTATGGGCGCGTGGCGGATGTGCACAGCCTCTTGCCGCGCGCGGGCCTGCATATCGTGGACGAGGCCTTTGTGCGCGTGCATGTCAACCTTTTGGGCGTGCCGGGCGCGCGGCTGGAGCAGATTACCGATGCGCATGGCCATGTGGTGATCTTGCCGCAATGCGCCGGTTTTCTGAAATCGCATGGCATTCGCGGCCGGGTCAGCAGCGACAATGCCCGCGCCGCCCGCGAGGTCGCCGAATCCGGGGACAAGACGCAGGCCGCGCTGGCCAGCGCTCTGGCCGCTTCGATCTATGGGCTGGAGGTGCTGGCCCCGCAGATCGAGGACCAAAAGAACAACACCACCCGCTTTTTGGTGATGTCGCGTCAGGCCGATCACAGCCGCCGGGCGGCGCAGATGATCACCACCTTTACCTTCCGGGTGCGCAACATTCCGGCGGCTTTGTACAAGGCGATGGGCGGTTTTGCGACCAATGGCGTGAACATGACCAAGCTGGAAAGCTATATGGTCGGCGGCAGCTTTACCGCGACCGAGTTCTATGCCGATATCGAGGGCCATCCCGCCGATGCCAATGTACAACTGGCGCTGGAGGAGCTGAGCTATTTCACCACGCAGGTCGAGATCTTGGGCGTCTATCCGGCGGACCGCCAGCGCGACTAGGCGGACCCGCGCGAGGCGTCAGACGGTTTGCGAAAGGCGGTAACGCTGTTCAATTTCGGCGGCGAGGGCCAGGGTACGCTGCGCCAGCTTCTTGTCGACGCGCGACTTTGCCAGCTTCAACGACTGGACAAAAAGTTTGGCGGTAAAGGTCTTGGGCAGGATCTCGACCGTTACAAAAACCAGCAATCGTTTGGCCGCCATCGAGACAATTTCGATCGAAATGCTCCCGTCCGCCTGCGCCGAGGTCATTGAAAACCAAACCTGAGCCTCGGGATCGATCTTCTCAACCTCGATCGAAAGTTTGCGGTCACGGCCGCGATAGCGAAACTTGGTCGTCCAAGCCATCCCGGCGCCGGGCGCGGTCAGCTTGTCGGTGCGATCCACCTCGATGCCGCGCCGCATCGCCGCGCGCTCCCAGCTTTCAAAATCGGTCAATTGGCCAAGCACGAATGCGGCCGGGGCGTCGATATCCTGCTTGCTCGTCAGTTTCACGCCTGCGCCCCTTTGTTTTGCCTGATCTTTGCCGTCAGTTTTGGCCTGGCCGGGGCCAATGGGACCACGGGCGCGAACAGGACGAATCTTGCCGCTAATTCTGCCGGTCCGCAAGCCAATTGACCACCAAAGCATGGGCAATAGAGCCGCGCCGCATGGGTTTTATGATGGGATGCAAGCCCGCCAGAACGCTGAGCATCTCGCTGCGGGTCAGCCAAAGCGCGTCTTCCAACTCGTCTGGATCAAGCGTGATCGCCGTGCTCAGCGCCTCGCCGTGGCAGCCCAGCATCAACGAGGCCGGAAAGGGCCAGGGCTGCGAGGAGACATAGCGCACCTTGCCCACCCGCACGCCGGTCTCTTCGGCAACCTCGCGGCGCACGGCGGCCTCGACCGTCTCGCCGGGCTCCATGAAACCGGCGAGGGTCGAATACATGCCCTCGGGCCACCCCGGTGAGCGCCCCAGCAGCAATTGATCGCCTGCGCTGATCAGCATGATCACCACAGGATCGGTGCGGGGGAAATGGCTGGTACCGCAGGCGCTGCATTTGCGTTGCCAGCCGGCCTCGGCCATCCGGCTGGGTTGCCCGCAAGCGGCGCAGAAAAGATGCGTGCGGTGCCAATGCAGCACGGCCTTGCCCGTGGCCGCCGTTTCCGCCTCGACCGCGTTCAGGCGCAACATCGACTGGCGCAGATCGGCCCAAAGCGCCCCCTCGGGCAGCGGCGGCGGCTCGGGCGCATCTCCTAAATCCTGGGCGAAAACGGTGCCAATTCCCACGCCCTCACCCAGAAAAACCAGATTCTCGGGCGGGGTCTCCGCCGCGCCATTGGAGGAGGTCAGGCAAAGCCCGCCCTCGGCCAAAAGTGCCGCCTGCCCGTTCCAAAACCACAGGATTCGCGCCCCGGCGGCCAGACGCGCGTCCGGATCCATGCCCTTGCGCTGATCGGCAAGGCGCTCCAGCCCACCATGGGCAAACGCTGCGATAATCTCGGACAACGTCGTCTCCTTCTCAGCATCATGCGACAGTTTTGCAACCTTTACGGGAAACTGCAGTTTTGACCTTACGGTCAATCTAGGACTTCCGGCCAAATAGTGGAAGATCGAGATTGTACCCGAACGGGCCCCTGCTGCCAGCGGATAGATTGAAATTGATGGTCGCCCGCCTGTATCCCTATTCAGATGAACCCGGTGCTTCAGGTGGCCCGGCACCCTCGGACAGCACGGTGTTGCGGATTCTTGCCACCACTGACATTCACATGCATCTGCTGCCTTGGGATTATTATGCGGATCGGCCCTCCAATATCCGGGGCCTGTCTCTGATCGCGGGGTTGATCGAGGCGGCGCGGGCCGAGGTGCCCCACAGCATCCTGCTGGACAATGGCGATTTTCTGCAGGGCAGCCCGATCGGAGATTTCATCGCAGAAGTGGCGCATCTGGACCCGGATGCCCTGCATCCGATGATCGCGGCGATGAACCATTTGGGCTATGATGCAGCCTGCGTCGGAAATCACGAGTTTGGCCACGGGCTGGAATTCTTGGAGCGCGCCCTGTCGCGCGCCGCCTTTCCTGTCCTGTCTGCGAACATCCTGCTCAGCCGGGGTGAGACGCCCGCTTATGATAAAACCCTGCGCCCCGCGACCGCCCTGATCACCCGCGAGATTGATCTGCCCGGACAGCCCTCACGGACCCTGCGGATCGGCCTGATCGGATTGACCCCTTCGCAAGTCATCAATTGGGAAAGAGTGGTACTGGGCGATCAGTTGCAAGCCCGCACCGTTTTTGAATCCGCCGCCCATTACGCAGTCCAATTGCGCCATCAGGGCGCAGATCTGGTGATTGCGCTCGCCCATTCGGGTCTGGGCGATTCCCTCTCGCCGCTGGATCATGAAAACTCCGTGATGCGCTTGGCCAAAGACCTGAAATTTGACGCTATTCTGGCCGGTCATGTCCATAATACCTTCCCCGGATCTGATTTTGAGGCAGGGACGGGGCTGGATCCGGTGCGCGGACTGGTGTTTGGCACGCCCACGGTGATGCCGGGGTTCAACGGCTCGCATCTGGGGGTGATCGACCTGCATCTGCGAGCAAAAGGCGCCTCGGGCTGGGAGGTTTGCGGTGCCCAAGTCGCGCTGCGGCCGGTGTTTCGGCGCAGCGCGGCGGGCAGGATGCTGGCCGCGGTGCGCGAGGATAAAGAGGTCCGCGCCATCGCCATGCCCGCGCATCGCAAGACCCGGCGCTGGGCTCGGCGCAAGATTGGCGAGACTTCCTGCGCGCTGCATTCCTACTTCGCGCTGGTCTCATCCAGCCCCTCGGTGCAACTGGTGGCCATGGCCCAGCGCGCCCATGTCGAGCAGGCCTTGCATGGTTCGGTCTGGGAAGGTATGCCGGTTTTGGCCACCGCCGCTCCTTTCCGTACCGGCGGGCGCGGTGGGCCGGACAATTACACCTTTGTTGCCAAGGGCCCGATATCGCTGCGCAATGCGGCCGATCTTTATTCTTTTCCCAACACGACCATAGGGCTTCTGCTGACCGGCACCGACCTGAAGGAATGGCTGGAACGCGCGGCGGCCCAGTTCAACACGATCGTGGCGGGCTCGCAGGGGTTGGAGGTGATCAACCCCGATATGCCTGGCTTTGATTTCGATCTGATCCATGGCTTGAGCTATGAGTTCGATCTGTCCAGCCCGCCGCGATACAGCCCGCTCGGCCGCCTGATCGACCCCCATGCGCGCCGGGTAGAACGCATTTTTCATGATGGTGCGCCGCTGGACCCTACGGCGCGGTTTGTACTGGCGACCAACAGTTACCGGGTTGGCGGCGGCGGCGGATACGATATGGCGCGGGCGAGCAAGATTATCCTGCACGGCGGGCAGGCGATCCGCTCGATCCTGGCGAGCTACATTGCAACCAAGGGCATCCCGCCCATGGACCCCCAGCCGGTCTGGCGTTTTTCCGCGATGAAGGACACCAGCGTCACCTTCCTCTCCGCGCCAGCCGCTGCCGAGTTTTGCGCCGAGGTCACGTCAGGCGGCGTTAGCCCGGCCGAGATGACCGACAAAGGCTTCCAACGCTTTCACCTGACCTTGTAATCGGTTATAGGCACCGGGCGCGCCCCGGGCTCCCTGCACGAGGGCGCGCATGTCATTTCGGGACCGATCATGTTTGATGCCTTGATGTTCGACCTTGACGGAACCCTGATCGATTCTGAAAAGGCGTCGATTTCTTCGGGGTTAGAGGCATTTAGAACGCTCGGCCACCCAGTCGATACACCATTTCTGCATGGCCTGATCGGCAAGGATCATGCCGCCTCGGGTCAGCTTATCGGGGCCGCATGGCCGCATCTCGACCTTATCAGGCTGAACCAGATCTGGCAGGCGCTGTTCATCGAGGCGACCGCGGCCGACTTGCCGCTGAAACCCGGCGCGCAGGATCTGCTTGCGGCCATGGCACATCTGCCGCTGGTTCTGGTCACTTCCTCCAGCCGCAAAGAGGCGCACCGGAAACTGCGCGTGGCCGGAATTGCCGATGCCTTTCGCGAGGTGATCACCGTCGATGATGTGACCCACGCCAAACCCGCGCCCGACCCCTATTTGCTGGCCGCCCAGCGCCTGAACCTGCCGCCGCAGCGCTGCGTGGTGTTTGAGGACAGCGAAGCGGGGGCGGAATCTGCGCATCGTGCGGGCTGCATCGTGGTGCAGGTGCCCGATATCCTTCCCGCCTCGGGGCGCTGGGCGCATCATGTTGCGCAGGATCTGCTCATCGGCGCGCGGATGGCGGGGTTGGCGGTTTAGCCGGCCCTCAGGCTGCGCAGGCGCGGCGCGCCCTTAGAGCGGATTGCCTTCAATCTGATTCGGATTGACGGCAATCCAAGACCCGCAACGTCCGGGAATTTTGCGGTTGCGCGCATTCGGGTGAACCCGCTTGCGCGCTACACGCTTTAGTTGCCCTCGGTCGCAATCCCGGCCTCGATCGTGCCGGTGACCGTCATGCCGGGGGCCATGGGCGCCTCGGGCGCGCCATCAACGCCGCAGCCGCAAAGAAATGTTAGTAAAATCAGCGCCTTGCGCATCACTATCCTCCAATAGAGATCGTGGCGTTGCCCGATGTGCCGGAAAAGCTGGGCGTGACCGCACCGGAGCCCAGATCAACCCCAAGGCCAAACTGGCTGCTCGTGCACCCCGCAAGCGCCGCAAGACCGATGATCAAGATCACGCGGGACAGCATCAGTTTGCGGGCATCGCTTCGGCTGTTGCGGGTTCGACGACACCATTGGTCACGATATAGACATCCGGCTTGCGCCCGCAGGTGGCGGCGAGAAGAACAACAGTCAAAAGAACAGCAATGCGCATGATGTGCTCCGTTGATTTTGGGGAAACCTGCCCTAGGCCAAGGCCAATTGCCAGCGCGAAATTTGGGCGCGCACCTGATCCGGCGCCGTCCCGCCATAGCTGACGCGCGAGCGGACGGAGTTTTCGACGCCCAGCACCGAATAGACCTCTTGCGTGATGCCGCCGTGGACCGAATTCATCTCGGCGAGGCTCAGATCCGGCAGATCGCAGCCCCGCGCCTCGGCCATTGCCACCAGCGTGCCTGTCACGTGATGCGCCTGCCGGAACGGCAGGCCCAGCCGCTGCACCAGCCAGTCAGCCAGATCGGTCGCGGTCGAAAACCCGCTCGCCGCCGCCGCTTTCAGCACCTCGCGGTTGGCGTTCAGATCACCGACCATACCCGTCATCGCCGCCAGCCCCAGCATCAGCGTATCAGCGGCGTCAAAGACCTGTTCCTTGTCTTCCTGCATATCCTTGGAATAGGTCAGCGGCAGGCCCTTCATCACGGTGAACAGCGCCACCGTCGCCCCCAAAATCCGCCCCAGTTTCGCCCGCAGCAACTCTGCCGCATCCGGGTTTTTCTTTTGCGGCATGATCGAGGACCCGGTGGTCCATTTGTCCGACAGCCGCACGAAACGGAACTGCGCCGAGGACCAGATCACCAATTCCTCGGCAAAGCGCGACAGATGCATGGCGCAGATGCTGGAGGCTGACAGAAACTCCAGCGCGAAATCGCGGTCACTCACCGAATCCAGCGAATTGGCCGTCGGCCGGTCAAAGCCCAGCGCCCGCGCGGTCATCTCGCGGTCGAGCGGAAAGGAGGTTCCGGCCAGCGCTGCGGCCCCCAAAGGACATTCGTTCATCCGCCGCCGCGCATCTTCGAACCGCGCGCGGTCGCGGGCGAACATCTCGACATAGGCCATCATGTGATGGCCCCAGGTCACCGGCTGGGCGACCTGCAGATGCGTGAAACCGGGCATCACCCAATCCGCCCCCGCCTCTGCCTGCGCCACAAAGGCGCGCATCAGAGCGGTCAGACCGCTGATCGCCGCATCACATTGACCCCGCACCCAAAGCCGGAAATCGACCGCCACCTGATCATTGCGCGACCGTCCCGTGTGCAGCCGCTTGCCCGGCTCGCCGATGATCTCGGTCAGGCGGGATTCGACGTTCAGGTGGATATCCTCCAGCGCGGCGGAAAAGACGAATTTCCCGCTCTCGATCTCTGACAAGACCGTGAGCAGGCCTTTCCCGATCGCCTCGGCATCGCTAGGGGTAAGGATACCCGTCGCGGCCAGCATCGCCGCATGGGCCCGGCTGCCCGCGATGTCTTGGGCGTAGAGCCTTTGGTCAAACGAGATCGAGGCGTTGATCGCCGACATGATCGCGTCCGGACCTTCGGCAAAACGCCCGCCCCACATCGCATTGGCGTCGGATTTGGATGCGTCGGTCATGAGGAGCCTCGGGATGAAATCTGCTGCGCGTTTGGCGATCGCTGTTGTTTATGCGCTATCGATCCTTAGTGCAAACAGCGCTGTGGCCGGGGATCAGACTGCGGATGTGGCTGGTCTGCTGACCGGGCCCATGCAGAAAATCATACTGACCGCGCCTGCCGCCGATCTGCCCGATGCTGCATTGGTGACGATGGAGGACGGGGCGGCGCAGCTGTCGAATTACCGGGGGCAATGGGTGGTGCTGAATTTCTGGGCCACCTGGTGCGCGCCGTGCCGTCATGAGATGCCTTCGCTCGACCGGCTGCAGGCGGCGCGCCCGGATATCGCGGTGATCCCGGTGGCGACCGGCCCCAATCCCCTGCCCGCGATCGCGCGATTTTGGGAAGAGGCCGCGATCACCCATCTGACCCCATTGCGCGACACTTCGCGGCAGCTTTCGGCGGCGGCGGGGGTGATGGCGCTGCCCGTGACCTTGATCCTGAACCCCGAAGGTCAAGAGGTCGCCCGGCTGATCGGCGATGCCGAATGGGACAGCCCCGAGGCTTTGGCGCTGCTGGACGCGCTTGCCGCGCCTTGAGGTGTTGCCGGTCCGAGGGCGGCAGCGTTCGCCGCGCTAACCCAATTCTGGCAAATGAAGCGCCATCCTGACCGCATCCGTGATGCGACAAGGGGGCCGCAATGACCATTCTCGATCTGCAAATGGCGCTGAAGGCCGCTGGGTTTGACCCAGGCCCGCTCGACGGTATCCCCGGCCCCAAAACCCGCGCCGCCATTCGCGGCTTTCAGCGCCATGCGGGGCTGGAGGTTGATGGGATCGCCGGGCCAATCACGCAAAGCCAGCTTTTCGCCCCCGCCGCCGCCAATGTCTTTGCCGCCCTGCCCTGGCTGGCCGAGGCCAAGCGTCTTTTGGGCCTGCAAGAGGCGGTGGGCGCGGCGGATAACCCGGTTATCCTCGGCTGGGCTGCAGAGGCCGAACTGGACTATGATCACGACGAGATCCCTTGGTGCGGGCTTTTCCTGGCCCATTGCATCGGCGCCGCCCTGCCGGACGAGCCCCTGCCCGCCAATCCGCTGGGCGCACGCAACTGGCTGAAATTCGGGGTCGAGGCCACGCCGCAAATCGGGGCGGTCATGGTCTTTTGGCGCGGCTCAAGGCAAAGCTGGTCTGGCCATGTCGCGCTTTATTGGGCCGAGGACGAGGGCCACTACCATATCCTCGGCGGCAATCAGTCCGACGCCGTCAGCATCACCAAAATCGCCAAGTCCCGCTTTTTGAGCGCCCGCTGGCCCGCTATGGTCGTGCCCCTGGGGCTGACTCGGCAGGCCGACGCCCTGCGAGCCCTATCGGTCAGCGAGGCCTGACGGGGCTGGACTAGCCGCCCCTGACCGCTCGGATCAGGGCCAGCCCATCCGCATCCGGGGCCTGTTCGATCCGCCGGTAATCGCGCCCGTCTTCGGTGCGCGAGATCAGCTTGCGCTCCCACATCGTGCGCCGGATGATCGCGGCATCGCCGAACATATGCAGGGTGCCTATCAGATCCGAAGCCGCCCGCTCGGTCATCACTGCGCCCTTGGGGATCTGCGCCCAAATCACCCACAGGCACAGATATTGCAGGTTGGTCTTGGCGGGCCAGCTGGTCATCCGCCCCTGTGCGTCAAAGAACCGCCGCGCTTGGGCAACGCGCGTAATATCGGCCATCTCTCCCGGTTCCGCCAGCTTGGCCCCCGCGACGGCCGAGGCGCGAAACGCCTGATAATTGGCAAAACCGGCACCGCGTGCCAGCATGTTCAGCAGGCTCAGATGCCCAGGTTTTTCGCCGGCTTCGGCCATTTGGGCGGCCAGATTTCGGGCCAGCGCCGCGATATCGGCGACCTGGTAGGGTAAGGCAATACGGGACATCGCATCCTCCATCGTGCCAAAGGTCTCGCAGGGTCACCGACTTCTGTCGAAGGGCACGGGTTGGATGTGCGTGTGCCATAGATGCAGGTTTAGCTGGCCATTTGGTCCGGTGACGCCTGGGTGAACTGCTGACCCTGCCACCCTGAAACCAGCCCGCGCAAGGCCCGCAAAGCGCTATTTCGCGCCATGCTGCGGGCAGGTAACCAGATGATCATTCACCATCCCCACCGCCTGCATGAAAGCATAGCAGATCGTCGGGCCAACGAATTTGAACCCCTCGGCCTTCAGCGCCTTGGACAGCGCGAGAGCCTGCGGTGTATGGCCCGGCACCTCGGCCATCGAGCCGCGCATCGGCTGCAAGGGCACGCCGCCGACATGGCTCCAGATAAAGTCCGAAAACCCCTGCCGCGCCTCGATTCGCATATAGGCCTGCGCGCCTGCAACCGTGGCGGCAATCTTGCCCCGGTGGCGGATGATGCCCGGATCGGCGAGCAGATGCGTGATCTCCGCCTCGCCCCAAAGGGCGACGGTAGCCGGATCAAACCCGTCAAAAGCGGCGCGGAACCCGGTCCGGCGGCGCAGGATGGTAATCCAGCTCAGCCCGGCCTGAAATGCCTCCAGCGTCAGGCATTCCCACAGCATTCGGCCATCCCGCTGGGGCCGGCCCCATTCGGTATCGTGATAGGCAACATACAGCGGATCCTCTCCGCACCAGGGGCAGCGGCCAGATCGTTCAAATTCGACTTGCATCCCGCCTATTTCCCCCATCGTCAACGGTCCGCGCCTTGGGCATCCTATACCGTAACTTAACGAAAATGGCGACATTGTGCCGGAGTCGGGCAACCGCAGAACTGGAATTCATTTGCCCGGAACTGGGCCAGCGCAGGAGCAATAATTGGATCTGCTCAAACGGCAAACGCCCAAGATCGACAACGGGCCGGGCGCCCATTCGCCGCTGGGTGCGGCGATGGCTGCCAATGACCGCGCCACGATGTCGCTTGTGCGCGAGGCGATTGCAACCCGCCGCCTGCGTCTTGCCTACCAACCCGTGGTTCTGTCGCGCAACACTGCGCGCACGGCGTTTCACGAGGGCCTGATGCGGGTCCTTGACCCCTCGGGGCGGGTCATTCCGGCGCGCGAATTTATGCATACGATCGAGGACACCGAACTTGGCCGCGAAGTCGACTGCGCCGCGCTGGAAATCGGTCTGCTGGCCCTGTCGCAAAATCCCTCGCTGCGGCTTGCCCTGAACATGTCAGCGCGCTCCATCGGCTACGGCCGCTGGGTCGACACTCTGCGCCGCGGGCTGAACCTGTCGCCAACCGTGGGCGAAAGGCTGATCCTTGAGATCACCGAAAGCTCGGCGATGACGGTGCCCGAGATCGTCATGAAATTCATGGAGGAAATGCAGGCCAAGGGCGTTGCTTTTGCTATGGATGACTTCGGCGCGGGCTATACGGCGATCCGGTACTTCAAGGATTTCTTTTTTGATATCATAAAGATAGATGCCCAGTTCATCCGCAACATCCATGCCGACCCCGATAATCAGGCGCTGGCAGGGGCGCTGAATTCGATCGGCAAGCACTTTCAGATGTTCACCGTGGCCGAAGCCGTGGAAACCATTGAAGAGGCGGAGTTTCTGGTCAGCCTCGGCGTTGATTGCATGCAAGGCTACCTCTTTGGTGCGCCCACGATGAACCCGGCCTGGGCGCAGGATCAAGGCAAAAAGCGCGCCTGATTCCCGCTCGATACGGCAGAATGGCCCGCTGTTTTTCTTGCTTTTGAGGCCCAAGGCCCCTAAGGCGAAAACAGATGCGTGACGAGATCCGTCATGCCTGTTTCGGAGCGGCAGATCATGACCAATGTTGTAATCGTATCGGCAGCGCGCACCGCTGTCGGCAGCTTTAACGGCGCCTTTGCCAATACCCCGGCGCATGATCTTGGCGCCGCCGTGATCGAGGCCGTCGTGGCCCGCGCCGGTATCGACAAGGCAGAGGTAGAAGAGACCATTCTGGGTCAGGTTCTGACCGCGGGACAAGGCCAGAACCCGGCCCGCCAAGCCGCGATCAAGGCCGGTCTCGCCAAAGAAGCCAGCGCCTGGAGCCTCAACCAGGTCTGCGGTTCGGGCCTGCGCGCGGTCGCGCTGGGCGCGCAGCATATCCAACTGGGGGATGCGGGCATCGTCATTGCGGGCGGTCAGGAAAACATGTCGCTCTCGCCCCATGTCGCGCATCTGCGGGCGGGGACCAAGATGGGCGATATGTCTTTTACCGATTCGATGATCAAGGACGGGCTCTGGGACGCGTTCAACAATTACCACATGGGCCAGACCGCCGAAAACGTTGCCGCCCAATGGCAGATCAGCCGCGAGATGCAGGATGCCTTTGCGCTGGCCTCGCAGAACAAAGCCGAGGCCGCGCAAAAGGCCGGCAAATTCGCCGCTGAGATCACCGCTTTCACGGTGAAGACCCGCAAGGGCGATATCGTGGTTGATCAGGACGAATACATCCGCCACGGCGCGACTTTGGACAGCATGACCAAACTGCGCGCGGCCTTTGCCAAGGACGGCTCGGTCACGGCGGGCAATGCTTCGGGGCTGAACGACGGCGCGGCGGCGGTTTTGCTGATGTCCGAAGCGGAGGCGGCCAAGCGCAGCCTGACGGTTCTGGCGCGCATCGCCTCTTATTCCACGGCCGGGCTTGACCCTTCGATCATGGGCGTCGGGCCGATTTACGCCAGCCGCAAAGCACTGGCCAAGGCGGGCTGGGCGGTCGGCGATCTGGATCTTGTCGAAGCGAACGAGGCTTTCGCCGCTCAAGCTTGCGCGGTGAACAAGGACATGGGTTGGGATCCGGCGATCGTGAACGTCAACGGAGGCGCGATTGCCATTGGTCATCCGATCGGCGCTTCGGGCGCGCGGATCCTGAACACCCTGATCCACGAAATGGGCCGCCGCGGCGCCAAAAAGGGTCTTGCGACCCTGTGCATCGGCGGCGGTATGGGCGTGGCCATGTGCATCGAGCGAGCCTGAAAATTCCACCCAAGGGCGCGATTTTGGCGCGCAATAATGTTGCGAAAAAATCCATGCTTGAGTAATAGAATTACGACAGCGAAATTTGGATGGAGTTCGGAATGTTTAAAGTGGCTTTGGTTACCGGCGGCTCGCGCGGTATTGGCGCAGCGATTTCGATGGCGTTGAAGGCGGCCGGCTATACCGTGGCCGCGAATTACGCCGGAAATGATGAGGCCGCAGCCGCCTTTTCCGCCAAGACTGGAATCGCGACTTACAAGTGGTCGGTCGCGGATTACGAGGCCTGCGCAGCAGGCATCGCGCAGGTCGAGGCTGATCTGGGGCCGGTCGCGGTTCTGGTCAATAATGCCGGCATCACCCGCGACGCGATGTTCCACAAGATGACCCCCGGCCAGTGGAAAGAGGTGATCGACACCAATCTGACTGGTCTCTTCAATATGACCCATCCGCTGTGGTCCGGCATGCGCGACCGCAAATTTGGCCGCGTGATCAACATCTCGTCGATCAACGGTCAAAAAGGACAGGCGGGTCAGGTGAATTACTCTGCCGCCAAGTCGGGCGATCTGGGCTTTACCAAATCGCTGGCCCAAGAGGGCGCGCGCGCCGGCATCACCGTGAATGCGATCTGCCCCGGCTATATCGGCACCGAAATGGTGCGCGCCATCGATGAAAAAGTGCTGAACGAGCGGATCATCCCCTTGATCCCCGTCGGCCGCCTCGGCGAGCCCGAGGAGATCGCGAGGATTGCGGTTTTCCTCGCCTCGGACGATGCCGGTTTCATCACGGGATCGACGATCACGGCCAATGGCGGGCAGTATTTCATCTGATCCCGACCAACCAATGACCCGCAACAAAGCCACGACTTTGGGTTTCACGGCCATTTTGATGTGGTCGCTCTTGGCGCTGTTCACCATCGGCTCTGCACCCGTGCCGCCTTTTCTGCTCAACGCCATGACCTTCGCCATCGGCGGAGGGATCGGGTTGATCTGGACGGCGCGGCGCGGCTTTGGGGTGCTCAAAGCCGTGCCAATCAAGGTCTATGTCTTTGGCACACTTGGGCTTTTTGGCTATCATTTCCTTTACTTTACCGCCTTCCGCCTTGGCCCCAGCGCCGAAACCGGCCTGATTGCCTATCTCTGGCCCCTGTTCATCGTGCTCATCTCGGGCCTGCTACCCGGTGAGACCCTGCGCCCCCGCCACATCCTCGGCGCGCTGATCGCCTTTTGCGGAGCCGCCGTTCTGGTCGTCTCGCGCAGCGAAGATGCCTCGGCCCCCGCCCTCGCGCTACTCCTCGCCTTCGGCTGCGCGCTGACCTGGGCTGGCTATTCGGTGCAGTCCCGACGCTTTGGCGCTGTGCCCACCGAATCGGTGACGGTGTTTTGCCTCGCCACTGCAGCCCTTTCCGCCACAGCCCATCTCGCGCTTGAAACCACGGTTTGGCCGGCGACGAGCCTTGGCTGGGCCTCGGTCGTGATGCTGGGTGTGTTTCCGGTCGGGGCGGCGTTCTTCACTTGGGATATCGGCATGAAAAAAGGCGACATCCAGATGTTGGGTGTCGCCTCCTATGGTGCGCCTTTGCTCTCGACTTTGGCGCTCGTGGCGGCCGGATTGTCGCAAGCAACGCCGGCGCTTGGGCTTGCGGCCCTGCTGATCACCGCGGGCGCGGCCCTGGCAGCCTGGTCCCCTAGGCGTCCGACAAACGGGTAATCTCTTCCTTCAATTTCAATTTCTGCTTTTTCAGCTCCGCAATCGCCAGATCATCGGTGCCCGGGCTACGCTGTGCCTTCATGACCATGTCCGACAGATGCTCATGCTTCTTTTTCAATTCAGCAATGTGGGAAGTGACGCTCATTCAAAGTCTCCCTTTGGTTGATCCGCCCCTTGATTGCAGCACAGATCCGAACGCCTGTCATCAAATCTTCACACCGGATTTGCAGAAATACCCGCTGTCAGCGAAATTCCGCATCCAAGGCCACCCCGCCGCGCAAAATCTGCTCGGCGCGCGGGGTGTAGCTCTCGCGATCGCCGTCGTGAACGGCGCCTTTGTGCAGCACCAGCGGTGCCAAAAGGCGAAACGCGCCGCGCCCGCCCTTGCGCGCCCTCAGCAAGATCCGCAGCGCCGGTCTTCCTTCACGCGGGGCAAGCGGCAGGATGGCGGCCGAGCCTAGCTTGGGCGCCAGCGCGGACAGGATCTGCGGCAGGCATTCCGCGCCAAAGATCATCGTCAGCCATCCCCCCGGCGCCAGCCGCCGCGCGCCCGCCTGAACCCAACTCTCCAAAGGCGTATCAATCATCAGGGCTGCCGCCCGCCCCGAATCAGGGGGCGGCGTTCCGGCGCCCGGATAATAGGGCGGGTTCGCGATGACGTGATCAAAGTCGCGACGCAGCCCGCGCGGCATCTCGGCCAGATCCCCGGTTTCAACCGCGAAATCCAATCCGTTTTGCGCACCATTGCGGCGGGCAAGCTCGGCATAGTCTGGCTGCAGTTCCAACCCGGACAGTGACAGCCCCGGCACCCGCGCGCCAAGGCACAGGGCCGCCGCCCCAACCCCGCAGCCCAGATCCAGCACCGATTGCCCTGAAATCGCTGGGCAAGCCGCCGCCAGCAGCACCGGATCGGTCGCCGCGCGGTATCCTTTGGCCGGTTGCCAAAGATGCAGACGCCCGCACAAAAAGGCATCATGGGTCAGATCCGCGCTCATGTCATCACGTCATTGTCGCGCATGACGATGGCCGCGCGCCAATGGTCGCGGTCCGCCACCATCAGACGGCGCGGCAAAATGCCAAGCCCGCCCTCCATGATGCTGCTGTGGACGTCCAGCTCGAAGGAAGTTATACCCTCGCCCTGTAGAAGCGCCTGCGCAAAGGCCATTTTGGCCGGATCGTTGGTCTGAATCAAAAGCTTCATGGATTGATTTACGCGCGCAGGGCCCTAGCTGTCGAGAGGGTGCGGGCGGGCAGGGAACTGGGGATGGGATTGGACGAGGTCGCTACAATGCCGCAAGACCGTCTGGCAGAACTTTTGTCGGGCCAGATGGGGCAGGTTACGGAGCTCATCCGGGCGCGGATGGCATCGCAGCATGCCACGCGCATCCCCGAAGTGACCGCGCATCTGGTCGAGGCGGGCGGCAAGCGCCTGCGCCCGATGCTGACGCTGGCGGCGGCCAATCTGTGCGGCTATTCCGGCCCCTTCCACATCCATCTGGCCGCCACGGTCGAGTTTATCCATACCGCGACCCTTCTGCATGACGACGTCGTCGATGAAAGCGCCAAGCGGCGCGGGCGGCCGACGGCCAATCTGCTGTGGGACAATAAATCTTCGGTTCTGGTGGGTGATTACCTTTTTGCCCGCAGCTTTCAGCTGATGGTCGAAACTGGAAATCTGCGGGTGCTTGGGATCTTGTCCAACGCTTCGGCCACGATTGCCGAGGCCGAGGTTTTGCAGCTAACCGCCGCGCAGGATCTGGCGACCGATGAGGCGATCTATCTGCAGGTAATCCGCGGCAAGACCGCCGCCCTGTTTTCTGCCGCGACCGAGGCCGGGGCTGTGATCGCGGGCGCGCCCGAGGCGCAGGTGCAGGCGTTGCACATCTATGGCGATGCCTTGGGAATAGCGTTTCAGATGGCCGACGATCTGCTGGATTACGAAGGCAGCGCGCAGAGCATCGGCAAGAATACCGGCGATGATTTCCGCGAGCGCAAGATGACCCTGCCAGTGATCAAGGCCGTCGCCAAGGCGGATGCGGCTGAGCGCGCCTTTTGGGTCCGGGTGATCGAGAAGGGTCAGCAGGAAGACGGCGATCTGGCTGAGGCCTTGAAATTGCTGCACAAACACGGCGCGTTGGAAGCGGCCCGCGGCGATGCGCTGGCTCATGCAGCCCGCGCCCGCGCGGCTTTGGCGGCTTTTCCGCCCGGCGAGATGAAGGCCTGCCTGTCCGATCTGACCGAATACGTCGTGGCCCGGATCAGCTAAGATCAACCGGCGCGGCGCGGGTCTGGCCGTCCAGAACCGCCGATTTGACCCACCATTCGGGGTGATCTTTGGACAGGGCTTCAGCTGCCGCAGTCGCCGCGGCCTGACTCTTGTAAATCCCGAAACAAGTCGCTCCTGATCCCGACATGCGGGCCAATCCGCAGCCCGCGCTTGCCGCCAAACGGTCCAGAACCGTGCCAATCATCGGGGCCGATGCCATGGCCGGGCCTTGCAGGTCATTGCGCTGCCGCGCAAGGTAATGCACCAGCGCCCCTGCATCCGCCAGATCGGCAGGCAAAGGCTCCATTTCTGGATTATCTTTTTTCGTCAGCGCCTTAAAGACAGCGGGCGTTGACACCTGAACCCGAGGATTGACCAGAACCATGGCCAGGGGGGCGAGGGTATCCAGCGGCTCGATCCTATCACCAATGCCGCCGATCCGCGCGGGAATCGAGCGCGCGCACATCGGCACATCGGCGCCAATCGACAGCAAACGTCGGGCCACGTCACCCGGAGGCGCCGCAGTCAATCCAAGCCGTTCGTTCAGCCGGACCATACCGCGAAAGGCCGCCGCCGCATCCGCTGACCCCCCGCCGATCCCGGACGAGACCGGCAAATGCTTGTCCAGATGCAGCCCTAGCGGCCCCGCCGCCCAAAACTCGGCCGCCG
>CAIYZT010000058.1 GCA_903930735.1 uncultured Paracoccaceae bacterium | reverse complement strand
GCAACGCTGTCCTTTGCCCCGTTCTACGATCCCCAAGGCAAGCGCGTGCGCGGATGATCTCGCCTTGGATCATCTTGCGTTTATCCACGTGCTGATGCCCTCAGGGGCAGCAAATGGCCTCCAGCCCCGCCGTCACCTCGGCCATATAGTCGTCGTCATAGCCAGTGTCGTTTTCCAGCACGCTCAGAAACGCGGCCACGCGCCCCGATTGCATATCCACCATCAGGAATTGACCGCCGTAGCCCGCATGACCAATCCAGCGGCCATTGGTCATCAGCTGGTTCGAATAGCGGATTTTGCCGCGTTTTGGTCCCAGCAGCGGCGCGGGGCGGGTCAGGCTGCCGCGCAGGAACCCCACATCGAAGGCGTCCGGCCCAAAGACCGCCCGGCCTTCGCGCGCCAACAGCAGCCCGAACCGCGCCAGATCGCGGGCCGACAGGCACCCGCCGCCTGAAAACGCGGGCAGCCCTTCGGGACTGAGGCTGATGTGAAAGCTGCCCTCGTATCCCGCCGCGTCGACGATGGATTCAATCCGCGCGGGCAGGTTGACAAGGCGCGCCGCCAGCAGGGTCAGCACATCGGTATTGGCCGATTTATAGCGGGCAAAGGCAGCGGGTTTTTTGAGGCCGTCCCCGGTCAATGCAGCCACAAAATCGCGCAGCGTGCATTCGGGGGCGTCATCTGGCGGCAGGCGCCAACCAAGCGCCTCCTCTTCGCGATAGCAGTCCGAATCCGGGTCGGCGTAATCTTCGGAAAAGTCATTGTCGACATTCATATCCAGAACGTCCTGCAGGCTCGCCGCCGCATAGGCCGTGCCGATCCAAGGCAGCAAATCCCCGATCCGGTCTGTGACGCGCAACTGCCCCCCGGCGATTAGTTGCCCGATGATCAGATGGGCGTGCATCTTGCTGATCGACTGCAGGGAATGGAGCCGATCCGTGCCGAAATCCGCCGCTGCGGCCTGAAAAAGACAGCGCGTACCCTGCGCTACCACAAGCGCGGAAAAGGCGGGGTGCGCGGTGATGCCCGCCTTTTGAATCTGCGAGGCGAGGGCCGCATCGGGGGCGAGCGTCAGCTCCAGTACCCGGCGCGAACGGAGCATTAACGTCCGGCGAAACAGCAGATGCGCGTTGTGAAAGCCGTGGCGGCGGTGAATCGGCTGGTTCCAGCCCTGCTTGTTATCCGATCCGACGGCGAGGGCGGGGTTGGGGTGGCTGGGCAGGCTCATTGGGGGCTCGTTGTCTGGATCAGGGCATCCACCACCCAGAATTCGGTTTCAGTGATGAAAAGCGGGTTGATCTCGACCTCGGTCAGCGTCGCGGTATTGGCGGAAAAAGTGGCTGCAAGGCGGGCGAGAAATCTGGCGAGGGCTGGCATGTCGGCCTTGGGCCTGCCGCGAAAACCGTTCAACAATCGGGCAATTTTAAGCCTTTGCAGGGCGGCGAGGATATCGGCCTCGCTCGACGGCAAGAGCAGGGTTTCGGCGTCCTGCAGCAATTCGACCAGCACCCCCCCGGTCCCAAGCGTCATCACCAACCCAAACTGCGCATCGCGGCGCAGGTTGACCAGCAGCTCGGCAATCGGGCGCGGGGCCATGGCTTCGATCAAAAAGCGGTCGGTCAGGGCCAGCGGATCATGGGTGCGGACCGTTTCGCGCATGGCTGCCAGCGCATCCAGCAGAGCGGTTTCGCTGGCCAGGCCAAGGGCGACAGCCCCCGCTTCGGATTTATGCGCCAGACGCGGGCCCATCATTTTCAGCACGACCGGATAGCCGATGCGCGCGGCGGCTGAGGCGAGCGCGTTACCGCTGACGACCTCGCCCAGCGGAACCGGAAAGCCGAGCCCGCGCAGCAGGGCCTTGCCTGCCGCCTCGTCTAGAACTTCGGGGGCGGGCGTAGGGGAAAGGCGGTGCAGCGGCTCAGGCGGGCTGCGCAAAATCTCCGCGCGCCTGTCGGCCCAGAACACGGCGGCGCGGCAGGCGTTCAAGGTCTCGGTCAGGCCCTGCATCGGGGCGACGCCTTGATCGACCAGCCAGCCGCGGGTTTCGGCGTCCAGATTTTCGGGCAGGGTAGCGCAGATGGCCGCCGGGATGCCCCGTGCCTTGGCCGCTGCAATAAAGGCGCCGGCGTCGGCGCGGTAGTAGCCTTTGGATTCGTCCAATCCCGCTGCGGGATAGTCCTGCACCAGAATGGCGGCATCTGCCTGCAGGCCGTCGATTGCCGCCTGAAATACCGGCCCGGTGCGCACCGGATCGCCCCAGATCGGGGTGGTATAGTCCAAGGGGTTGGACACGGTGGCGATGTCGGGCAAGAGCGCGGCCAACCGGGCAGCCGAGGGCCGATCGAACGCCGGGAAGTCCAGTCCGATGGTTTCGGCATGATCGGCCAGCATCGTCGCCCCGCCGCCCGAACAGGTAAAGCCAACGGTGCGATTGCCACGGGGCGCGCCTGCCACCACCAGAAATTTCAGCGTCTCCAGCAGTTCGGACGGGCTTTTGACGCGGATCACGCCGAGACGGGCAAAGAGCGCATCGTAAAGATCATCCATGCCCGAAAGCGAGCCGGTATGGCTGACCGTCAGGGCGGCACCGATGGTCGAAGATCCCGTCTTAAGTGCTACCAGTGGGATGCCCCTTTGCGCCGCCCGCAGCGCTGCGTCGGCAAAACCGGGCACATCGCGCAGACCCTCGATATGCATGCCGATGGCGCGGACGGCGGGGTGATCGGTCAGGTGATCCACGAAATCCTCAAGGCTCAGGACCGATTGATTGCCGCAGGAAATCATATGGGTCACGGGCACAGAGCGCTGGCTCATCGTGATATCAGACGACAGCATCCCACTTTGTGTAATGATCGCAGCGCCATAGCCGGGCGCGCCCCCGCCATGGGCAAAGGGCCACATCGCGGCGCGGTCAAGGTAGTTGATCACGCCGTAGCAATTGGGGCCGATCAGCGCCAGATCGCCCGCCGCGCGGATCAACTCTGCCTCCATGGCCGCCCCCGCCGCCCCCGCCTCGCGAAAACCCGCCGTATAGCAGACGACCCCGCCCGCCCCGCGCGCCGCAAGCTCGGCCGTGGTGATGATCGCGGCGGCGGCGGGCACGGCCAGAAAGCAGCCATCGGGCGCTTCGGGCAGATCGGCGACCGAAGGAAAGCAGCGGTGCCCCCCAAGGGTTTCGCGGCGCGGATTTACCGGCCATATCTGGCCCTGAAAACCGATCCGCTCCGCCTCGCGGATCGCCACCTCGGCGTCGCGGCCCCCGATAAAGGCGATGTGGCGCGGGCTTAGCAGCCGGCTGAGGTTTTTGGACTGCGCCGGATTCATGCCCCAAAGGGCCGCAGGATGGAGCGGGTGATGATGTGGCGCTGAATCTCGGAAGTGCCGTCCCAGATCCGTTCGAGCCGGCTATCGCGCCAAAGCCGCTGGATCGGCAGCTCTTCCATCAATCCCATGCCACCAAAGATCTGCACCGCATCATCAGCGGTGCGGTTCAGCATTTCCGAGCAATAGACCTTGACCATCGAGACGTCGGCGTCGGTGAGGCGCCCCTCTTCGGCGCGGGTCACCGCATCGGCCACCAGCAGATCCGCGGTGCGCAGCCCGATCGCCATATCGGCCAGCTTGAACCCGGTCGCCTGAAACTGGCCGATGGGCTGGCCGAATTGGCGGCGATTGGCGGCCCATTCGGTGGCCAGAGCCATGATCCGCTCGGCCTTGCCGCAGCAGGAGGTGCCAACCCAAACCCGCCCCATGCCCAGCCATTGACCCGCAAGCTCAAACCCCCGCCCCTCTTCGCCAAGGATCTGACCTGGCCCAAGGCGCACATCGGTAAAGGACAGCTGATAGGTTTTATAGCCCCGGTAGCTGGCCGATTTGTTGCCCTCGCGGATCTCGAACCCCGGCGTGCCGGTATCGACCAGAAAGGCCGTCACCCGCTTGCGCGGCCCGCGTTTGGTCTCATCCATGCCGGTGACCGCGAAAACGATGGCGAAATCGGCGAGGCGGGGGGCGGAGATGAAATGTTTGGAGCCGTTCAGGATCCAATCCGCGCCGTCGCGCCGGGCGTTGGATTTCATCCCCATCGCGTCAGAGCCGGCTTCGGGTTCGGTCAGGGCAAAGAGCTCGCGCTTTTCGCCGCGCACGGCGGGCATCAGGTAGCGGTCAATCTGATCGCCGACGCAGGCCAGCAGCAGCTCGGTGGGCCGGGCGATCCAGGAATGCAAGGCGTGGCTGGTCTTGCCATATTCGCGCTCGATCAGCGACATCGCCTTCATCGACAAGCCGCCGCCGCCCACCCGTTCAGGCATGTTGGCGGCATATAGACCGACCTCTTTTGCCCGCGCCTCGATCTGACGGCCAAGCTCCTCGGGGACATTGGCGGTGCGGTCGACCAGATCTTCGTGGGGGAAAATCTCGGCTTCCATAAAGCTGCGAACGGTCCTGAGCATCAACTCGGTCTCGTGGGTGTCAACGCTCACTTGCGGTCTCCTGATGGGTAGATCGGCCTTGCCGTTGCGCGAGCACCCAGATGGCAAAGGCCGCCAATGTTACGGCCATCAGCACCACGGCAGCGGCGGCAACGGTGGGGTCGGTGTTTTCGCGGATGCCGTTCCACATGCGGCGCGGCAGGGTGTAGACGGTGAATTTGGACAGGAACAGCGTGACGACGATTTCGTCCCAGGACGAGATAAAGGCAAAGACCGCGCCGGCCAGAACGCCGGGCCTGATGCCGGGCAGGATCACCCGGCGCATCGTTGTCCAGTTAGAAGCGCCGAGATTGCGCGAGGCTTGCTCCAGCCGCGCATCGAACCCGGCGAGCGAGGCCGAGACGGTGATCAGCACCAGCGGCGCGGACAGGACGGTATGGGCGAGGATCAGGCCGGGGTAGCTGTCGATCAGGCCGAGGG
Organism: uncultured Paracoccaceae bacterium; assembly: GCA_903930735.1. Classification (GTDB taxonomy): domain Bacteria; phylum Pseudomonadota; class Alphaproteobacteria; order Rhodobacterales; family Rhodobacteraceae; genus CAIYZT01. The sequence continues at coordinate 5,011 of CAIYZT010000058.1, read as the reverse complement.
GTACGAAAAGCCGGTAAAACGCCATGGCGGCGATGATTGGCGGGATGACCAGTGGCAAGAGCAGCACCGCGCGCACCATCTCGCCCGCCTTGGACGAGACCCGCCACAGCCCGATGGCGCAGAGCGTGCCGATGGCGGTGGCCAGCGCGGTCGAGGCGGTGCCGATCACCGCGCTTTGCCAGAAACTGGACATCCATTCGGGGCTGCCGAAGAGTTTTTCATAATGGCGCAAGGACAATTCGCCCGAGGGAAAGGACAAGAACCGCTCGGGCGTCAGCGAGACCGGGATGGCCACCAGCGCGGGGGCGACCAGAAACACCAGCAAAACCCAAGCCAGCGCGGCGTTGAGGCGCACGGGGGCCGAGGGCTTCATGCCTTGGCCCCGCCGAAAACGGTCCCGAGCTTCATGAACCGCGACATGAGGAACAAGAGCGCCAGCACGCCGAACAGGATAAGTGCAGCCAGCATGGCCGCCGTGCCCCATTGCAGCGTAACCAGCACCTGAACCGAGATATATTCGGCCACCATCAACACCTTGCCGCCGCCCAGTACCGCCGGGATGACGTAAAATCCAAGGTTGATGATGAAAACCAAAAGCGCGGCCGCGACCACCCCCGCGCGCGTCAGGGGCAGATAGACCCGCCAGAATGTCTGCGCGCCCGTGGCCCCCAAAGACCGCGATGCCTGCACCACGCGTCCGTCGATGCTTTGCATCGAGGCGAGGATCGGCAGAACGGCATAGGGCACCATGTAATGCACCATCCCGATCAAGACGCCAAGCTCGTTGCGCATGAATCCGATGGGCGCCGAGATGATGCCCAGCGCCTCCAGCCCGTTGTTGACTACGCCGTTGCGGCCAAGCAGCATCAGCCAGGAAAAGGTGCGGACGAGGACCGATATCCAGAAGGAAACCAAAAGCAGGCTCAGCATCTTGTTGCGCTTGGCCTCGGCGGCATGGACCATGGCATAGGCGATACAATAGCCTAGGATCACGCTGATCACGGTGCAGATCACGCAGACCCGCAGCGTGGTCCACAGGATTTTGACGAGCGATCCCGAGGTGAAAAGCGCGGTGTAATTGCCCAGACCCGGTTCGGGGTCGGTCACGGAAATCCACAGCACGTTGAAGATCGGCCCGATGAACAGCGCGCCCACCAGCAGCAAAAAGGGCAGCACCAAAATCCATCCGGGATTAAGGGCGGGGCGGGCCGGGGCAATCATATCGGGGCGCTCATGGCGGGAAATCCGGTTTACAAGGAGCCCGGCAGCGCGGATCGGCGCTGCCGGGCAGGGATATCAGCTGATCGCCTCAAGGAAGGCGTTCACGGCCGCATCGGTGTTTTCGCCCCACCAGGTCGGATCGTTCAGCGCGATATTGGGCATATTGGCCGCCGAGGTGATCGAATAGGGCTGATCGGCCTCGGACATCGCGGCTATAGCCTCGGGGTTGGTGGGGGTCATGCCAAGGCAGGCGAACAGGTCCAGCTGCGCCGGAACCGACTGCGCCGTCGCGATGAATTTCATCACGTCCGGGCCGCCCGGATTGCCCTTGGGCACGATATAGGCGCCCGGCATCGCCAGCGCCTCGTTCATCACCAGCTTGAAGCGGCCATTGGTGTCATTCTCGATCGAGCGGCCCCGGTTTTGCCAGATCATGCCCAGGGTCACCTCCCCATTGACGATCATCTGCTGGGCTTCCGACCCCGACCCCCAATAGATCGAACTGTCCTTGATCGATTTCACCTTGGCGAGCGCGCGGTCCATATCCAGCGGATAAAGCGCATCCTTGGCCACCCCATCCGCCATCAATGCCGCCTCAAGCGAGCCATTGGCCCATTTATAAAGCGAGCGGGTGCCGGGGAATTTGGCGGTGTCAAAGAAATCGGCCCAGTTGGCGGGCGCGCCGTCCGGATAGGCCTCGGTGTCATACATAAAGGCATAGCCGTAGAGGATGATCGAAATTCCATGCTCCAGCGCGTAGCCGTCGATGGTTTTGGTCTTGTCGACCACGGCATAGTCGATCGGCTCCAGATGCCCGGTCTTGCCAAGGGCCACCGCGTCGAACAGATCGGCGTCGCAAACGTCCGCCGTCACATTGCCGCTGTCGACCATCTCTTTGATCTTGCCCTGAAGGGGACCTGAGGTGTCGAATTTCAGCGGCATGCCGGTTTCGGCGGTAAAGGCATTGCCGATAGCGCTGGTGTGGCATTCCTCGGACTGCCCGCCCCAGTTCCACATCACAATCTCGCCCGCCGCAGCCTCGGCCCGGCCCGCAAGCACCGAGGGCGCCAGAAATCCGGCCATCCCGCAAAGCGCCAAAAAGCTGCGCCGTTCCATTTTGCCAGCCTGAAAGGCCTTTGCGCCCTCCAGCAGTGTCTCACGCATGAATTGCTTGTCGTGCATTTCCGTTTCCTCCGGTTGGGTTAGGCCTCTTGGCCCCGTTTCAATTCACCGGGTTGATCCCGGCCTTAACTTACTCAATTCGTCTATTCGTCCAGCCGCACGGCCGCCGCATCGGCCCAGGACAGATCGACGTCCGCGCCGACCGCCATCGTCCCGCCGCCACGCCAGGCGTCGACATCCACCTCGACCGCCTCCATCCCCGGCACCGCGATCTGATATTTCAGCTGCGAGCCGAAATAGGTGACCGACAGCACCGTGCCGCTGACAAGATTGGCATTGCTGCCCTTGCCCGCCGGCGACAGGTCGATCTTTTCGGGGCGCAGGGCGTAGGTCGCGCCATCGCGGTGCAAGAAATTGCTTTTCCCAAGAAAGGAGGCCGCAAAGGCGGTGCGCGGGCGCTGATAGAGATCAGACGGCGTGCCCAGTTGTTCAATCCGGCCCTGCTGCAGGATCACGATGCGGTCGGACATCGACAGCGCCTCTTCCTGATCATGGGTCACATAGACAAAGGTGGTCCCGACGCGCTGATGGATGTCCTTCAACTGCGCCTGCACCTCGACCCGCAGCTTTTTGTCCAAGGCACCCAAGGGCTCGTCCAGTAGCAGCACCGGCGGCGCGAAACACAAGGCGCGGGCAAGCGCGACACGCTGTTGCTGGCCGCCCGACATCTCATTTGGCAGGCGGTGCGCGAAATCGGTCAGGCGCACAAGCTCCAGCATTTCTCCAACGCGGGCGTCAATTTCCGCCTTGGGACGTTTGCGCACAGACAGCGGATAGGCGATATTTTCACGCACGCTCATATGTGGAAACAGGGCATAGCCTTGAAACACCATGCCGAAATTCCGCTTTTCCGCTGGGGTTTGGACAATAGAGCGCCCGTCGAGCAGGATATCGCCCGAGGTGATGTCCTGAAATCCCGCCAGCATCATCAGGATCGTGGTCTTGCCCGAACCCGACGGGCCCAAAAGGGTCAGAAACTCGCCCCTTTGAATCTGCAGATCGACATTATCCACGGCGGTAAAGGCGCCGTAGCGCTTGGTCAGCGATTTCAGATGCAGGGTGCCGCTGGTGCCAAGCGCTGTCATCTTCAGGCGTCCGCACCGCGTAGTTTCAATGAGTTACGGGCCTGCTGCGGGGTTTGCACCCTTGCCCCCATCCGCTCGATGATGCCGATCACCCGCTCGACCAGTTGCGCATTGGTGGCCAGAACGCCGCGATCCAGAAACAGATTATCCTCCAGCCCCACGCGCACGTTGCCGCCCAAAGCCACCGCTGCCGCTGCCATCGGCATCTGCATCCGAGAAATGCCGAAAGAGGCCCAGCTTGCCCCCGGCGGCAGATGTTCCTTCATCGCCTTCATGGTTTCCACGGTCTGATCGGCCCCCCACGGAATGCCCAGACACAACTGATACATCGGCGGCGCGGCCAGCAGGCCCTCAGCCAGCATCGCATTGGCAAAGCGGATATGACCGAGTTCAAACACCTCAAGTTCCGGCTTCACGCCCCATTCGCGGGTCAGCGCCGCCATCCGCCGCAGGATCGGTGGGGTCGAGATATAGATGCTGTTGTCATTGCCGAAATTCAGCGTCCCGCAATCCAGACTGCATATCTCCGGCAGGCAATCCTTTACATGCGCCAGGCGCTCGTCAGGCCCGATCATGTCGGTGCCGGGGCCCGGCATCGCCCAGTTTTCCGCGGACGGCGTCCAGTCGCCGCCCATCCCGGCGGTCAGGTTGATCACCACATCGGTGCCGCTGCTGCGCACCCGGTCCACCACTTCGCGAAACAAAGCCGGATCGCGCGAACCCTTGCCCGTGACCGGATCGCGCACATGAAGATGAACACAGGAGGCCCCTGCCTTGGCGGCCTCGATCGCCTCGCGGGCAATCTCGACGGGCGTCACCGGCACATGATGGCTCTTGCCCACCGTGTCGCCCGCCCCCGTCACCGCACAGGTCACCACCACGTCAAAATTCATCTGATCCCCCCGGACTTTTCCCCATCCTGATCCGAGAATCGCGCTTTCCTACCAGTATTTCGACTGATAGCGTGTCAGCATGTCGAAAATTCGCACCTCCTTGCCCTCTAGCCTTCCAAGGCCCACCGCCAAAGCCGGGGCACTTTTGGCCACGGGCACCACTGACTCCGCGCCCGAGCGGATAAGTTTCCTTATCGTGCCGCGTTTCAACATGGCGACGCTGATCACCATGATCGAGCCCTTGAGGATCGCGAACTACCTCGCGCCGCAGCCGCTGTTTTCCTGGGAGATCATGTCCTTTGACGGCACCGAGATCCACGCCAGCAACGGACTTAGCATCTCTGCCGCCCCGCCCTTGGAGCGCAACCGGCGAGGTGAATGCTTGTTCGTATTGGCCAGTTGGGGGGCCGAGGATTACAAGAACCGCGAGCTGTTTTCCTGGGTCCGCCGCCAAGCCCGCGAAGGCGCGCGGATCGGCTCGGTCGAGCTTGGCTGTTATTTGGTCGCCAAGGCTGGGCTTTTGTCGGGCAAACGCGCGGCGACGCATTGGTCCTGGGCGCCGGGATTTCAAGAGCAGATTGCCAATATCGCGATTATCGAACAGTTGTTTACATTAGAGGATCACCTGAT
>CAIYZT010000057.1 GCA_903930735.1 uncultured Paracoccaceae bacterium | reverse complement strand
GCATAGCGATCTGAAAGATCAAAGAAACCCATCTGTGCCATCGTCAAACCCCAAGCAAACGACCGTCCATGGCATCATACCGCCAACGCAGGGTCAGAGCAATTTTTCGAGGTGCCCTCAAGAACAGCCGGTTGCCTGCCGCCACCTCCATCAGGAAATCCACCGCAACATCATTGTCCGGCAGCGTGAACAGGACGGAGTTCTTGTACAACTCGGCATCGTTCAGGTTCCAACCGTCGCGGCGGTCAATCCTGACGCCCAGATCCGCGAGGCTGCCCGGATCGCCGAAATCCCAGGAGGTGGAGTAGAACTGCAGCTGCACCGAAGTGTCGGAATAGACCCAAAGCGTAAAGCTGTCGGTGGTCGCATCAACTTCGGCAAGGCAGGCCACCGAGCCGTCGTCGAAAGTGACAAACTCGACCTCCCAATGCTTGTGACTATAGAGCATGCTGGAACTGGTCTCTGCCAGGGCCAGCGGGGCCCAACCGGCCAAGATCAAACCAAACAAACCAAAACGCACCAAGGACATGATTTCCTCCGAGAGAGTTGAATAGGGGCAGACTGCGCGAATCTGCCCCCATCTCCAAGATAAAAAATCCAAGGCGCGCAAACCCTGGGCGCCCCCGTGACAAAGCCGTCAGGGCTTTGCGCTAACCCACTCCCAGGCTTGGGAAAACTGCCCAAGAACGGCCTGAACCTGCGCGTCCTCTACCGCGGCCGAACGCTCCAGCCGGGCCACGAGACCGCGTTTTTTGTCGTCGATCACCTCGGCAACGCGGGCCGGAAGCTTGGCGGAAACCAGCGCCGCGTCGTATGTCCGGGTTATCGCGCGTTTGCGCAGATCGGGTTTGAAGACCTTGCCGACGGCCGTTTTGGGCAGCTCGGCCAGCACCTCGATATGTTTGGGCTGGGCGGCGCGTTCGGTGATATGCGTGGCGGCATAGGCCATCAGCGCTTCCGTGGTCACCTCTTGGCCCTTGATCAGCTCGACATAGGCGCAAGGCAATTCGCCCGAATGGGCATCGGGCTGGCCGATGGCGCCGACAAAGGCGATGGCCGGATGACCCATCAGCGCCTCTTCGATGATCGCCGGATCAATGTTATGGCCGCCGCGAATGATCAGATCCTTGGCGCGGCCGGTGATGTAGAGGTAGCCATCGCTATCGAGCCGCCCCAGATCGCCGGTGCGCAGGAATTTTTCATGCGCATAGAGACCCTTGTTCTTGTCGGCCTCGGTATAGGTGTGCCCCGTGAAAACGCCGGGATTGGTCACGCAAATCTCGCCCACCTCATCCGCCGCGCAATCACGCAAGGCACCCTGCCCGTCGGCGACCAGAATCCGCACCTCGGTATAGGGGAAAGGCAGGCCGACGGAGCCGATTTTCTTGTTGCCGTCCGGGGGGTTGATCGAGACGAGGCAGGTCGCCTCGGTCATCCCGTAGCCTTCGATGATCGCCACGCCCGTGGCCTTTTCAAACCGGGCATAAAGCTCCAAAGGCAGGGGGGCCGAGCCCGAAAACGCGCCGCGCAGGGTGCTGACATCGGCATTGATCGGGCGCTGCATCAGGGCCGAAAGCGCGGTGGGAACGGTGATCAGATAGGTCACCTTCCAACGCTCCACCAGCTTCCACAGATTGTCGAAAACCCCCTCGCCGCGATAGCCTTGCGGGGTCGGAAAATGCACATGCGCGCCCGAGGCGATGACCGACATCAGTGTCGGATAGGCCGCAAAAACATGAAACAGTGGCAGCGGGCACAAGATAACATCGGTTTCGCGGAACATCAGCTTGGAGCCGAGCCAGCCGTTGTAAATCATCCCAGAGACCCGGTGCTGCGCCACTTTGGGCATTCCGGTGGTGCCGCCGGTATGGAAATAGGCGGCCACGCGGTCTTGCGTCGTATCCGCAAAAGTCAGCGCGTCCGAGGGAATCTGGTCGCATTCGCGGTTGAAATCCAGCACATTTGCCGTGTGAAGCACGGGATTCTTGGGCCGGATCAGCGGCACGATAAACTTTTTCGCCCCGCTAAGGCTGCGTACCATATCAACCTCGATCACGGTTTTCACCGAAGGCGCGTGCCGCACCGCCTCGGCCACCTTTTGCGGCAAATCGGTCTTCGGAAAGGCGCGCAGGGTGACGACGACCTTAGCCCCGGTCTCGCGCAGGATGGCGCTGATCTGTTCAGGCTCCAGTAGTGGGTTGATCGGGTTGACGATGCCGGCCACCGCGCCGCCCAGCAGCGTGACGGCGGTTTCCATCGTGTTGGGCAGGATATAGGCGACAACGTCACTTTCGCCGATGCCGAGCTTGCGAAACAGGTTGGCCGCTTGTGTCACGCGGGCGAAAAGCGCGTTCCAGGTCAGGGTCTCGGATTTGGAGGCCGGGTCCGAAAACAGCTGATAGGTGATCGCGGGGCGCGTGCCATGCGCCGTCCGCGTGCGGCTTAGAAAGCCGTAGATGGTTTTCGGAAGATCCCGTGCCGCAAAGGGCATTTCCGCCTCAATCGCGCGCACATCCGCCAAACTCTGAAAGTTCCCCACTGCCACCTCCCAATGACTCTAAGCCGTGTTTTCACGACTATGACATGAAGAAATGGGATTGGGTGATGGATTTTCCTAGGAAAGGCGCAGCAAACGCTGCGTCAATCAGACGCTATTGCATGAATTGCAGCTGCGCCAGCCGCGCGTATAGCCCGCCCTCGGCCACCAGCGCGTCATGGGTGCCGGTCGCGACGATGCGGCCCTGATCAAAAACCACGATCCGGTCCGCCTTTTTCACCGTGGCCAGCCGGTGCGCGACGACCAGCAGCGTGCGCCCATGCCCCAGTTTTTCGACTGCAAGCTGCACCAAACGCTCGCTTTCGGCGTCCAAAGCCGAGGTCGCCTCGTCCAGCAACATCACCCGCGCATCGCGCAGAATGGCACGAGCAATGGCAATGCGCTGCTTTTGTCCGCCCGACAGCATCACGCCGCGCTCGCCCAGATAGGTGTCATAGGCTTCGGGCAGATCGGCGATGAAATCATGCGCGGCGGCGGCGGCGGCGGCGGCCTCCACCTCGGCATCCGAGGCTTCGGGGCGGCCATAGCGGATGTTTTCCCGCGCCGAGGCGGCGAAAATCATCGGATCTTGCGGCACCAGCGCCATCACGCTGCGAAAATCCGCGCGGCCCATGTCGCGCAGATCGGTCCCATCCAGCCGGATCGCGCCCGATTGCGGATCGTAGAACCGCATCAAAAGCTGCAGAATGGTCGATTTTCCCGCCCCCGAAGGGCCGACCAGTGCGACCGTCTCGCCCGGCAAAACGGTCAGGCTGATGCCGTTCAGCGCCCGATGTCCGGGGCGCGAGGGGTAGTGAAACACCACATCATCAAAGCTGATCTCGCCGCGCACCGGGCGGACGAGGGGCTTTGACGCGGCGGGATCTTGAACGGTATCAACAGCTTGCAGCATCTCTACCAGACGTTCGGTCGCGCCCGCCGCGCGCTGCAATTCGCCCCAAATCTCGGAAAGCGCGCCCACGGCCCCGGCCACCATGACCGCATAGATCAGGAATTGCACCAGCGCGCCGGCCGACATCGCCCCCGATTGCACATCGCGCGCACCCATCCACAAAACGCCGACCACCCCCGAAAATGCCAGAAAAATGACAATCATGGTCATGGCCGCGCGGGTGCCAATCCGCTTGCGCGCGCTTTCAAAGCTTTTCTCGGTGATCTGCCCGAAATCATCGCGGGTCCGGTCCTCATGGGTATAGGCCTGCACGGTCTGCACGGCGCTGAGCGCCTCGGATGCTTTGCCCGATGAATTGGCGATCCAATCCTGATTTTCACGCCCCAATGCGCGCAGTCGGCGGCCCAAAACCACAATCGGAATGATGATTGCGGGCACGACCAGCAGCACGAGCCCGGTCAGCTTCCACGAGGTCACAGCCAGCAGCACCAACCCGCCCGCCAGCACCAGAACATTGCGCAAAGCAACCGAAACCGAGGATCCGATGACCGACAAGATCAACGTCGTGTCGGTGGTGATGCGGCTAAGTACCTCGCCAGTCATCAGTTTTTCGAAATAGGCCGGGCTCATGCCCACCGAGCGGTCAAAGAGCGCGCGGCGGATATCGGCCACCACACGCTCGCCCAACCGGGTGACGAAATAGTAACGCACGCCGGTCCCAATAGCCAATAGCAGCGCCACGCCCAGTGCAGCGCCAAAATAAGTGTCCAAGAGCGAAAGATCGCCACTGCCAAAGGCGTCTACCACCTGGCGCACCGCCAAGGGCATGATCAGCGAGACCGAAGCGGTCAGCACCAGCGCCATCATCGCCAGGATAACCATGCTGCGATAGGGCCGGACAAAAGGCAAAAGCCCGCGCAAAGCGCCCACCTGTTTGGACTTAGCCCGGTCTTCAATGCTGTCGGCCATGGAATTATTCCTTTGCGCTGCTTGACCCACTTAAGCCTGCCCGTTCGCTGCCACAAGTCTGGCGCGGCGCAGAACCCGCACTGGCAGCTGAGTTTGTTGCGCATTAGTATGGGCGGCAACAGATCAGGCCGGAGCCAGCATGTTCAGCACTTTCACCGCCTCAGACGGGGCAAGGATTGCCTGTTCAGATCAGGGCGCGGGCACGCCGATCCTGTGTCTGGCCGGGCTGACGCGAACCATGGCCGACTTCGACTATGTCGCGCCGCATTTGCCTCAGGTTCGGCTGATCCGGATGGATTATCGGGGCCGGGGCGCCAGCAGTTGGACCGGCGCCGCCAGCTATACGGTGCTCCACGAGGCCAAGGACGCGCTGGAATTGCTCGATCATCTGGGCATCGCCAAGGCCGCGATCCTTGGCACGTCGCGCGGCGGGCTTATTGGAATGGTGCTTTGCGCGCTGGCAAAAGATCGGATTTCGGGACTGTTCTTGAACGATATCGGGCCGCAAATCGATCCTGCCGGCCTTGCGAGGATCGGGGATTATGTCGGGCGCAATCCGGCTGCCCGCAGCCTTGACGAGATGGCGGTTCTGCAGCCAGTGGTGATGCCGGGCTTTGCCAATCTGCCCGAAGGGCGTTGGCGCGCCGAGGCCGAGAAACACTATCTGGAAACTGACAACGTATTGATTATAAACTACGATCCGGCGTTGCGCACAGCCTTTGAGGCGGCACTCAAAGCCCCGCCCTTTGACGGTTGGCCGCTGTTTGATGCCCTTAATGGCCTGCCGATCGCGCTGATCCGGGGGGCCAATTCGGATGTTTTGTCCGCAGCGACCGCAAGTGAAATGCGCCGCCGCCGCCCCGATATGATCTTTGCCGAGGTGCCGGGCCGCGCCCATATTCCCTTTCTGGACGAACCCGAAAGCCTGATCGCCCTTCAAGCCTTCGTGAGAGCGCTTTCATGACCGATATCACTATGATCCGCGCGGCGGTGGCACGGCTGCAGGGCCCATGCTCGCCTGACGCCGTTCTTGAACGCGCCGCTGCTCGACCAACTCGCCGGACGCCGGATTTTCGTCAAGGCGGAATGTCTGCAATGGACCGGCAGTTTCAAATACCGAGGGGCCTGGGCGGCCCTGTCGGCGATGGCACCGCAGACGCGTGCCAAGGGGGTCCTCGCCAATTCCTCGGGCAATCACGCGCAGGGGGTAGCACTGGCAGCAGCCCAACACGGCGTGCCTTCGGTGGTGCTTATGCCCTCGGACGCTCCGCCGATAAAAATATAAAAAAAACAGTCTTATGGTGCGTAAGTGATCTTGTACGACCGTGCAAATCAAGACTGCGATACGCTTGAAACTGTCCTTGCCGAGGCAAGGGGGCTGAGTTTGATCAAGCCCTTTGACGATGCGCAAGTGATCGCCGGACAGGGCTCAATCGGGATCGAAATCGCCGTTCAGGCGGCGGCGGCCGGGGTTCGGGACGCGCCGGTTTTGACCTGTTGTGGAGTTGGGGGTATGGCGGCGGGCATTGCCTTGGCCCTGCAGTCGGACGCCCCTGACTTGCGGGTCAGGCCGGTGGAACCCGAGGGCTTTGAGGACTTCATGCGCTCTTTGGCCGCTGGAAAGATCCTTCGAAACGCAACCGGAGCTGCATCCATCTGCGACGCGATTGTCATGCCGCAGCCCGGTGATCTGACCTTTCCAATTCTGCAGCGCCTATATGGCGGCGGTCTGGTCGTCAGCGACGAGGAGGTGCTTCGGGCCATGGCGATGGCTTTCGCGCATCTGCGCATTGTCTTGGAGCCGGGCGGCGCGGTTGCCTTGGCCGCGGCCCTGTTCCGGCCGTATCTGCCACAGACCGTTATCGCCGTCGCTTCGGGCGGAAATGTCGATCCAGCCCTGTTTCGCCGCGCACTTGAGCAACACACTGTTTGACATTTTACAACATTTATGGGCGGAAAAATGCTCATCTGACCGACTGACTGGAGGTTTCACACAATGTCCCTGATCTACCTTGATGACATAAGGCTGAACGCCGAAATCAGCGGACCGCCCGGCGCGCCGCCGATTGTGCTGATCCATGCCTTGGGCACCAACCTGACGCTTTGGGATAATCTGATGCCCGCCCTGCCGGAATACCGGGTTTTGCGGTTCGATATTCGCGGCCATGGCGCATCTGACGTCCCAGAGCCACCTTATGCCATGGGCTCTCTGATCCGGGACTGCGAAAAACTGATGACGCATTTCGGGGTGAAATCAGCGGCGGTGGTTGGCGTGTCGCTGGGCGGGCTGATCGCGCAGGGGTTGGCCACAAAACGGCCCGATCTGGTGCGGGCGCTCGTTTTGTCCAATACGGCGGCCCGAATCGGCAGCCCTTCGCTTTGGGCGCAGCGCAGCGCCCAGGTTGAGGCTCAGGGCCTCGCGGCCTATGCTCCCGGTGCGATGGAGCGCATTCTGGGCCGCAAATGGCGCGAGAATCCGGCCCTGCCGCGCCTGCTCCAAATGCTCGAATCCACCGATCCGCGCGGCTGGACAGGCTGCGCGGCGGCGATTGCGGGCTGTGATTTTTACACCACGACCGCCGCGCTGCGCCGGCCCGCACTGGTGATCGCCGGGACGAATGACGGCACCACGCCGCCCGATCTGGTGCGCGAGACCGCGCAGTTGATCGCAGGACACCAGTTCGCCTTGATGCGCGGGGTCGGACATTTGCCGATGGCCGAGAATCCGTCCGAATTTTGCGCGCTTTTGACCGCCTTTATCGCAGCCGTCGGCCCCTCTTGATGGCCTCGGCGCTTGCGGCCAACCGGACCCAAAGCTAGGGTCCGGCTCCGCATCCAAGAGGTCCGCCATGCCCGCCCGCTCGCCCAATCTCGCGCTCAGCTTTATCTTGATGACCGTCACGCTGGATGCCATCGGGATCGGGCTGATCTTTCCTGTTATGCCCGACCTGATGATGGAGGTGACCCATTCCGGCGTCGGGCAGGCGGCACTGTGGGGTGGGGTGATCACGGCCGCCTTTGCGGTGATGCAGTTTCTGTTTGGGCCCATCGTCGGCAATCTGTCCGACCGTCTTGGGCGCCGCCCTATCTTGCTGGTTTCATTGACAGTCATGGGGGCAGATTATGTGATCATGGCGCTTACCGGATCGGTGTGGATGCTGCTGATCGCACGCGCCATCGCGGGGATTGCGGCGGCGACCCATTCGACCGCCAATGCCTTTATCGCCGATATTTCGGCCCCGGATGAACGGGCCAAGCGTTTTGGCCTGATGGGCGCGGGCTTTGGCATCGGCTTTATCGTCGGGCCCATTCTGGGCGGACTGGTCGGCACGATCGATCCGCGCGCGCCATTTTGGGTTGCGGCCGGCCTCGCAGCGCTTAATTTTGCCTTTGGCTATTTCGTCTTGCCCGAAAGCCTTGCCCCCGAAAACCGCCGCCCCTTTTCTTTGGCGCGGGCAAATCCCCTCTCGTCCTTTGCCGCGATCCGGCGCTTGCCGGGGCTGCGGATGCTGCTGATCGTCACTTTCATCTATGCCCTGACCTTCAACGTCTGGCCCTCGGTCTGGTCCTATTTCGGGAAAGAAGCCTATGGCTGGGACGCGCAATGGATCGGCATCTCGCTCGCCAGTTTCGGCATCTGCATGGCTTTGGTTCAGGGCCTGCTGGTTGGCCCGGCGATCAAACGCCTGGGCGAAAAGCGCACGGTTCTGGCCGGATTTGGCGTTGAAACAGTCACTTATGGCTTTCTGGCCTTCAACACCTCCGGGTTTTTGGCCCTGGTCACCACTCCTTTTTCGGCCATGGGCGGGATCACCGGACCGGCCTTGTCCGCGCTGAGCAGCCGAGCCACCCCCCAAAACCAACAGGGCGAATTGCAGGGGATCCTGACCTCGATCAACGCGCTGGCGATGATTCTGGCGCCGTTGGTAATGACATGGGTTTTCGGCGCCTTTTCCGCCCCGGATGCCGCGGTCTATTTCCCCGGCGCGCCCTTCTTACTGTCCTCGGTGCTGATGGTCGCTGGCGTGATAGTCTTTGTCGCCGGATCGCGCGAGAAATCGGCTGGCTGAAACGAGTCATTGAGGGATAAATCAGGAGCACGGCCATGAAAATCAAAGATCTTGAAATCTTCGTTGTCGCCCCTCCGGCCCCCGGCTGGGGTGGGCGCTATTGGATTTTCCCAAAGATCACCACCGATGACGGGATCGTCGGCTACGGCGAATGCTATGCCTCGACGGTCGGCCCCAAGGCGATGATCGCGGTGATCGAGGATGTTTTTGAACGCCATATGCTGGGCGAAAACCCCGAGAATATCGAGTTGATGTACCGGCGCGTTTACTCCTCCGGCTTCACTCAGCGCCCCGATCCGACGGTGATGGGCGCGTTTTCGGGTCTAGAGATCGCGCTTTGGGACATCTTGGGCAAGGCGCGTAACCGCCCGGTCTGGGCCTTGATTGGCGGGCGGATGAACCAGCGTGTGCGCAGCTACACCTATCTTTACCCCGATCCGAACGAGGACGCGGCCGAGTTCTGGGTCAATGCCGACATGACGGCGCAGGCGGCGGCGCGGGCGGTGAAGCAGGGCTTTACCGCCGTGAAATTTGACCCCGCGGGCCCCTATACCATTCGCGGCGGGCATGAGCCGGCGATGTCCGACATCTCGCGCTCGGTCGAGTTCTGCAAGAAAATCCGCGAGGCGGTGGGCGATAGCGCTGATCTGCTTTTCGGCACGCATGGCCAGTTTTCGACCCCCGGCGCCATTCGGATGGGTCAGGCCTTGGAGCCTTACAATCCGCTTTGGTACGAAGAGCCTATTCCGCCGGACAACCTGCTGGAGTTTGCCGAAGTGGCGCGCCACGTTCGCATTCCGCTGGCCACCGGCGAGCGGCTAACCACCAAAACTGAATTTGGCATGCTTTTGCGCGCTGGCGGGGTCAAGATTTTGCAACCGGCTCTGGGCCGTTTGGGCGGTATCCTTGAGGCCCGCAAACTTGCCGCGATTGCTGAGATTTTCAATGCAGAACTCGCGCCGCATCTTTATGCGGGGCCGGTGGAATGGGCGGCGAACATCCATCTTGCGGTGTCGATCCCGAATTTGCTGATGGCAGAAACTATTCAAACCGGCGGAGATTTCCATCTGGCGCTGATCAAGAACACGCTGAAATGGGAGGATGGCTATATCCTGCCGCCCGAGGCGCCGGGACTGGGCATCGAATTTGACGAGGATCTGGCCCGCAAGCACCCCTTTACGGGAACCGGCCTGCATTTGCAGATGCAAGAAGCGCCCTGCGACTATCGGCACGGAAACCGGTTCCAAGGCGGGGCGCCTGCCCCGTCAAAGGCCTGAGCGCAAGCCGTCGGCCGGGCGGGACCCGCGCAGCCCTTCCTTAAGCCAGTTTCGCCATGGGGGGCGCGGTCTGAAAGACTGTCGCCCTGCCCCGGCCGGCCCTTTTGGACTCGTAGAGCGCCGCATCGGCGTCGGCATGCAGGACTTCGATATCAGGGCTTTGGTAATTCGTCGAAAGCGTAATGCCGATCGAGCCCGAGATTTTGCAGACCTGACCTTCGAAATCCATCGGCACCGTCAAGGCCGCGATGATCCGGTCGGCGATCGGAAGCAGGAAATCGTAATCCTCGACCCGGTTCAGGATAATGACAAATTCATCGCCGCCGACGCGCGCCACCGTATCCGAAGTGCGCGTTTCGATCGACAGAATTTCGGCCACTTGCCGCAAGACAAAGTCGCCAGCCGCGTGGCCCAGCGTGTCATTGACCTGTTTGAAATAATCCAGATCCAGATGAAACAGGGCAAAGCTGGTCCCGCGCCCGATCAAAAGATGCATTTCGGATTCCAGCGCGCGCCGGTTGCGCAGGCCGGTCAAGGTGTCGGTCAGCGCCTGCTGTTCAGCGGCAAGCCTGGCCTCTTGCAGGCGCAGGTTCAGATCCCGCAACTCGCGCATCACGGCGCTCTTTGCTTCAACCAGATAAAGCATTTCGATGGCCAGATCGGTCGGGGCAAAATCGGCCTCAGTCAGTGACAAGGCCCGCACCGCATCCACCACGCCAATCCCGAAGGACAGGTTCAACAGAAAGCCTCTGGCGCCAGCCATTTCCTGACAAAGGCCCCGCAGGGAAAGACTGTCTTCACCGGCCTTGAGGGTCAGTTGCACGCGCTCGCCGACGAGGGCGGAAAGTTTGCGGGCCGTCGACACACCCGTGGGCCGCCGGACTGCGAACAGATCAAAGAATTTGCCGGGAGTGATGTTGTGGTGCTGAAAAACCCGGCCAAGCGTCGGCCCATAGCTGATGACATTTGCCCGGCCATCCAGCAAAAGATGCATCGGCATCAGCCGGTCTAACGCTTCGGAAGAAAACGAAGCCATATCGGCGTTGGTCAAACTTGCGTTCTTCATCTTCACTGACCTACCGGGAGGGCAAGGTCAAACCGCTTGCCTTCGGTGTAACTTTGATCCAGCAGATGGACCGAGAGGACCTCATAGGCACCCTCGCGGCCCAGATGGTCAAGTAAAACCAAGGCACCGTAATCATCGGCCATGGCACGCAAAAGACCGACAACGATGAACCCGGCCCCATCGACCATCGGTGCGCAGTGCAGGCGGTAGTGCCCATCGCCCTGATCCAGCAGGATGATTTCGGGCAATTCCAGATCGGACAGCGCCAGTCGGCCCCGGTCGGGCAAATCTTCGAGCGTGTGCAAAAAATCCACGAACCCGACGCCGCCAAAGCGGAGCAGGCGCCGAAGCGCCTCCAAGTGCGGATGGCAGACAAGATAGGTGCCCAAATCTTCGAGAAGTTCGTTCTTGGGGCGTCGCAGCGTTTCGGAGGCGGCGTTCAGCATCGCCTCGGTCTGCTCGGAGGGGTAGGACAGCATCGGCTCGAAATTGTCAGAGCCGATCTCGGACTGGCGCACGACGGCGGACCAGACAGCGGGGCCGTAACTGTCGCTTAGAAAGTTCTGGATCGAACGGTTGATCAGTCCATGCATTGCGCTACCCCGCACTGGTTTTTCAAGGATTAGCGACTATCCCTTAAGAGACTGACAATTTCTGAATTTCGTTCAAACTTGCGGTATTTTGCATTGATCCGTTTCGATCTGATCCATAATCTCCCCCAAACGGGCAAAGAGGCGTGGTTTTGGGGCCGAGCGCCCTCAGGGATTGAACAAGAACATGATACCGCCGCTTTGCGGGATAATGTTCATCGGTGCAGGCATCAGGCTGGGCGGTGCGGCCATCAGCTGGGTGAAAAGCGCGGCGCTTGTCTCTTGATTTCCATAGCCAATTTGGCTGCCGTCCGCGACTTGGTGCCGTTCCAACCCGTCCGGGCCAAAGGAAAATCCGGTCATTTGCAGGCCCCAATCCATGTTTTCCAGCAACATCACCTCTTCGCCGGTCTGATCGGTCAGGAAATCGGCGACGATTATCCCGCAGGAATAGGCGGCGGGCGAGCCCTTGTCCTGACAAAAAGAGGTCCAGTTGCGCAGATC
>CAIYZT010000056.1 GCA_903930735.1 uncultured Paracoccaceae bacterium | reverse complement strand
CTCAAAGAGCCCGGCTTTCTCGCCCGCGCGCTGTTTGCCGAACTGGCCGAAGAGTCCGCACACGGCGCACCCGTCTCGCCCCCCGAATACCTGCGCCTCTTTGACAGCCTGATCCACCAGATCGGGCAGGACAGCCGCGAGACGCAGGCCGTGCATCCCCTGATCAGCATCTTGGGCCCCCGCGAGGCCCGCGAAACCGGCGCGACCCGCGTGATCCTTGCGGGCCTGAACGAAGGCATCTGGCCGCGCCGCGCCCCGCTGGACCCTTGGATGAACCGCAAGATGCGGCACGAGGCCGGACTGTTGCTACCCGAACGCCAGATCGGCCTTGCGGCGCATGATTATCAGCAAGCCGCCGGGGCGCCCGAGGTGTTCCTGACCCGCTCGCGCCGCGATGCCGAGGCGCAGACTGTGCCCTCGCGCTGGCTGAACCGGCTGACCAATCTGCTGTCGGGCCTGCCCGATCAGGGTGGGCAGACCGCGCTGGATGAGATGCAGGCGCGCGGCGATCACTGGCTGCATCTGGCAACCCGCGCCGCGCAGCCGGACGCCGTCCACCGCGCCGATCCCGCGCTGGCCCGCGCGCACCGCCCCGCCCCGCGCCCGCCCATTTCTGCCCGTCCGACCAAGCTGTCGCTGTCGCGCGTCCGCGATCTGATCCGCGATCCCTATGCGATCTATGCCAGCACCGTCCTGCGCCTGTCCAAACTCGACCCCCTGCGCGCCTCGCCCGATGCCCGCGACCGCGGCGTGGTCCTGCATGCGGTGATGGAACGTTTCATTGCCGAGACCCCGAAAGACGAGCCGCCCGAGGGCGCAGGGGCTCGCCTTTTGGATCTGACCCAGTCCCTGCTTGCCGCCTCCGTCGATTTTCCGACCGAAAGGCTGCTTTGGTATGCCCGTATGGCCAAGGTTGCAGGCCAGATCGTGGCCGCCGAGGCCGAGCGCGAGGGCAGCATGCTGGCGCTCGAAGTGGCTGGTGAGATGAAATTCACCAATCCCGATTTCACTCTTTATGGCCGCCTCGACCGGGCCGATCTGCTGACCGATGGCCGGATCGAGCTGATCGACTACAAATCCGGCGCGCCGCCGACGGCAAAGGCGCAGCTCAGCTTTGAAAAGCAGCTGCTCTTGACCGCGCTTATGGCTGAAAACGGCGCTTTTCCTGATCTGGGCCCCTCAGAGGTCGCCCGTACCCAATATTTCGGCCTGAAGGACCCCGACAATCCGCAGGAATTGCAGATCACGCCAGAGCTGCTGCGCGAGGTCTATGCCAAGTTCCACCATCTGATCTCTCAATATGCTGATGCCGGCACCGGCTATATCTCGCGCCGTGCCCTGCAACGGGACGAAGAGGACCGCGATTTCGACCAATTGGCGCGGTTTGGCGAATGGCAGATGTCCGATGCGGCGCAGCCGATCGATGTGGGGGGGCAATGATGCAACTGCATGAGGCCAGCCAGCGGCAAGTCATGGCCGCCGATCCCGCCACCTCGACCTGGCTTTCGGCCAATGCGGGGTCGGGCAAAACCTCGGTCCTGACCGACCGGGTGGCGCGGCTGCTGCTGGGCGGGGTCAGTCCGGCGCATATCCTGTGCCTGACCTATACCAAAGCAGCCGCGTCCGAGATGCAAAACCGTCTGTTCCAGCGGCTCGGCGCCTGGGCGATGCTGCCCGACGCGCGGCTGCATGTCTCGCTGACCGATCTGGGCCTGCGCGGTCCGCATACCGCGCAAACGCTGGCGAATGCCCGCCGCCTTTTCGCCCGCGCCATTGAAACGCCGGGCGGTCTGCGCATCCAGACAATCCATTCCTTTTGCGCCAGCCTTCTGCGCCGCTTTCCTTTGGAAGCCGGAATATCGCCGCAGTTTCAAGAGATTGACGACCGCTCTGCCCGGCTCTTGCGCGCTGAAATCGTTCAGGAAATGGCCGATGGCCTTGCGCCACAAGCGGTAAGCGATCTGGGCATGATCCATAGCGGCGCCGATTTCGACAAGCTTTTGGCCGAGATTTCCGCTATTGGCTCGGCCCAAGGCCTGACGCCGGAAAACGCCCGTTTGATCTATGACTTGGCAAGCGGCGAGACTCCGGAGGCGGTCTTGCAAGATGTGTTTCTGGGCGGTGAGGCGGATCTGCTGATCACGGTCGCAAACGCCATGCTGAATGGTAATCCGACCGACATCAAACAATCCCCGCGCGTCGCCAAGATCGCGCGGCAAGGCCCCAGCCTGGTCGCGCTCGATGCGCTGGAGCGTTTGCTGCTGACCGGGGCCACGGCCAAATCGCCCTTTTCCGCCAAGATCGATGGCTTTCCGGGCAAGGATGTGCGGCTAGGCCGGCTCAGCAATCACATGCCGGAACTGAACGCGCTGATGGCCCGCATCGAGGCCGCCCGCGCCCGCCGCGTCACCCTGACCGCAGCGCAGAAAACGGCCACGCTCTACCGCTTTGCCTCGGCCTTTCTGCCGCTTTATGCGCTGCGAAAATCCGCCCGCGGCTGGTTGGACTTCGACGATCTGATCAGCTTTACCACCCGCCTTTTGTCCAATCCGGGCGTGGCGGCTTGGGTCCTCTACCGGCTGGACGGCGGGATCGAGCATATTCTTGTCGACGAGGCCCAGGATACCAGCCCGGCCCAATGGCGCGTGATCGAGGCTTTGGCGGCCGAGTTCACCTCGGGCCATTCGGCGCATGAGGGCGCGCGGACCCTCTTTGTCGTCGGTGATAAAAAGCAGTCGATCTATTCGTTCCAAGGCGCGGATGTCGCGATTTTCGACCAAAAACGCGACCGCTTTCAGGCCGGTTTCACCGCCGTGGACAAGCCTTTCAACGCCACTTCGCTGGATTATTCCTTTCGCTCCTCCCCCGCGATCCTGAACCTCGTCGATGCGGTTTTTCAAGAGCCGGAATTTGCCCGCGCCATGGGCGATACCGTGTTTCACGCCGCCTTTCGCCATGATCTGCCCGGCAGGGTGGAACTTTGGCCCGCCATCGCGCCCTCAAAGCCCGAGGAGGACAGCGCATGGGAGCGGCCCGTCGATCTGATCACGCCCGAACATCACGCTGCCGTTCTGGCCGCGCAGGTTGCTGGGCGGATCAAGGTGATGCTGGACAGCGGCGCGCAGATCGTCGCCCGGGGCGGCCCGCGTGCCGTACATGCCGGCGATTTCCTGATCCTTGTCCAAGGTCGGCGCACCCTCTTTGCCGAGCTGATCCGGGCCTGCAAACGGCTGGATCTGCCGATCGCCGGCGCGGACCGGCTGAAACTTGCGGCCGAAATGGCGGTCAAGGATCTGACCGCGCTCTTGGCTTTTCTGGCCACGCCCGAGGATGATCTGGCGCTGGCCTGCGCCCTGCGCTCGCCCCTGATCGGTCTGTCCGAAGCCGATCTTTACACCCTCGCCCATGCCCGGCCCGGCTATCTGTGGGAAGCATTGCGCGCCAAATCCGCGCGCTTTTCTGCCGCCTTTGCCCTGTTGTCCGATCTGCGCGACAGCGCCGATTTCTTGCGCCCCTATGACCTGCTGGAACGTATCTTGATCCTGCACGACGGGCGCAAACGCTTGCTGACCCGGCTGGGGGATGAGGCCGAAGAGGGGATCGACGCCTTTACCCAACAGGCCCTCGACTATGAAAGCGCCGATATTCCCAGCCTGACCGGCTTTCTGATCTGGCTGCAGGATGACACGTTAGAGATCAAGCGTCAGGTCGACGGCGCCGGAAACCGTATCCGCATCATGACCGTTCATGGGGCCAAGGGGCTGGAATCAGAGATCGTCATCCTGCCCGATTGTGCCGACCGGCGGACGAATGACCGCGACACGGTGATGACCGCCGAGGATGCCTTGCCAATGTGGTCGATGCCGAACGGACACCGCCCCGCCGCGATGCAGGCCCGCGCCGATACCCGCAAGGAGCAGTCCCGCGACGAAAACCTGCGCCTGCTCTACGTCGCCATGACCCGCGCTCGGGCGATGCTGATCATCGCGGCA
This sequence comes from uncultured Paracoccaceae bacterium, assembly GCA_903930735.1. Taxonomy (GTDB): domain Bacteria; phylum Pseudomonadota; class Alphaproteobacteria; order Rhodobacterales; family Rhodobacteraceae; genus CAIYZT01. Next base: position 3,578 of record CAIYZT010000056.1, on the reverse strand, counting down.
GCGGGGGATGCCAAGCTGGAGGCGGATAAAAAGCCAAAGGCGCTGATAGATCTGTGCTGGTACCGTCTGGTCGAGCGCGGCCTGTCGCGGCTGAACCCGGTGGAGGCGGGGCCGCATGGCCGCGTCTATTCCTTTGGCAGCTTTCCAGATGACAAGGCTGCCGCGGACCTGCCCGCCCCGCTCCCCAACGCGGCCCTGCCCGCATGGATCACCGCCCCCCACCGCGCGCCCGATCATCCCTTGCCGCTGCTCTCACCCTCCAACCTCGGCGGGGCCAAGGTCTTGCCCGGCGACGAAGCTGATGACGGCGAGGTGGCCCGCGCGCGCGGCACCGCTATTCACCTGCTCCTCGAACATCTGCCCCCCGAGGCGCCTGACCTCTGGCCCGCCCTTGCCGCCGCGCTGATCCCGGACGCGGCGCTGTGCGCGCAGGCCCTGCCCGAGGCCGCGCGCGTGCTGCAATCGCCCGATCTTGCCCCCCTCTTCGCCCCAGGCGCCCTCAGCGAGGCCCCGGTAACCGGCGAACACGCGGGCCGCCGGTTTTACGGCAGCATCGACCGGCTGATCATAACGGGCGATCTGATCACCCTGATCGATTTCAAATCCAACCGCGCTGTGCCCCAGAACGCCGCTGAGGTGCCCGAGGGCCTGCTGCGCCAGATGGGCGCCTATGCGCATCTTTTGGCGCAGATCTTTCCCGGCCGGCGCCTTTTGCCCGCAATCTTGTGGACCAAGACCGCCACGCTGATGACGCTTGATCCCGATATCGTGCGTGAGGCCCTGTTGCGGTCCACCATCCCTTGACGAATGGGCACGGCATCCCTAGGTTCATGCCCCTAACCCCGCTATTTGGAGATCCGCCATGGGCGTGAACACCGTCGCTGTCACCGACGCCACTTTTGATGCCGAAGTCCGTCAGTCGACGATCCCCGTCGTGGTGGATTTCTGGGCCGAATGGTGCGGCCCATGCAAGCAGATCGGCCCGGCTCTGGAAGAGCTGGCGGCGGAATATGCTGGCAAGGTAAAGATCGTCAAAGTCAACGTCGACGAAAACCCCGACAGCCCGGCGCTGCTGGGCGTGCGCGGCATCCCGGCGCTGTTCATGTTCAAGGACGGTCAGGTTGTGTCGAACAAGGTCGGCGCTGCGCCCAAGGCCGCGCTTGCAAACTGGATCCAGTCGGCGATCTGATCTTTCGCCCGCTTAGACGACAAAGGCGCCCCTAACCGGGCGACTTTTTTAAATTGGCCAGCCCAGTGCCCGCAATCGCCCGCGGATCGCGGGCTCCACGCCTTCATCCCAGCTGCGCAGGCAATTCTCGCGGAAATACCAATACAGATAGCGGCCAAAATCGGGGAGGGTCCCGGTTTCCGTGGCCACAAAGGCCGCCTGCGCCCCGATTTGCGGGACCGAAGCCGCGATGTGGTGAAAATCGATTCTTGCCCACAGCATCGCCGGTTTTTGCGCGACGTAGCCGCGCAGGGTCATGGTGGAGTTTTGCGTCACCACCAGATCGCAGCCCAGCAGGATCGAATCAGAATCGCCCGCCGCAACCCGGACATTGGGCAGGGCGGAGGCCAGCTTGGCCAGCGCCTGCCGATCCTCCACCGTATAGGTCTCGCGCGGGTGCAGCGTCACGGCGACCGCGCGCTCGGGCCAGCGGCGCGCGGCCGCTTCCAGCATTTGAAGGGGGCTTGCGGCCTGAAAATGCCGCCGCTCGGTCAGTTTGCCCTGCAGCGGCACGAAAACACCGCCGCCTTGAGTGATCGGCGCGGTGCCAAACAGCCGCTTGCGCCAATTGGCCAAAAACTGCTCGGCGCGCCGCGCATCCACAGCGCCCGCGTCAAAGCTCTGGCCCGCAATCTCCCAATCCCAACGGTCATTGGTCCGCTCGATCCGCCAAAACGGCTCCCACCCAACACGGCGCAGGGTCAGGCAATTGGCCGAAGGCACCGCCTCGTTCAGCACCAGATGATGGCCGGGCCGGTCGGGGATAAAGGTGCGCTCCTCGGCCGTGCAAAGCTGTACTTTCCAACCTGCCGAGCGGACCGCCGCCGCGACACGGGTGGTCATCCGGTCCTGCCCCTGCAAGACCGCCGCCCGTCCGGACTCTCCCAAATAGAAATGCAGGATCGACATATAGCTAGTCTACTGCCTGTCAGGTTTCGATTGAAACGGGTTTATCGAAAACCGCGTTCGAGCCTTGGCGAGAGGCAGCGATTTTCGATTCCCTTCAAACCTGACGGGCTTCTGTGGGGCGCAGCGCGCGCTGAAAGCCTTGTCTGCCCGCCCGCGCGGCCTCATATAGGCAGCACAAGGCAGGAGGCCGCGATGTCCGAAGACAAATTCCCCGGTTGGCACGGCACCACGATTCTGGCCGTGCGGCGCGGCGGACAAGTGGTTGTGGCGGGCGACGGGCAGGTCTCGATCGGCAATACCGTGATCAAGGGCTCGGCCCGCAAGGTGCGCCGTCTCTCGGTGGGCGGGCGCGATGTGGGTGGGGGTGATGTGGTTTGCGGTTTTGCCGGATCAACCGCCGATGCCTTTACCCTATTGGAACGGCTCGAGAAAAAGCTCGAGGCATCGCCCGGCCAGCTGGCGCGCGCCTGCGTCGATCTGGCCAAGGATTGGCGCATGGACAAATACCTGCGCAACCTTGAAGCCATGCTGATCGTCACCGACGGCGCGCAATTGTTCGTGCTGACCGGGGCGGGCGACGTGCTTGAGCCTGAACATGACGTGGCCGCCATCGGCTCGGGCGGCAATTTCGCCCTTGCCGCCGCGCGGGGCCTGATGTCCACCGATCTGGACGCCGAAACCATCGCCCGCCGCGCCATGGCGATTGCCGCAGATATCTGCGTCTTCACCAATGGCAACCTGACGGTCGAGGTGATTTCAAAATGAATAGAGTACATGTTGTTTGGGACAATTCCAATATTTTCATCTCTGGGCGAAGCTATTGTGTGCGCAAGGAATGGGGAAAGGAGAATTCTTTCAGAATTAATTTTGAGCATCTGATAGATTTGGCTGCAGATGGGCGTGAAATTGAGCAGGTCTTTTGTGTTGGTTCGGTTCCTCCTCCAACGGACAGCGTTTGGGGCCACAGAGAGGCCAAAACGGGAAAGAAGCCTGAACTGTATGAACGGGGGGCAGAATCTGGAAAAGAGCAAGCCATTGACCAAGCTTTACAAACAAGAATGTTGCGCTTGGGCTATGACTATGAACCTGCGGAAAGTCTTGTCTTGATGAGTGGTGCTGGAAGTGGTCATGATGAAAATATTGGATTCTTTGCTGATATCAAAAGACTCCATAAATTCGGCTGGAACGTTGAAGTGATCGCGTGGCGGGAAAACTGCTCACGAGCAATGTGCGAGTGGGCGGAAACAAGCGGGATATTTTTTGATTTAGGTGAATTCTATTCGCAGGTTACTTACCTCGAAAGATCAAAGGGTCCTTCAGCAGCGAAGAGTGGAAGGAATTCTAAAAACCTCGATTTGGCAAAAAGACCCCGCAAATGACCGATCTGACCCCGCGCGAAATCGTATCGGAGCTTGACCGCTTCATCATCGGCCAAAAGGAT
>CAIYZT010000055.1 GCA_903930735.1 uncultured Paracoccaceae bacterium | reverse complement strand
TGCGGTTTGTAGCAGGAATTAAGCGTGATTGCCAACACAATGCCGCGATGGGCGACAAGCCGCCGCGGGTTTTTACGCCTCCCGCCCGTCAATTCCGGTCAGTTTCCACCGCCAGCCGCATCATGCTGGGCAGGCGCGTTGGCCGCCCGTCCGGCCCAAGGCAGACCAAGGTCACCAGCGCGGTAAACAAAACCGCATCTGCGCGCAGCACGCGCTGCTCCAGTAGGACCCGCGCCGCGCTGATCGAACGTGCAAAGGTCTGCACCGCCAAAAGATCATCGAACCGCGCCGGCGCCAGATAATCTGCCTCAACCCGCCGCACCCCGAAAACCAGCCCCTCGGCTCGCAACTGGGTCTGGTCAATCCCCAGATCCCGCACCCATTCGCTGCGGGCCCGCTCGATAAATTTCAGATAATTGGCGTAATAGACGATCCCGGCCAGATCGGTGTCTTCGTAGTAGACCCGAACGGGGAAATCAGCCCCCATCAGACCAGAGGCACAAAGGGCACGCTGCAAGAGGCGAGGCACTGCAGGACAGCGATCATGGACAGACGCAAGGACATGGCAAACTCCGGGGCTCGGGCCCCTTGCCTAACCCATGGATCAGGCAGGAACAAGATCCTGCGCCGGATAGCGCATCCCACGCTCTTGGACATAGACATCGGCATCGGTCAGATGAAAGGCCCGCTTGAGCCGGTCGATCGTGGCGGGGCGGTCAATCTCGGCCTGACATGTGTAAAGATCGATGGTGACAAAGCCGCGGCCGGGAAAGGTGTGAAAGCTGATATGGCTTTCTGCGATCATCACAAATCCCGAAAGCCCGCCCGGATCCTTCAGGCAATTGGGCCCGACCGAGACCACGACTGGCGTGCAAATCGGATGCATCCCCATCTCTTCAGGCAGATCCACGAGCAATCGCCGCAGCGCCGCTTCGTCGGTCATAAAGGGCCCAGAGGCCGAATATCCATCAATCATCACATGAACACCGAATTGTTCGGTGCGCGGGGCCGATACATGGGTCTGAAACATCGCTGATCGCCTCTTAGGGTAAGAAGGTGACAGCTATACAACCAAAGATCGCTCCGGTCACCCCCTGAGTTTCTCCGCCAGCCCCTGCGCCTCCAGGTAAATCTGTACCCGCGCGGCCAGCCGCAAAGCATGCTCCGGGCTCTGCGCGACCCTTGGCAGGACACGCGCATAACCGGCATGGATCACAGCCGCAATTTGCGGGCGCAAGACGACGCTTTGCCCAATACGCGCCAGCGGCGAGGCCTCGGCAAAGGCCGTGTCCGACCAAGCGAGGATCATTTGCACCGCCTCGTTCATGGCCAGGTCCTGCGAGGCCAGCTCCTCCAGATCGCTCTGCAGGCGCACAAAAACAAAGACCGCCTTGATGGCGCCGTCCGGCTCGAACTGGAACCGGCGGTAGTGATGCGCATCCCCCGCCTGCAGCCGCACGCAAAGCAGGCCAAGGTCCGGCACCAACTGGTCAAGGTTTGGAACCTGCGGCAGCTCCGCCCATTCGCGGAAGAAGAACAACATCAGATTGGCGCCAAGTTCGGGGTCAGTTTCGGCCATCTTGTGGCCGGCAAGCGTGACCACGGCCTCAATCGCGCCCTTGAACACGGATAGGGTGGCCTCATCCACCCCAAAAATCACTGGCACGATTGGCCGCCCCCAACGGGCGAAGTGATAAGATCCGTCGCGGCGGGTGAACAGGTCCTGCACGGCTTGCGGTGTCATCGGTGGGGCTCCTTTCAGCAGCCGAACAGCCCTAGCCCAACGACCGTTCGGCCTCAAGCGCGCAAGAAAGAAGGGGGCCTTCTGCCCCCTCGCCCGCCTCGGGCTCACCCCCGAGGATAGTTGCGCCACATTGAAGATGCGCCTTCATCTTGATCCAAAAATCCCAGGGGAGGCGGCAAAGCCGACGGGGACAGCGCCCCCAATTGGCGGGCGGGCTAGACCTGGCCTTCGAACAGACCGCTCTGCCCCGGTGCCTTGGGCGCCTCGAGGCCCAGATGGCGCCAGGCTTTCATGCCCAGCATCCGCCCGCGCGGCGTGCGCAGCACCAGACCCTGTTGCAACAAGAAAGGCTCGATCACCTCTTCAATCGCATCGCGGCTTTCCGACAAAGCCGCGGCAATGGTTTCCACCCCGACCGGCCCGCCGCCATAGTTTTCGGCCAAAAGCAGCATGTAACGCCGGTCGGCTCCGTCCAGCCCTAAATGATCCACCCCGAGCCGCGTCAAAGCACGGTCAGCAATGGCGCGGGTCAGCTGCCCGTCGCCCTCGACCGTCACGAAATCCACCACCCGGCGCAAAAGGCGCCCAGCAATGCGCGGCGTGCCGCGCGCGCGGCGGGCAATCTCGCGGCAGCCTTCCGGCTCGGCGCCCACACCCAGCAAACGCGCGCCGCGCGTGACGATTTCGTGCAGCTCGTCTTCGGTGTAGAACTGCAGTCGCGTTGGGATCCCGAAACGGTCGCGCAGCGGTGTGGTCAAAAGCCCCATCCGCGTCGTGGCCCCGACCAGCGTAAAGGGCTGCAGATCGATACGCACCATGCGCGCCGCCGGCCCCTCTCCGATCACCAGATCCAGCGCGAAATCCTCCATCGCGGGGTAAAGCACCTCTTCGACCACTGGGCTCAAGCGGTGGATCTCGTCGATGAAGAGCACATCATTGGGCTCCAGATTGGTCAAAATAGCGGCCAGATCGCCCGCCTTGGCCAGCACGGGGCCCGAGGTCATCCTAAACCCTACCCCCAATTCCCGCGCCATGATCTGCGCCAGCGTGGTCTTGCCGAGGCCCGGAGGCCCATGGAACAGCGTGTGATCCATCGCCTCGCCCCGCATCTTGGCGCTTTGGATGAAGACCTTCAGATTGGCCCGCACCTCTTGCTGGCCAATGAAATCATCCAGCACCTGCGGGCGCAGCGCGCGGTCAAAATCCTCGGGCAGCTCTTCGGGCCGCAAGGCGGGGTCGGGGATCATCCGCGGGCTTTCGGCGCAAGAAGTTTCAGCGCGGCCCGGATCAGCCCGCTTGTATCAAGGTCAGGTGCCTCACCGGCCACTGTTGCCACCGCCTGCGCCGCATCGCTGGGCCCATAGCCCAGATTAACAAGCGCCGACAGCGCGTCCGAATGGCTGGCGGCCCGTGCCTGCGCGGCGCCGTCCACCTTGACCGCCCGTTTGGCCACCGGCGCCGTGGTTTCTATCACCTCATCCATCTGAGCCACCGAAGACAGGCTCGCGCCCTGCGCCATGATCATCGGCGCCTTGGCCTTCAACTCCAATATAACCCGTTGCGCCAGTTTTGGCCCCACCCCCGGCGCCGATTGGATTGCCCGCGCATCGCCCAAAGTGATCGCCCGCCCCGCCCCCTCGGGCCCCAAAGTGCCAATGATCGCCATCGCTGCCTTGGCCCCCACACCCTGAACCGTGGTCAACAGCTTGTGCCATTCCTTTTCGATCATCGAGGGAAAGCCAAACAATTGCAGCAGATCCTCGCGCACTAACAACTCGGTATAAAGGCTGACCGCCTCGCCAATCCCAGGCATCGCGGCGAGCGTCCGGTCATTGACATAGACCAGATAGCCCACCCCGCGCACATCGATCAATACATGGTCCGGCCCCCGCCAATCCAGCCGCCCTGAGATTTTGCCGATCATGCGCTGGCCCGCTGCAAAGCCGCCTGCAACCGGCCCGCCGACTGCAAATGATGCGCGTGGCAGATCGCCACCGCCAATGCGTCCGCCGCATCCGGCCCGGCAATCGTCACCCCCGGCAAATGGATCCGCACCATATGCTCGACCTGCACCTTGGCCGCATGACCCACCCCAACCACGGCTTTCTTCACCGCATTGGGCGCATACTCCCCTACCGTCAGCCCGAACAGCGCCGGAACCAGCAGCGCGATCCCCCGCGCCTGCCCCAGCTTCAGCGTCGCCACCGCGTCCTTGTTGACAAAGGT
>CAIYZT010000054.1 GCA_903930735.1 uncultured Paracoccaceae bacterium | reverse complement strand
CGGCGCGGGAATAGCCGAGCGGTTGAACCCGAAGGCGAGGCAGCGTTCAACTCCCGCAGAGACGATCAGCGCCCCGGGGAAAGCCCCGCCGCCTCGGTGATGCCGTCATCCGCGCTCGGGGCGTTATTATTTAGAGGCTTTGGGCTTGAGCTCGAACGACTTCAGGGAAAGGCCGCGCTGAGGGGGGGCGCACAGCCAGAGCATCTGCGGGCCTTCGACCATATAGATATCCATGGGCTTGGTGAGATTCCAGGCACCTGGTTTGCCGTTGGCCGATTCTGCGTTCAGCCAGCCGGTGCCATCAAAGACGTTGCCCACGCTGATGTCCCAGATCGTTGGACCACCCTGTGGTCCTTTGCCGTCGAGCAGATTGAGTCGCACAAATTGCGTGGTCACTGGCGGAAATTCCTTTTTGCACTCTCCGAGATCGCCGCCTTCAAGGAGGGTCTTCCACTCGTTGCCGGCTTTGTATTCCACCCGGTATCTCGACACGCGTTCCCAGGTGCGTTCGTCGATGATCATTTTGCTGATCTCTCTGGGCTGGCCGAGATCGAGCTCAATCGATCCTTGTTCTTTGCCTAAATTCATCGCCCAGCGCGTCCCGAGATCGTGATCAATGGCCATCTTCGCTCCGAGAGCGTCCTGCTGCCGATAGACGTCGGATGCCGTGGCTGATTTGACGGGATACATGGCGCCGAAGGATCGGACATAGAGGCGTTGCCCCCAGTTCATCGCCGATAAGGTCGCGGTCAACTCATAGACGCCCGTCTTGGGGACATTGACTTTATAGCCGACCCATCCCGCCTGGGACATCGCGGCGAAGTATATTTGCTTGCCGCCCGTGAAACTATCGAGAGCCGCTACCCCAGGGCCGTAGGCGCTGAGGCCTCCGAGGCTGACAAACTCCCCAGCCTCAAAATGCAGGACCCCGGGTGGCGCCTTGATGGGTGGATTGGGCTTGGTGACCGGCGGCACTCCCGCCGTCAGTGCGGGCGCGGGCGAGAACAGGGCTCTCGCATCTTTGCTCGCCGCGGCAATCGCAGGGACCGTGGCATTCACCGCATCGATCTGCGCCTTCTCTTTCAGTTTGGATGTCAGCCAGCGGATGTGCTCCACATTGGCGAAAGCGTTGGTTTTTCGCTCTTTCACTCTCGCAAGAAACTCATCGCCCGACATCATGGCGCGGTCGGCTAGTTTCGACACGCCCCAGCTTCTGCCCAAGGCAATCTGCCAGTTGCCATCCTTGTTCCGATAGGCGACCGCCGCATGGGCCGGCTGGGCCACACCCATGGCAGGGATCCCGAACGCCTGATTGATAAACACCCCAAAGGAGGACCTCGGGCCGCATTTGCCGCCTCCCGCAAAGACGCAACTCATGTCGTGATAAGGAATTTGCGACCCTTGGTATTGCATCTGGCTCGCCATCCCCACGATGTTCTCGTTCTTTCTGAAATCGGGATTCCAGGCGTTCAGGGCTTCCCGAGCCCAATCCAAATCATGATCGGAAGCGCCCGACGACACCACGTGCGTCATTTCCCACGCAGTGAGCGAGTCAAAGCTGGGCATCAGTTCGTGATTCTTATGCGCCTTGAGGTAGTTGCCAAAGCGGGCCAGCGGCGTGCTTGGCACTTTGGCCATGCCGACGCCCACGTTGCCCGTGCCGGGCGGGCGCAAGACGGTGGCGATGGCGAGCCGCAGATAGATTCCCTCCCGCGACTCGGGATAAGTCTCCCAGATTTTTCTCCAGTGATCCAAGACTCCGGCGTTGATCGACCAGCTATTGTCGTT
>CAIYZT010000053.1 GCA_903930735.1 uncultured Paracoccaceae bacterium | reverse complement strand
CCACGATATAGGCGGCAACGCGCAGATCCTCGACATCGTCGCGGCCATGCCAGACCTCGCGCATCGACTGGTAGGCGGTGCGCATCGTGTCATCGAGGCCCGAGCGGACGAGCTCCAACTCGCCCGCCCCGCGCAGATAACGCTCCTTGAACCCGGGCGACATGGTCCAGCTGACGCCGTTTCCCGTGGAAAGACGCTCCAGCTCGTCGACCAGTAGCAGATGGCGGGCCTCTTCGGCGCGGCGCTGCATACGGCCGAAACGGATGTGCGACAGGTTCTTGACCCATTCGAAATAGGACACGGTCACACCGCCGGCATTGGCGAACATGTCGGGGATGATGACGCAGCCCTTTTTGCGCAGGATCTCGTCGGCGCCAAAGGTGATCGGGCCGTTGGCGGCCTCGACGATCAAAGGCGCTTTGATGCGGGCGGCGTTGCCCAGATTGATCACCCCTTCCAAAGCTGCGGGGATCAGCAGATCGCAGTCCATCTCCAAGACCGAGGCACCGTCCACGACATGGCGGCCCTTGGGATAGGCGGCCAGAGCCCCGCCATGCGCATTCATCCATTGGCGCAGATCGTCAATGTCGATGCCCTTGTCATCGACGATGGCGCCGTCGCGTTCGATCACGGCGGTGATCAACGATCCATCTTCGACCGACAGGAATTTGGCGGCGTGATAGCCCACATTGCCCAGACCCTGAACAACGATGCGCTTGCCCTCGAGCCCGCCTGAAAGCCCGGCCTTGGCGATGTCTTCGGGGTGGCGGAAAAATTCGTGCAGGGCGTATTGGACGCCGCGGCCCGTCGCCTCGACCCGGCCTTGGATACCGCCCGCATGGGGCGGCTTGCCGGTAACGCAGGCCTTGGCATTGATGTCGGTGGTGTTCATCCGTGCATATTGGTCGGCGATCCACGCCATCTCGCGCTCGCCGGTGCCCATATCGGGGGCGGGCACGTTTTGGGCCGGATGGATCAGGTCGCGCTTGATCAACTCATAGGCAAAGCGGCGGGTGATCTGTTCCAGCTCGTCCACCTCCCAGGCGCGCGGATCGATGCACAGCCCGCCCTTGGAGCCGCCGAACGGCGCCTCGACCAGCGCACACTTATAGGTCATCAGCGCCGCCAGCGCCTCGACCTCGTCCTGATGGACGGAAAGGGCATAGCGGATGCCGCCCTTGACCGGCTCCATGTGTTCGGAATGGACCGAGCGGTAGCCGGTAAAGGTTTCGATCTTGCCGCGCAAACGCACGCCGAAACGCACGGTATAGGTGGAATTGCAAACGCGGATTTTCTCTTCGAGACCGGGTGCCAGATCCATCAGCGCCGTGGCGCGTTTGAACATGAGGTCAACGGAATCGCGAAAGCTGGGTTCACCTGCTGCGGACATTATTCTCTCCCTTGGGCCGTAAGGTATGGTCTGTGATCAGAATTGATTTAGGCGGCGCTCTCAACGCACGTGGTTAATTTAGCCCGGCCCGCAGTCGGAAACACGGGATTAATTCCGTCACTTTGTAGGGTTTCTTAGCTTAAATGCGATTCGTTTTTTCAGCGAAAACGGCAACTCGGTCGGAAATGGGGCAGAGGTGATGTTGCCTGCTCGGCGACAGTTCCATGGGATGGACGCCATCGTTTCCCAGACCATTGGTTAAGACACCTTCTTTTAACATCTGCCTTGTTCATGCCGCATTTGCCCCCCCCCAAACCGATCAAACTTGTGTTGGAAAAGCGGTCGATCGGCGGCGCTTGCCAGACAAGGATCAAGGGTTCGGCCATGAAAAAGTCAGCTTTCCTTCGGCGCGCAGCAGGGTTTCGGCCCGACGAAGCGGGCGGAATGACGATCTTTGCGTTAATCATGTTCCTCTTGATGATCATGATGGGCGGCATGGCGGTTGACCTGATGCGCTACGAGGACACCCGCGTCACCTTGCAGCAAACGCTTGATCGCGCAGTTCTGGCGGCGGCGGCGTTGATCCAGGAGCTGACCCCCGAAACTGTGGTTGCGGATTACTTTGAAAAGGCGGGCCTGGCCTCGCAACTGGACCGGGTTACCGTGACCCAGTCCGAAACTTCTCGGCCGGTCAAGGCCAAGGGCCGCGCCAATTTGAACCCGTTCTGCATGCATATCATTGGCATCCACGAACTGCCCGCCCGCACGGTTTCCAATGCCGAACAAAGCGTCGACAATCTGGAGATTTCGCTGGTTCTGGACGTCTCGGGCTCGATGGGCGGCGACAAGCTGGTCCGACTGAAAGCGGCTGCGGCGGAGTTTGTGACCACGATGCTGCAGAACGACCCCTTTGGCCGCGTGTCGATCTCGGTCGTGCCTTATAACGCGCAGGTCAGTCTGGGCGCGCCGCTGCGCCAAAAGTTTCAAGCCGTCAATATCCATGGCGTGCTTTATGTCAACTGTCTGGAGCTGCCCGATCGGCGTTGTTGCACAAGTAATGCCTGAGACACGACACCCCGTTTCCACAGGGTTGCGCGCAACCGCAGTATTCCCGGCCTGTGCCGGTCTTGGATTGCCTTCGATCTGAATCAGATCGAAGGCAATCCGCTCTGGGGCCCGAGGCGGCGGGACCTGCGTTGCGCGCGCTGCAAATCCGGGCTAACAGGCGGCAGATGTACCTGCGACCCGCCGCCCGCACCCAGCCGATGGAGTGATCCGATGTCCGATGCCCCTTTGCGAATTGGCCTTGCCGGGCT
>CAIYZT010000052.1 GCA_903930735.1 uncultured Paracoccaceae bacterium | reverse complement strand
GGATCGTGACTTCACGGCGGATGGCCCGAACCAGAAATGGGCGGGTGACATCAGTTACATCTGGACCCGTGAGGGATGGTTGTATCTGGCGGTGATCCTTGATCTGCATTCCCGCCGCGTCATCGGCTGGGCTGTCAGCAATCCACCACGGTGGTGGTCGGCATTGAACGCGGGCTGCACCGCATGCGCTTGCGCAGTGTCGAGGTGCTTGCCTGCCCGGTCACCTGGCGGCCGCATCCAGAACAGATCGCATCCGCCCGGCGTGGCTATGACGATTGGTGGCAAGCGCTGGACTGGGTACGGGACGGGTTGCTGGCGGGCGGAATGCTGCGGGAGATCGAGGTGACAGTGGCAATGCCCAAGGTGCGGCCTTGGCGCTGAGTGGCCCTGCGTCCGCTCCGGAAACGGCATCTTGCCAAATGGCATATTATCGCTATGTTAGTGCCATAAAGGAAACGCCATGCAATTTGCCACAATCCAGCCCACAGCCTCCCGCCCTGACCTTCCCGCCATCACGGACGAGGAGGCCGCTGCCCTTGCACGCACCGCGGTCAACCTGTTTCGCGCCTGGCAGTTGAGCGACATCGAAGCTCGCATTTTGTTGGGCGACATGGCGCAGCGGACGTGGGCGCGATGGAAGGAAGGTGGCATCGGTCGGATCGACCGCGATCTGCGCGCGCGTATGGCCATTATCATGAGGATTCACAAAGGTTTGCGCTACGTCTTCACCGAACCGGCGCGCGGCTATGCATGGATCAGAAAGCCAAACAGTACTTTTGCCGGTCAAAGCGCGCTCGATGTCATGATGCGCGGAGAGATCACCGACCTGATCGAACTGCGTGCCTATCTGGATGCTGAGCGCAGCGCATGATGAAAGTGCCGGTGCGCCGCGTGATCTGGTCGCGCAGCGTCCGGATCATCCGTTCGATCTATCCGCCGATCGACCTTTTTGAAGATATTGCTGACCCGGCAGATTGGGAGGCGCTGGCATCAGCCGAGGCCAAGTTCAACCCGCGCATCCGCGACAGTATCGGCGATCTGGCAAAGGTGCCATTGGCTCGACGCGTCACGGGGCCAGGTGCCAGCTGGGTCATGGCGCCCTTCGTTCATTGCTCGCCGCTGCGGCCCGGGCGGTTCACTGATGGGACGTTCGGGCTTTATTACGCAGGCGACAGCACAGAAGTGGCGATTGCCGAAACCATCCACCATCACACTCGGACTATGTTGGCCACGGCGGAAGCACCAGGCTGGACCTCGCAGTTTCGCGGGTTGATCGGCTCGGTCGACGCAGATTTCGATGACGTGATGGGTCGAGACGATCTACTGCACCCGGACAACTATGCCGCCTCGCAGGTCTTTGGCGGCGAACGGCGCGCAGCTGGTTCGAACGGCATCGTCTGGCCCAGCGTCCGCTTTGCTGGCGGCAACTGCATCGCCGCTTTCTGGCCGGATGTGGTGCCGATCCCAACTCAAGAGGCGCATTTCGCTTACCACTGGAACGGAAGTGCTGTCGACTATGTCAAACGGCTGGATACCGGAGAGATCAAGAGCGTGCATTGAAATGCGGCCATATGTATTCACACATTGAGCAGGGCATCGGCAGCCGAAAGCATAACTTATAGTGGGACAATCTGACCAAGTTCAGGCGAATAGCGGACGGTCGTGATTGATCGATCTTCAAGTCTTCTGACTGTTTCCTGAACGATATCCATCGGCACAAAAAACCACTCGCGCGGGCGGACCTTCTTGCCAAAGCGGTCCAGGATTTCAATATCTGCGCGACCGTCCGCAAAAAACCTGTGCAGCAGATTTTCCAACTTGACCCTGTTGATGTTGTAAAGGGTATAGGTCGCAACCACGTCGACAGGCGCCATCAAGAATGATGGCTCATTATGGGCATTCTGAATGCGGTTCCGGATATCCTGCCCAGTGACGCCTATTTTATGAAGGTATCCGCGATGCCTAGCAATCTGGGGATCCTCAGAAAGAGAGCGCAAGACATAGATCAACCCAGTTTCCGTATCGCCATCCAGCGGCAGGCCGCCAAAAAGTGGCCCTGCCACTGGATCGGAAATTCTCCTGCCTTCGGGATCCTTTTAGATTCCACGTGTGAATGACCGATACAAATGGTTGCTTTCGGTGCCGTTCGAGAAAATCAGACGAAGTCTACCATTCCAGTGACCCGGTGCCTCTTCGTGAAGTTCGCTGTCGGCGCGCTTGGATGGAGGCTTGGGTCGGGCGCGAAAGCGCCGTGTTCAAACTGCCGCCTTCGCGGCTGTCTCTGGATCCCTGCGATGTTGTGCTTCTCGAGCATGACGGCCGTCTGACCGAGTTGCGGCTGGTGACGATTGCGGACTCGGACCTGCGCGGCATCGAGGCCGTGCGCCAGGACCGGGCGGTCTATGATCTGCCGCCGGGCGATGCCAGCCCCGCCTCGTTGTCTTCGCCTGTAGTATTTGGCTCACCTGATGTCCTCTTGTTGGACCTGCCGCAACTGTCCGAGGATCAGCCTGCGCATCGCCCCTTTGTTGCCGCTCATGCCGCACCATGGCCTGGCGTGACGGCGGTGTTTCGCAGCGCCGCCACCGATGGTTTTGCCCTGCTGACCACCTTCGGCACCCGCGCCCGGATGGGTATGCTGGCGGCCGACTTCTACGCCGGGCCGACTTCGCGCTTCGATCTCGGCAATGCGCTGGTCATCGATCTGTTCTCCGGCACCTTGGAAAGTGTCATCGATATCACTTTGCTGGGCAGCGCCAATGCGCTGGCGGTGGAAACTGGTCCCGGCCAATGGGAGATCCTCCAGTCAGGCTCGGCCGAGTTGATCGCACCCGGTCGATACCGTCTGACCGGCCTGCTGCGTGGCCAGCGCGGCACGGAAGGTGCGGTCGCCAACCTTGTGGCCATCGGCGCACGAGTCGTGGTTCTAGACAGCGCCGTCACCCCCTTGCCGATCAGCGAGGCCGATCTCGGTCTGCCATGGAACTGGCGCGTGGGCCCGGCGTCGCGCGCCGTCAGTGATGACACCTATGTCGCCGCCAACTTCACACCAGAAGGCGCTGGGCTGCGGCCCTATTCGGTCGCGCATGTCGAACAACCGTGGCGGACGTCGCGCAGCCTTGGCGATCTGACGATCCGCTGGACACGTCGGTCGCGGTCGCTCGCCGCTTACACCTGGGGCGAGGGCGATGTGCCATTGGCGGAAGACAGCGAAGCCTATGAGGTGGAAATCCGCGACGGCGCGGCCATCCGGGCTTTGCCGATTTGGTCGTACTTTGCGATGGTCGCGTGCTGTTCCTCGAGTTGAAATCCCTCAAGGGTTGGCTCAGCCCCGCACGACAAAGGCAGCGCGAGGGGCGGCAAGAAGACCCTGCTTGCGATCATTGCCGACGCAGGGAAACAGCAAAGATCGTGCGGACGCTTCGGTGGCGTTCGCAAACTCTTACGGGGCGCAACGTAAGCTTTGTCATCAATCCTTGATCGAGTGGTCACATGCTTGTCGCACAAAGAAAATTAAAGGAGGTCGAAACAAAGAGAAATAGGAACGCGCTATGAAACAATTGCTCGCCTCTGGACTGATTGCCCTCGGCGTTCTTGCCGCCTCCAATGCCGCGGCGCAGGACACCATCCGCTTCGCCTTCACCGACATCGACGGTCTTGAGGCGCTGCAGCGCGAGATGGGGCCGTTCAAGGACGCTTTCGAGGCAGCCTCGGGCCTCAAGGTCGAGTTCTTTCCGGTGTCCGGTCGTACAGTCGCGGTCGAGGCGATGGCTGCAGATCAGGTCGACTTCGTTATGACCGGCCCGGCAGAATACGTGGTGTTCAACGCCCGTCTGGATGCCCTGCCCGTCGTCACCTGGGTCCGCCCCGACTATTATTCCACGCTCGTGGTGCTGGATTCCAGCCCGGTGCAGTCGCCTGCCGACCTCAAGGGCATGAAGGTGTCCTTCGGCGAAATCGGGTCGACCTCGCAGCACCTTGGCCCGGTCACGCTGATGTCCGAGGCGGGGCTGACCTACAGCGTCGACTATGAGCCGGTCTTCCTGAACCGCAACGTTGCAGTCGAAGCCCTGATTGCAGGTGACATCGGCGCCATCGGCCTGAACCGAACCCACATCGACAGCATTACCAAAAAGTTCCCGGACCAGAAGTTCCGCCAGATAGCGAAGGGTGTGACCCTGCCGAACGACGTGCTGCTGGTATCGCCGACCGTTTCCGCCGAAGTGGTTGAAATCGTCCGCAAGACCTTTGCCGAAAACAACGACGCACTTCTGGCGGCGCTGACCTCGACCGAGGAAAACGCCAAGTATATCGGCGGCAGCTTTGGTGCCACGGTGACCGACGCGGACTATGACATAATCCGCAAGATGTATGAAAACATCGGCATCACCGAGTTCACCGAATTCGTCGAGTGAACCACAGATGAACGCGCACCTTGCGCCTGCAAATGCCCTGTCCGGCTCCACCAAGTTGGGGCCGGTCTTGGTTGTATCCGATCTTGCCAAGACTTTTGACGACCGCCGCATCCTGAGTGGCCTTGATTTCGCGCTGGCCCCCGGACAATCCACCGCGTTGATCGGGGCCAACGGCTCGGGCAAGTCCACCTTGTTGAAATGTTTGATCCGGCTGATCGAACCGACTGAAGGCAAGATCGAGATGCTGGGACGCGATGTCCGTGCGTTGGCCCCGCGCGACTTGCGAGCATTTCGGGCGCAGGTGGGCATCGTCTGGCAGCGTCACAATCTGGTGCCTCGACTGTCGGTGCTGTCAAACGTGATCCATGGTGTCCAGTCGCGCCTGTCGGGTCCGCGCGCATGGTTTCAGGCGCTGGCCCCGGCCGAGGTGCGGGCCGAAGCCATGCTGTGCCTTGACCGTGTCGGCCTTGCCGACCGGGCCGTGGCGCGGGTGGACAGCCTTTCGGGCGGGCAGCAGCAGCGCGTGGCAATTGCCCGCATGTTGATGCAGCGCCCCGCCTTCATCCTTGCCGATGAGCCCGACGCGAGTCTTGACCCGCAAACGGGGGAAGAAGTGATGGCGCTGCTGCTTAGTCTGGTGCGGGAAAAGGGGCTGTCGCTCCTGATGATCTCGCATCGGCTGGAGCATACGCTGGAGTTTTCAGATCGTATCCTTGGCCTTGCCCAGGGTCGCATTGCGCTGGACCTGCCAACCGCCGACGCTGACGCAGCCGGTCTGCGGCGATTTTTCGACCACGAGGAGGCGTCATGACCGACCTACCCGTGCCGCCCGCCCGGTTCAGCCATCGCAGCCTGTCGGAGTATGTGGCCATTCTTCTGGTGCTGGCGCTGGTCGTCTCATCCCTTGCCGCCACTGCCCCCGCGCTGGACAAGCTAAGCCGCGGCATCGCTCGCCTTTTTGCCCCGTCGGGCATGCTGATGCAGATGTTCCCGCCCGATTTCAGCCGCATCGTGCCGATCAGCTGGAAGCTGCTGGAGACGTTGCAGATGGCGGTTGCGGGGTGCTTTCTGGGCCTCTTGCTGGCCATTCCCTTTGCGATCCTTGCCACCGACCGGCTGTCGCCGCATCCGGTAGTGCGCCACACCGCTCGCGGGGTCATTGCGCTGTTCCGTACGGTGCCAGATCTGGTCTGGGCGATCATCTTCATCATCATCGTCGGGCTTGGTCCCGCGGCCGGGGTCATGGCGATCATGGTGGACAAGATCGGCTTTGCCGGCCGTTTCTTCGCCGAGGCCATGGAAGAAACCGACCCCGGCCCGCAGGACGCCATGCGCGCCATCGGAGCCAGCCGACTGGGCACCATCGTCTCTTCCGTCTTTCCGGCCTGCCTGCCATCCTTCACCGCCACCTCGCTGTTTGCGCTGGAGAAATCCGTTCGCGGGTCGGCTGCCCTTGGCCTTGTCGGCGCTGGGGGCATCGGGGTTGACCTGAAGGTGGCCTTTGACCTTTTCAACTACGACGAGGCGCTTGCCATCATCCTGATGATGCTGGTCCTTGTCATCGCCGTCGAGCAAGGCTCGGGCTGGATTCGCAGGAAACTGATATGACCACGACGACTACCGATACCGCTCATCTGTACTGGAACAGCGAATGGCAGCAGGCTGACGCCTCTTCGCCATGGGCCAAGGCCGAGCCCTGGGTGCTGGACCATGCCCGCAGCCTTGCCCCCGGCAGCCGCGTCCTTGACCTTGGGGCCGGAATCGGGCGGCATGCGCTGGCCCTTGCGGCCGTGGGGCACCACGTGACCGCGCTTGACGCCGCCGAGGCCGCCGTGACGGCAATTGAAGCGGCAGCGCGAGCACAGCGGCTGGACATCGCCACCGCGCTGGCCCCGATGACGGAATTGCCGTTTGATGCGTGTCAGTTCGACCATGTGCTGTCGTGGAACGTCATCTATCACGGCGACGAAACCATCGTCCGCCGCACCATGGCCGAAATTGCCCGCGTCACAAAGGCCGGCGGCACGTTCATGGCCACCATGTTGTCGGCCCGCCGGATTCCCGCCGAACGGGCCAAAGCGCCGGGCCGGGAAATCAGCCGCAACACTTGGACCTTTGACGGGCCGGGCGACAAGGTGCATCCGCATTACTTCTGCAGCGCCGCAGACCTTCTGGCCCTGATGCCCGAATTCGAGGTGTTCACCTTGTTCGACCATGTGCATGACAAGCCCGATTCGTGGCATTGGCACCTGCTGGCCGAGAAGATCTGATGATCGCTGAATTCATCGAAGGTGCCAGGCTGATCCTGGACGACCGGATCGAGAAGGCCAGCCTGCGGATCGAAGGAGGTCGGATCACCGGCATCGACGTGGCGCGGGATGGTGCTGTCATCATTGCGGGCAAGGGCCGCTATCTTGCCCCCGCGTTTGTCGACATCCACGGCGACGCGTTCGAACGCCAGTTGATGCCACGTCCGGGCGTTACAGTGCCGACCGAAGCCGCCCTTCTGGAAACGGACCGGCAACTCGCAACCAACGGCATCGCCACGGCCTATCACGCGCTGACCCTGTCGTGGGAACCGGGCCTGCGCAGTGTGGACACCGGCTGGCAGGTGGTGCGTGCGCTGGAGGCATTGCGCCCGCGCCTGACCGCGGACAACCGCATCCAGTTGCGGTGGGAAACCTTCTGTCCCGAAGCCGAACCGCTGATCGCCCATGTCCTTGCGGGGCCAGACCGCCCGGCGCTGGCCTTCAACGACCACACCACGGCCGCCTTGCTGCACCCCGAAATCGCCCTGCACGACCGGCCCTTCGACCATGTCCAGGATTACCCGGTCACCGATCTGTCTGCCGACGTCTTCCTGCGCAAGATGACCGAGCGGGCAAAACGTGCCCACATGGCCACTGCCGATTTCGTCGCGCTGATTTCCAGCATTTGGGCGCGGCGCGGCGCGGTGCCCGGTCACATCGATCGCATGGCGGCGCTTGCCCGTGCCTTTGATGCCCCGATGCTGAGCCACGACGACAGCCAACTGGAAACGCGCGACTACTATCGCAGGCTTGGCGCGCACATCGCCGAGTTTCCGATGCATGAGCGGGTCTTTCTTGCCGCGAAAGATGCGGGAGACCCCATCGTCCTTGGTGCTCCGAATGCCATGCGCGGTGGCAGCCATCTGGGTAGCCCGCGTGCTGCAGAGATGATTCGCCGGAACCTGTGCGACATCCTAGCTTCAGACTACTACTACCCCGCCATGTTGGGCGCGATGGTGCGTCTTCACGCTGACCGGGTGGCACCACTGGAAAGCCTGTGGAAACTTGTTTCGACCAATCCCGCCGCCGCCATGGGCCTAACCGACCGAGGCCGCATTGCACCGGGCTTACGTGCGGATCTTGTTCTACTCGACTGGCCAGAAGGCCAGGCCCCCGCTTCGGTTCGGACCTGGGTAGCCGGTCGGAGTGGCTATTCGGCACTGCCTCCGGACCGCTCGCACCAGACGATCCAGTGATCCGCTAAGGCCGGATAGACCTCTATCAAAGTTGGCCGGCCTTCACTTTCAAGGAGACCATCTATGGGAGTAAGTCGTATAGCCTGACAAGCCTCGGACAAGGCGACGCCGGAAGTTTTGAGGTAATCGACCGGACCTTCAGGAACTCCACTTCTATGCCCCCAAGTTGGACACGGCACGACGCTCGTCCGACGCCGGTGAGCATAACTAGTTCGCCCTGAACACCCTGCATCTCATTGATTTTACGTGAGATCACTTCGGTTTTGCTCGCTGTTTGCTGCAAGGTTTCGTATGATTTCCTTCAGAACCCTGCAATTTTGGTTTGCCAATGAAGCACCGCACTCGCCCG
>CAIYZT010000051.1 GCA_903930735.1 uncultured Paracoccaceae bacterium | reverse complement strand
GCTGGCCTGCCTTGAAAGTGGCGATATGCAGGACGGGCCCGAAAACCTCGCGCGAAATGTCTTCGAGGCCGCGCACGGAGATCACCGTGGGGGTGATGAAGGTGCCGCGGACGGGCGCTGTCATTTTCTTCATCACCCTGCCTTCAGCGCGGGCAGCGGCGATATGATCGGCGATACCAGCTTTTGCCTGCGCGTCGATCAGCGGGCCGACATCGGTGAACAGATCCAACGGATCGCCCAGCGCTAATTCGTCCATCGCGCCGAACAGCATTTCGGTGACTGTCTCGGCGATATCCTCTTGCACATAAAGGCAGCGCAGGGCCGAGCAGCGCTGACCCGCCGACTGAAAGGCCGATGCGAGGATATCGCGCACGGCCTGTTCGGGCAGGGCAGTGGAATCCACCATCATCACGTTCACCCCGCCGGTTTCGGCAATCAGCGGCGCGGTGGGGTCCAGATGAGCGGCCATCGAGGCGCGGATTTTCAACGCGGTGGCGGTCGAGCCGGTAAAGGCGAGGCCCTTGACGCGGGCGTCGCGGGTTAGCTCGGCACCAACCTCGGGGCCGCCGGGCAGGCATTGCAAAGCGGTCAGCGGCACACCCGCGCGGTGCATCAGGGCCGTGGCCAGATGGGCGATCAGCGGGGTCTGGGCGGCGGGTTTGGCCAGGACGGCATTGCCAGCGGCTAAGGCCGCACCGATTTGTCCTGAAAAGATGGCGAGCGGAAAATTCCACGGGCTGATGCAGGCGAAAATGCCGCGCGCCGGATGGGGCTGATCCGATTGTCCGGCGTAATAGCGCAGAAAATCAACCGCTTCGCGCAGTTCGGCCACGCCGTCGGCGAGGGTCTTGCCTGCCTCGCGCGCGAGCAGGGCAAAAATCTCGCCATGGTTTTCTTGCAGAAGATCGGCGGCGAGATTGAGGATACGGGCGCGCTCGGCGTGCGGGGCGGACCAGGGTTGGGCTGCGGCGAGTGCGGTCTGCACCTCGGCCGGCAGAGCCTCTTGGACATGGCCGACAAGGGCTCCGGTGGCTGGATTGATCACCGGCGTTTTGGCGGCCTGAGCCAAAGGCCCCGCGATCTGGGGCGCGGCCTCGATCAGGGTGTCGCGGTGAGGTTTCATGGCGGCAGCAAGGGCCGATAGATCGCCCGCATCAGTCAGATCCCAGCCGCGGGAATTCGGTCGCGCGCCGAACAGGGTAGCACCGGTGGCGATGGCGGGGTTTTCGGCCTGCGCCGCCGCCTCCATCGCGGTCAGGGGGCAGGCGGCGACGACTTCGGGCGGCACCTCGGCATTGACGATTTGATTGACAAAACTGGAGTTTGCGCCGTTTTCAAGAAGGCGGCGCACGAGATAGGCCAGCAGATCGCGGTGCGCGCCGACGGGCGCATAGATGCGGCAGCGCGTGGCGTGGTCGGTCAGTACGATGTCGTGCAAACGCTCGCCCATGCCGTGCAATCGCTGGAATTCAAAGGCGGATTTGTCGGTTGCCATGTCCAGGATCGCAGCCACGGTATGGGCGTTATGCGTGGCGAATTGCGGATAGATCCGGTCGGTCAGGGCCAGCAGTTTTCGGGCATGGGCGATATAGGCCACGTCCGTCGCCTGTTTGCGGGTGAAAACCGGAAAGGACTGCAGCCCCAGAACTTGCGCGCGTTTGACCTCGGCATCCCAATAGGCGCCCTTGACCAGACGGACCATGATCCGCCGGTTCAGCTTGTGCGACAGGGCGTAAAGCCAATCGATGACTTCGCCTGCGCGGCGGCCATAGGCCTGCACCACAACGCCAAACCCGTCCCAGCCTTTCAGGCTTTCGTCCGACATCACGGCTTCGATCACTTCCAGCGACAGGGCCAGACGGTCGGCCTCTTCGGCGTCGATGTTGAAGCCCAGACCGGCGGCGCGCGCCAGACCCGCGAGCGCTTTGACGCGGGGCACCAGTTCCACCATGACCCGTTCGCGTTTCGCGACCTCGTAGCGCGGATGCAGCGCCGAGAGTTTGACCGAAATGCCGGGATTGCTGCGGATATCGCCGTGGACCGCTGCCCGCGCGATCGAGGTGATGGCCTGCGAGTAGGACAGATGATAGCGGCGCGCATCGGATTCCGTTCGCGCGGCCTCGCCCAGCATGTCGTAGCTATAGGTATATCCTTTTGATTCAAGATCTTGGGCACGTTTCATCGCCAGATCAATCGTCTCGCCCAGCACGAAATTGCGGCCCATTTCCTTCATCGCGCGGGCAACGGCGGTGCGGATCACTGGCTCGCCCAGCCGTTTGACCGCCGCACGCAGATGGCCGACGACGCCCGGTTCGCGCTCGTCCAGCACCTTGCCGGTCAGCATCAGCGCCCAGGTCGAGGCATTGACGAGGCTGGAGGCGGATTTGCCAAGGTGGCGGCCCCAATCCGACGGCGCGATCTTGTCTTCGATCAGCGCGTCCATCGTATCGGCATCCGGCACACGCAGCAGCGCCTCGGCCAGACACATCAGCGCGATGCCCTCATCGGTGGACAGCCCATATTCGGCAAGAAAAACCTCCATCAGCCCCGGCTTGACGCTGGCGCGGATGCGGGTGACCAGATCGGCGCCCGAGGCGGTGATGCGGGCGCGGGCGGCCCCGTCCAGCGCTGCCGCCTCCGTCAGGCGCTGCACCAGCGGGCCTTCGGCGGTCAGGCTGACTTCGGCGATGTGGGTCCAGGCGTCTTGCATCTTGCGGCTCATCGGATGGGTCCCTTGCGTTGTTTGGACCATCTTACAGTGGATTTGCCGGGCCGTTCGCCTTATGATGACCCAAACGGCAGGCCATAGGCCTGAATATCAGCGCGCGGACGGGCCAAATGACAATTCCAGATCTCGACCGGTTTGATCATGCCATCCTGCGCCTTTTGTCCGGCGAAGGGCGGCTTTCGGCGGCCGAGGTGGCGCGGCGGGTCGGGCTGTCGAAATCGCCGGTTCAGACCCGGATCAAACGGCTCGAAGAGATCGGAGCGATCACCAGATACCGCGCCGTGCTGGACCCGATCCGCATGGGGCTGGCCCATGTCGCCTTTGTCGAGGTCAAGCTGTCGGACACCCGCGAGGCCGCGCTGTCGGCCTTTAACCGCGAGGTGCTTTTGGTGCCGGAGATCGAGCAGTGCCACATGATCGCCAGCCGTTTCGACTATCTGCTCAAGGTGCGCACCGCCGATATCCAATCCTATCGCCGCCTTTTGGGCGAGCAAATCTCGGCCCTGCCCCATGTCGCTTCGACCTCGACCTATGTGGCGATGGAGGCGGTCAAGGACGGGGCCTGAGGCGGTCCCTGCCAGCTTAGGGTTATTGACATTTCCCTCGCGCCGCCGCGATAGGGATAGGCATTTGCAAACCCAACCCCGGAGCCCGCCCATGATCCGCCATATCGTTCTTATCCGTTTCAAACCCGAGATGGGCGAAGCCGCGATCGCCGCGCTGTGGAAAGATTTGCACCGGATCAAGGAAATACTCCCCGGCGTTTTGGCCATCACCGCGGGCCGCAGCGAAAGCCCGGAGCAGATGGAACGCGGCTACATGCATGGTTTTGTGGCCGATTTCGCCGATTGGGCAGCCTTGCAGGCGTATCAGGACCACCCCGACCACAAGGCTTTGGGCGGGCAGTTGGTGGCGAATGCGGTTGGCGGGATCGAGGGTATTTTGGTCTTTGATCTGCCGGTAGGCTGATCGGGGCCCGCCTCATACCCGGTTTCCCCGGCCCGCGTTTGCTGTAAAAGGGGCCGCAACTGTCCCAGACCCATAGGCCAAACATGCGCTCCACCCATTTCACCCATGCCATCACCCGCAAACCTGCCGCCTCGATCATAAAGGGTCTGCGCGCCGTGGACACTGGCAATCCGGACCTTGCCCTGATGGGCGCGAATCACGCCGACTACATCGCCGCCCTGCGCAGCACCGGCGCGCAGGTGGTACAGCTGGAGGCACTGGACGATTTTCCGGATTCGGTTTTTGTCGAGGATACCGCGCTGTGCCTGCCTCAAGGCGCGGTTATAATGCGGCCCGGCGCGCCCACGCGGCTGGGCGAGGCGGCGCTGATGGCCCCGCATCTGGCGGCGCTTTACGGCGATATCCGGCGGATCGAAGGCGCGGACAGCTATATCGAAGGCGGTGATATTCTGGTGTCGGAAACCGAGATCATGGTCGGCCGCTCGGCGCGGACCAATGCGGCGGGGGTGGCCGAACTGGCGCGTCTGGTCGCGGATTGGGGGCACACCCTGCGCGAGGTTTTCACCCCGCCCGGCGTGCTGCATTTCAAAACCGATTGCTCGCTTTTGGACGGCAAAACCGTGCTGTCCACCGAACGGCTGGCGGCCTCGGGCTGTTTTGAAGGCTACCGCGTAATCCACACTGCCCCCGGCGAAGAGGCCTGCGCCAATGCGATCCGCTTCAACGATCTGGTGATCATGCCCGCCGGTTTCGCCGCAACGCGCGAGCGGATTTTGGCAGCCGGATTCAAAGTGGCCGAGATCGGCAACAGCGAATGCGCCAAGCTGGACGGCGGCATGTCCTGCCTGTCCCTGCGCTTTACGCCCAAGGCTTAGCTGTACCCTTAAGGCGTCAGCACCGCCGCGCGCAGATACTCGCCGGTTTCGGTGGTGCCGTCGTCAAAGGTGACCAGAACCGTCACACTTTGCACCGAGCCAAGCGCTTGATTAATATAGGGCAGCACGCCCTGATCCATCTTCAGCGCATTAGGCTGCGGCTCGGCGTCATAGCAGGGCTCGGCAACCAATTTCACCTCCGGGGCCGCCCCATTCAGCCCATGCCTGATCTTTTCCACGCCGCAGCGCCAGGCAAGCAGATTGGTGAATAGACCAGATCCTGCCCCTGATATTCGCGCAGCGCGATCCACGCGGGCTTGGTCGCGGTCAGGATCGGCTTCACCTCGGCGGCGGTGGTGAATTTCTCCGCGAGGGCGGGCAAGGCAATGCCCAAAACATCAAGCCAAGCAGGGCAAAGCGTGTCATGGCATTCTCCTTTTGCAATCTGTGACAATCTCAGGCCAAGTGCCTGCAAAACGAAACCTATGAATTGTCCCATCATGCCCCCAACGCGCCCTTCGGGGCAAGTCTTCAATATCGTCGTCGTCGTGCAATCGGGGCGTCTTCAATACGAGGCGCTGTTGCTCGCCGCCTCGCTGCGCGCGCGCAGCCCCGGCTTCGCGGGCAAGCTTTATCTGGCCGAGCCGCAGCGCAGCCCCCTGTGGCGGCGCGATCCGGCGGTCACCGATCCCGCCGTGCGCGAGATGCTGCAGGAACTCGGCGCAGAATTCCTGCCCTTTGAGCCCGCGATTTTTGGCGAAAAATACCCGCATGGCAACAAGATCGAGGCGCTGGCCCATCTGCCCGACGCGCCGTTCTTGTTTCTGGATACCGACACGCTGATCCTTGGCGATATTGGACAGGTGCCCTTTGATTTCGCCCGCCCTTCCGCCTCGATGCGCCGCGAAGGGACTTGGCCGCTGATGCAGCCCTATCTGACCTATGATCAGGTCTGGGGTGCGCTTTACGCCCGTTTCGGTCTGGATTTTGACCGATCACTGGACCGCAGCCAGCCTGCAGACTATTGGCAGCGCTACCTTTATTTCAACGCTGGCTGGTTTTTCGGCCAAAGCCCGCGTCAATTCGGCGCGCGTTTCGCCACCTATGCCCAGTCCATCCGCGACAACCCCCTGCCCGAACTTGCCGCGCAGGAGCTGTACCCATGGCTCGATCAAATCGCCCTGCCGCTGGTGATCCATTCACTGGGCGGCGGACGTCCGGGGCCGGAATTGTCGGGTATGGACGGCGATATCACCTGCCATTACCGCAATCTGGCCCTGCTCTATGCGCGCGAAAGCGATCTGGTGGTCGAGGTGCTGGAAGAGGTCGCCAAGGATCAGCCGCTGCGCAAATTGCTGCGCGATCATGAGCCGATCAAGCTGATGGTCTATCAAAACAAGGGCCGCAAAGCGCGCGAGCTGTTTGATCGCAACGATCTGCCCCGCCGCGAGCAGATGCTGCGCGGGCCGCTCAAAGCGGCCGGACTGTGGCTGCGCTAGATATTCAGAACCGGCCAAAGTGAGGCCACCAGCAGCGCAGCCATGGTGGTGTTGAAAATCCGCAGGCGCTTTGGCTCTTGCAGATAAGCGCGCATCGCCTGCCCGGCCCAAGCCCATAGCAGGATCGAGGGAAAGTTGATCAGCGCGAACAGCCCCGCGACCAGCGCCACCTGCGCCAGCCCGCCCCCTGCCGCATAGGCCGCGATCGCGCCCACGGCCATGGCCCAGGCCTTGGGGTTGACCCATTGAAACGCCGCCGCCTGCAAAAAGGTCATCGGCGATCCCCCCGCTCGCCCCTCGCCCGGCGCGGTGGCATGGGCCATCTTCCAGGCCAGCCACAGCATATAGCCGACGGCAGCTACCTTCAGCGCCAGCTTGGCCTGCGGCACCGCGTCCATCGCCGCACCCAGCCCAAGACCCACCAACAGCACCATGAAGGAATGCCCAAGGCTGATCCCAATCATATGCGGCGCGGTTCGGCGCAGGCCAAAATTGGCCCCCGAGGCCATCAGCATCAGATTATTGGGCCCCGGCGTGACCGAGGTGACAAAGGCAAAGCCCAAAAAGCCGAGGAATTGATCAATATTCATCGCACAATCATTGCAGGAAGTCGGGGCAATAGGGTTGCGAACTGGCGGATTTTCCGGTTATATTTGCAATAAATGTCCGACATAGACCCAATCAACGCACGTATATTGCAGATCTTGGGGGCCGAGGGCCGCTTGGCCAATCTGGATCTGGCCGAAAGGGTCGGCCTGTCGCCCTCGGCCTGTCTGCGCCGGGTGCAAGAACTGGAGCGGCGCGGCGTCATCAAGGGCTATCGCGCGATTCTGGACCCCGGAAAGATGGGCATCGGCTTTGTGGCCTATGTCACGGTCGGGCTGAACAGCCATACCAAAGCCGCCCAAGAGGCCTTTGAACGTGCCGTCGGCCGGGCGCGCGAAGTGCGCGAGTGCCACAACATCACCGGCACGGTCGAATACCTGCTGCGGGTCGAAACCGCCGATCTTGCCGCCTATAAACACTGGCACACGGATGTCTTGGGCGTGCTGCCTCAGGTGCAATCGATCACCACCTTTGTCGTCATGGGCAGCCCCAAGGACGAACGCTCATGACCGCGCCGCGCCTCGAAGACCGCCTGCGTGCCTGCCTGACCGCCGCTTTGCAGGGCAGCCACCCGGTTCAGGCTTTTGGCACGCCGAGCCTTGTTCAACTTTGTTTTCGCCGCCACGGGGCTCTGATGATGTGACCGCCCCCCGACGGCATCAATGTGCCAAGGTGGTTCTGTGAGGATCCACAAAGGAGGACGGTCATGTCGGAGATTACCACT
>CAIYZT010000050.1 GCA_903930735.1 uncultured Paracoccaceae bacterium | reverse complement strand
CGCGCAAACACCCCGAGTCGGTTGGATCGGGCCGCGAATCCTTGCCGTGCTGGCCCGGCGGCGCCGTTTTTCAGCGCGGCGGGCGGACCTGTCTTGCCGCTTTCGTTCAGTTTGGGTCCGGAGCGCGGTCACGCGCATGACGGTGGTGCTCGAAGGCGGCGGATGGCGGCGAGGATGGCGCGCACCATCGGGCCGGTTACCGCAACTTCGACCAGCTGGAAGGTGATGGCGCGGGCGCGGCGCACGACGCGGGCGCCGATCTTCCTTCTCGGCGATGCAAGCATCACCTGCCAGGCAGCGGATCAGTTTGAGTTGCAGGCAGGTTAGCGACCAGTCGGCCATCGCTGCCGGCAGTTCGATGCAACGCAGGAAATTGGCAAGGTTGTAGGCCAACGCATGTAGTTGCAGCCGCACCTCGTTGTCGCGAAACCGCTTGCAGGACAGCCGGGTCCAACTGAAAGCGTATTTGCCTTCCTTGATGCGTTGCTCGGCGGTGCCGCGCTGGTTACAGAACCGGACCACCCCAATCCGGCTCCATCGGCAGGTTGGTGACGATGAAACCCACACGGGGGAACAGCTCGCCCGGATGCCATTCGATCTTGGCGATCATCCGGCGTGGTTTGTCCCAGGATGCCGCTTGATACCCGAAGTCCTCGTAGAACCGCATTACCTTTGTCCGCGAGGGGCGCCCGACCGGCCGGGTCAGCCGGTGCGAGATGCGTTCCCGCATGACGGCATTGGCGGGCAGACGGATGGCGTAGAAATAGCCCGCCTCTTCCAGCCGCAAGGAGATCGCAGGGCTGGCATAGGCCGCATCGGCCCGAAAAAAAAGCGCAGGATGTCGCGCCCGGCATAGCGGGCAATCACCGGGTCGAGCACATCCTGCCAGCCGTCGGCGCTGTGGACGTTGCCGCAACGCAAGGCGCAACGTTCCAGCATAGGGATTGCGCAGCGGCGGCGTCAGATTGAGCATGTCCAACAGCTTGCGCCATGGGCTTTCGCGTTTCACCGCCACGGGCTTTGCCGGCTCGGCAAAATTAGAAAGTCTCAGGCATCGGGGTAAAGAATTCGGACAGGTTCATGGCGATCAGGTCGGTCGCGCCCTCTGGCCCGAGGTCGAACCGCGTGGCCATGCCGCGAACATCCGACCAGCCGTCATGCACCACTGCACAGCCAGAGCCGTTAGAAAAGCGGATGATGACCGGCACTTCCGCCGATGCATCCTGAAAATGTGGCGCGATACAAAAGCGGCTGGCAACCGGCGCCGGAGTGAAGAATCCGGTTGCCGATCGTATGACCCGGGCGCTTGGAAAGATCGCCATCCGTGCGATGCAGGCACTTGACCAGATCCTGGGCGATATCGGGATTGTCCATCAATTCAAACTTTCAGAAAAATTTTCGCATCCAATAGGGGGGCAAATTGGCAAGAAGTTTTTGTCTTGCCATCCCTGCATTGACCCTGCCGGCCGGCGGGGCGGTAGGGTCAATCGGACGGGGGGTTAGGGCGCGATCAGCATGATCTGAACATCGGCCACATTGGTGCCGGTAGCTCCTGTGACCAGCAAATCGCCAGCGGCGCGCAGGGCGGCGTTGCTGTCATTATTGGCCAAAAGCGCGCTAGAATCGACGCCCGCAGCCTGCATCCGCAAAAGGCTCTCGCAATCGACCAGCCCGCCCGCAGCATCGGTCGGCCCGTCGCGCCCATCGGTGCCGCCGCTGAGAAATACCCAATTGCGATCAGAGCCTTGCGCGGCAATGGCCACCCTCAGCGCAAGCTCTTGATTGCGCCCACCAAGACCATTTCCCCGGATGATCACCGTGGTCTCGCCGCCAAAGATCAGG
>CAIYZT010000049.1 GCA_903930735.1 uncultured Paracoccaceae bacterium | reverse complement strand
TGTGGTAATGCACTTGCATCCCAAAGGCCCGCGCGCGGCGGGCCACCGCCTGCCCAATCCGGCCCATGCCCAAAATCCCCAAGCGCCGCCCGCCCAATCGTCCGCCCAAAAAGGCCATCGGCGACCAGCCGCCCCAGGTGCCGTCCTGCATCGCGGCCAGCCCCTCGGGCAGCCGACGCGTCACCGCCATGATCAAAGCCATGGTCATGTCCGCCGTGTCTTCGGTCGTCACTCCCGGCGTATTAGAGACCAAAATCCCGCGACTGCGCGCGGTGGCCAGGTCGATATTGTCAACGCCAGCGCCATAATTGGCGATCAGCCGCAGACCCGATCCGGCCTGCGCGATCAAAGAAGCGTCGATGACATCGGTGATGGTTGGCACCAGCACATCGGCGCGTGCCATGGCGGCGGCCAGTTCGGCCCGGCTCATCGGCGCGTCATTGTCGCGCAACTCGACCTGAAACAATTCTTTCAGCCGGGTTTCCACCGGCTCGGGCAGGCGCCGCGTCACAATAACGCTTGGGCGGCTTGCAGGCATGTCCATTCTCCCCCTTTACGATGATCTGATGGCCTTCCAAATCAGCGCGTCTGGTGGCAGAGTGGCGTTAAGCCGGGCGGACCACAAGCCCCGGCAGGCAGAGGTTGATGCAATTGGCGATGCCTCACGCAATAAAGTTGCGCGGCGGATTGGCGGGGTGCGGGCGGGGCAGAGCATGACGCGACATTGGACCAGAACCGGGCAGTTTGTGGCGCTGATCCTGTACTTTGGCGCCGGCGCCCTGGCGGCAATTGCACAGCAAAGCCCGCCGGCCGGGGCCGGGCCGATCGAATCTGCGGCTTCTGCGGTGCCAGCGCCCGAGGCCAAGGCCCCCATTCGCGATCCCAATATCGGCGCGGTGACACAATTGCCTTTGCCACGCTATGTCTCGCTGAAAACCAATGAGGGCAACGCGCGGCGCGGGCCGGGCCTGTCGTACCGCATCGACTGGGTCTTTACGGTGGCCGGAATGCCGCTGCTGGTCACGGCCGAATACGAAAACTGGCGCCGCGTTGAGGATGTCGATGGCGCAGGCGGCTGGGTGCATTACACGCTCTTGTCCTCGGCGCGCAGCAGCCTTGTGGTTCAGGATATGGCCGAGTTTCTGACCGATCCAAAGCCGGGCGCGACGGTGGCCTTTCAGGCCGAATACGGCGTTTTGGCCAGGGTTCTGGAGTGCAGCGCAGATTGGTGCCGGGTTTCGGTTGATGGCACGCGGGGCTGGACGCAGAAATCGGCCCTATGGGGTGTCGGGGCCACCGAGATTGTCGAATAGGCGTCAGCCCAGACCCGAGCCTGCGCCTTTTGACCGCCTGACTGACCCTTCCACGCCGCAGAGGACCATGTTTAGCCCGCCCTATCCTGCCAAAACGGCCAAAATCTCTGGGCCCGCAAAAAAAATTCAAGCCAATCCCAAAAAATGCACGCCGCGGACCTTTCCGAATTCACAACTTATCGTACGAAGACGAACGTGTGCAGCGTTGCGGCTCTATCGCCGCCTTGGCTTAGCCTTTGAAGCATAAGTAAGAACGGCCAAATTCCTTCGGTTTTCGCGCCCGTTCCTCTTGACCTTTTCGTGGTGTCTATCCATCGTTCGAAGATGAATTATTCAAGTGTGCAATAAGATGAACATACCATGAATGGCATTCGGCGCCCCTATCGACGCGAAACCGAGGATGTTCGCCGTGAAGCCTTGATTTCCGCGGCGCTCGATCTGATTGCCGTAGGCGGGATCAAGGCTGCAACTGTGCGCGCCATTGCGGAAAAGGCGGGGGTTACCTCCGGGTTGATCCGGCACTATTTCGCCTCCAAGGAAGATCTGGTGCGCGAAAGCTATCACTGGATGATGCAGCGCATGACTGCCGATAGTGCCGATGTACTGAAGGACAGCGAATGCGACTCAATCACCGACCTTGCGGTTTTTGTCGCCGCTACGCTGGTGCCGCCCGTCGTGGATGCGGCTCGCCTCGGGCTTTGGGCCGGGTTCATGCATGAGGTTCAGCACGATCCCCTGATCCGACAGGTGCATATCCAGACCTACCTTTGCTACCGCGATGTGTTGCAATCCTTGATTGGCCCGCTGCCGCGTGCCGTCTCGGCCGAGCAACTCCGCGCGGACGCCATTGCCTGCAACGGCGTCATCGACGGGCTGTGGATGGAAGCCTGCGCCGTGCCCGAAATCTTTGCTCCGGGTGAAATCCAGCGGATCGGCCTGACCTCGGTTGGCGCGATTCTGGGGGTTGATCTGCTGTCGGCCCATGAAAAATCACAAAGGCCCACCTCATGAGATACGCAGAAATTACCGATCGCCTCCAAGGGCTTGGCGGCGAGAAGTGGGAAATCCACAACCTCGCGCGCGCGCTCAAGGCCACGGGCATCGACGTGATCGAGTTGACGATCGGCGAGCCGGATGTGCCCACGCCCGCGCCGCTGCTGGATCTTGCAAAGGCGGGTATTGACGCCGGCCGCCTTGGTTATTCGAACGGCCGCGGCGAGGCTTCGCTGTTGGCAGCGCTCGCGGCGAAATACACGATCCGCTCGGGGCGCCCGGTCACGACCGACCAGATCATCGCCCTGCCAGGCACCCAGACCGCGCTCTTTGCGACGCTCCTGACGTTGTTGGGGCCGGGCGATGAGGTGATCGTCGGCGATCCGATGTATGCCACCTATGCCGGCGTGATCGCCGCTACCGGGGCCCGC
This sequence comes from uncultured Paracoccaceae bacterium, assembly GCA_903930735.1. Taxonomy (GTDB): domain Bacteria; phylum Pseudomonadota; class Alphaproteobacteria; order Rhodobacterales; family Rhodobacteraceae; genus CAIYZT01. The sequence goes on along the minus strand of CAIYZT010000049.1, from coordinate 2,030 downwards.
GCCGTGCCCGTCGCGCTGCGCGCCGAGCGCGGCTTTCGGATCGACCCCGCCGATGTGGCCCCGCAAATCACACCGCGCACCCGCGTCTTGTTCCTGAACACCCCGCATAACCCCACCGGCGCTCTGCTGCGCCCCGAGGATATCACGGGCCTCGGCGCGCTTGCCCGCCAGCATGACCTGTGGATCCTGTCGGACGAAGTTTACGAAGAGATGATTTTTCCGGGCGCGGTGTTTCATTCGCCCTTTGACCGCGCAGAGCTTGCCGACAGGGTCGTCGTCACCTCCTCGATCTCCAAATCCCATGCCGCGCCGGGGTTCCGCTCGGGCTGGGCGGTCGGTCCGGCAGAGTTTGCGACCCGGCTTTTGCCGCTGGCCGAGGCGATGCTGTTCGGCAACCAACCCTTCATCGCCGATATGACCGCCGCCGCGATTTCCAGCCCCTCCCCCGTCGCGCCCGGCATGGCCGAACGCTATTCCCGCCGCTCCAAACTGGTCCGCGCGCGGCTGGACGGCGTTTTGGGCATGCAGGTGCCGCTGCCCGAGGCGGGCATGTTCGCCCTCGTCGATATCCGCGCGCTCGGGGTTTCGGGCACCGATTTCGCCCGCGCCTTGCTGAGCCAATCCCATGTTGCGGTGATGCCGGGCGAAAGCTTTGGTGAGGCGCTGAAAGGCTGGCTGCGGCTGAGCCTGACCAAAGAGGACGCCTTGATCGAAGAAGCCTGCACCCGCATCATTGACTACGCAAAAACGCTAAAAGGAATTTCAGCATGAAGACGGTTGGGGAACGCATGGTCGAAGGTCTGGCGGCGCGCGGGGTCGAGGTGATCTTCGGCATTCCGGGCGTGCATACCGTTGAGATGTATCGCGGATTGTCCGGCAGCCCGGTGCGCCATGTGACCGCGCGCCACGAACAGGGCTGCGCCTTTATGGCCGATGGCTATGCCCGCGCCAGCGGAAAGCCGGGGGTGGCTTTGGTGATTACCGGGCCGGGTATCACCAACGCGCTGACCGCCATGGCGCAATCGCGCGAGGATTCCGTTCCGGTTTTGGTGATCTCTGGCGTCAATCGCCGCGATTCGCTCGGCAAGGGTCTAGGACGCTTGCACGAATTGCCCGATCAACAGGCCATGGTGCGCACGCTTTGCCCCAGCCGCCAGATCACGGGCCCGGACGAGGTTGGCGCGGTTCTGGATTGGGCCTTTGCGAGCATGGCCACCGGCCGCCCCGGCCCGGTGCATATAGAAGTGCCGACTGATGTGATGCCGATGCCCTGCGCGGCACTCTTGCCGCCTGCCTCGCTGCCCGCTCGGCCCAGCGCCTTACCCGCCGATCTGGCACAGGCGGCGCAACTGCTGAACGCGGCCAAGCGCCCCTTGATCCTTGCGGGCGGGGGCGCGCGCGGGCTGGACGCGGATCTACGCGCCCTTGCCGAGCGTTTGGATGCGCCAGTGGTTTTGACGGTCAACGCGCGCGGGATGCTGCATGATCACGCGCTTTGCGTTCCCGCTTCGCCTTCGGTGGGCGCAGTGCGGGATATGATCGCCGCCAGCGACCGGATTCTGGTTCTGGGCAGTGAGATTGGTCAGACCGACTACGACATGTACGCGACCGAAACCCTGCCCGACCTGTCGTCGATGATCCGGGTAGATCTTTGCACCGAGCAGCTGGCCCGCCACCCCGCAACTTTGCCGGTTCAGGCCGAAGCCGGGGGTTTCATCGCCGCGCTGATGCCGCTTTTGACCCAACGCCAAACCGATGGCGCAGAGCGCGCCGAAGCCACCCGCACACGCGCGCGCTCTGATCTTGGCAGCTTGGACGCAGGATTTCCGCCGCGCCTTGCTATGGTCGAGGCGATCCGTCTTGGCCTGCCCGGCTGCCTGATTGTGGGCGACAGCACGCAGCCCGTCTATGCGGGCAACCTCTACTATGACCACGACCGCGCGGGCGGCTGGTTCAACGCCGCCACCGGCTACGGCGCGCTTGGCTTTGGCCCCGGCGCGGCGGTTGGCGCGGCGCTGGCCCAGCCCGGC
>CAIYZT010000048.1 GCA_903930735.1 uncultured Paracoccaceae bacterium | reverse complement strand
GCCTCGGCCAGCAGATAGCGAGCGCGGCTTAAATCGGCGGCTACCTGCCGCTTGCCATTTGCCAGTCGCGCTGATGCCGCGCTTTGCAGTTCCAGAACGACGCCGCCCGCCTTGGCAACAAGCGGCCCGACGCCCGCAACCTTGCGCGCTGTGACCTCGCCGCCCGCGCCTAAGGGGGCTATGAGGTGAAACACGGCCTGGGCCTGCGGTACTTGCGCATCGATCTCGGCCTGCAGGGACGGATCAGGCGTATGGCTGCGCAGGGCGGGATCCAGAAAATCCTGTACGAACCGCGCCAGCCGCGCGGGATCCGGCACCAGACCCAGAAAATCGCCCAGCCGCTGCAAACTCGCCTCGGGCGCCTGCATCAGGGCATCATAGCTTTGCACCAGATGCCGGGTCTGTTCAAAACCATCCCACATCTGCCCAATGTAGGATAGCCAAAGCGCGGCCCCCTCGGGCAGAGTGCGGCCAAATTCATAATAATCGGGGCGGCGCTCGACCCGTATTTGTTGCGAAAGCGCGGCCTCGAGCGGCGGGCGCAGCACATGGATCACATCGGTGCGGACAAAGCCGGCCTGCCGGATCACCGGCAGCCAGAAGTCCAGCAAAAGGCACAGCCTCGGGTCCTTTAGAACCGCACAATCCACGCCAGAAAAATGGGTTTTCAGGAACAGGTTCGCCTCGGCGCGCAGCGGGTCCAGCCGCGCCCCCGCCGCCGCAATCGCGCGGGAACCGTTGAACGAGGCCGAATCCCAGGCCCCGCCGAGCGCGGACAGTATCCGCTCGTTCAAACGCATCAGTTCGGGATGTTCAAAGAAACCCTTTTTGTTTTCAGGGTTTGCATAGATCTGCGCAAACCCCAGCTCGGCGCCAAGCGCCGCGATCGCCGCCGTCACCGCCGAGGTGCCCGAACGATGCGGACCCAGACACAGGATCATCCGAGGCTTGGTCACAGGAGAGGAAGGGCGTTTCATGTCAACCGGGGTTCTTGATCAAAGGAAAAGGTCGCCCATATTTGGCACAACTTGAACGCGCAAACCATACCAAAGCCGCTTGCGGGCCAATTTCGGCAAAGAATCGTTGACCCGATGGCCGTCTTTAGCGGCCGACACCGACATAAAGTTCGAACCCCGCCGCCTTTGCCTCGGCCGCATCATAGACATTGCGCAGGTCGGCCATGCGCGGGCTGGCCATCTTGCGCGCCAGCCGTTCCAGATCCAAGCCGCGATATTCGTTCCATTCGGTCAGAACCACCACCAGATCAGCGCCCTGTGCCGCCTGATAAGCGTTCTCGACCCAGCGCACCCCCGGCAGCAGCGCCTCACCCTCGCGCCGCCCCTGCGGATCGGCCACGCGCACCTTGGCCCCTGCCCCCACCAATGCGGGGATGATCGTCAGGCTCGGCGCCTCGCGCATGTCGTCGGTATTGGGTTTGAACGTCACGCCCAGAATGCCGATCGTCTTGCCATTCAGCACGCCGTCACACAGATCCACAATCTTGTCGATCATCCGGCGCTTGATCTCTTCATTGACCTTGATCACCGTCTCGGTGATCTGCATTGGCACGGCATGTTCCTGCCCGATGCGGGCCAAAGCCTTGGTATCTTTTGGAAAACAGCTGCCACCATAGCCGGGCCCAGCATGGAGGAACTTGTTTCCGATCCGCCCGTCAAGCCCCATTCCCTTGGCCACATCCTTGATATCGCCGCCGGTCCGCTCGCAAAGCGCCGCGATTTCGTTGATGAAGGTGATCTTGATCGCCAAAAAGGCGTTGGCGGCATATTTGATCATCTCCGCGCTCTCGAGCCCGGTAAAGACAATCGGGAACTCGCGCAGGAACAGCGGGCGGTAGACGTCCGACATGATCTTTTGCGCCCGCGCACATTCCACGCCGACAACCACCCGGTCAGGCCGCATGAAATCGTCAATCGCCGCGCCTTCGCGTAGAAACTCTGGGTTGGAGGCCACATCAAAGGCCGCCTCCGGATTGGCGGCGGCGACCACTTCGGCCACCTTGCGGTTGGTGCCAACGGGGACCGTGGATTTGGTGACGATCACCGCATATCCGGTCAGGGCGCGGCCGATCTCTTCGGCGGCCTGCATCACATAGCTGAGGTCCGCATGCCCGTCCCCGCGCCGCGTCGGGGTGCCCACAGCGATGAAAACCGCATCGGCGCCGGCCACCGCCTCGTCCAGATCCAGCGTAAAGGTCAACCGCCCGGAGGCGACATTCTTGGCCATCAGCGCTTCAAGGCCGGGCTCGAAAATCGGCACCTCGCCCCGGCGCAAAGCCTCGATCTTTTCCGGGTTTTTGTCGACGCAAATCACATCATGGCCAAAGTCCGAAAAACACACGCCAGAGACAAGGCCGACATAGCCCGTTCCGATCATCGCTATCTTCATATGCCCTCACAGAAATCACCCACCGATCCTGCATAGAAAGGCCCCGCGGGGCTGTCAAACGGGAAAGGGGCCGCCAATGGCGACCCCCGAAATTGCCCCGTTTGCGCGCAAAGGTTTAGACGCGCAGCCAGATCGCCGGCGCTGCAACATTCGATATCTCGGAGGACAGAAACCCCCAGGTCGTTGGCGCCGCTGCGGCGTAGGTCAGGGTCCGCCGGATGACTTTGCGCGCGGTCGTAACCGGGGTGCCGCCGTTGATGTCGGGCGTGGCATTCAACCCCCAGATCGACACCGTGGCGGTGGACGAATACCGCAGCGCCAGCCAATAAGTCCGCCCGGCAAGCAGGTTCTGCGATACGGTGGCCGTCTTTACGCCGACCGTTCCCAGATCAAGATCGGTGGTCTCCAGCAGTTTGGTGTTCGGGCGCCCAAAGTTATCGGAATTATAGACCGCGAATTTGGCAAGCGCGCTGGCCACGGCGGTCGTACAGTTCAACGCGATGCCGGTGACGGCAATATCGGCCCGCGCGATATAGGGATACATCTCGATCCGTGCCGCCACCCCGGCCACGGTGCCGGTCGTAGTGCCCGACCCCATGTTTGCCAAGATGAACTCACCAGACACCGGCACCAGAAAGGGCAGCTCTCTGTGGCCATCCAAGACCAGCGTTTCGGCATTGATGCGCGCCTTCAACTGCGCCGTCGTTGAATTGTACCACAGCGTGCCATCCTCCGGGCTGCCCGGATCGCTGGCCTGGCCCGTCAGGATCATCGGCTTGGCCAGGGTCATACTGCCGCTCGCCGCCGCGACACTCATCCCGTCGTTGAAACTCGACCCATCCGCCGAGACGCGTAGCGAGAAATCATTGGTGCCGCTCAGCCCGAATTGCGCGCGGGTGGAAAAGCCCGTCATAAAGCTGACGCGCGCATTATCGCCCGCCGCCGACTTGTTCAGCGTGGCCTCCATGCTGGTGCCGGCGTGGTTGAAAAGCACCCCCGGCGCCGAGACCGACAAACGGTTGGTCGCGTCGGCCGTGGCCCCGCCGATACCCATTTGCCCCGCCGTGACATTGGCAGCGGCCATGCCAACGCTGGTCGCATTCGCCATCGTAACGGCAGTCGATCCCACCGTCAGGGTCGGCGACGAGATCATGGTTTGCCCCAGTGCGCCACTAACCGCCGAGCCGATGTTGACATACGTCGTCGAGCCGCTCAGCCCATTGGTGCCAATCGTGATGGCCTTGGTCAGGCCCGTCGTCACCGGCCCGGTGGCAATTGCGGTGGTCGAGGCCGCGTTGGAATTGCCGAAAACCAAGGTTGGATTGGTAAAGGTGGTCTGTCCGACGAATGCCTGCGCCGTGTTTGCGGTGATGGCCAACGCACCGCTCGCGTTCGGCAGGGAAATGACCCGCGTCGTTCCCGGAGTAATTCCGTCCAACGAGAACTGCGCCACCCGTGACGTATCGGCCAGATCGGTCAGAAACAGATTGTTATCCCGAAAGGTCGCGGTGCCGGTAAAAGTCTTGTCACCCGAAAAGGTCTGGTTGCCCGCGAGCAGGGCCACTTCGCCGCTGGTATCGGGCAGGGTATAGGTGCGGGTCGTCCCGGTCGCTAGGCCCGATACTTCGAAAGCGGCTTTTTTCGTGGCATCCACATTGTCTTCGATCCGGAAAACTGCATCGGAAAACACCGTCGGCGGACTGGCCCCCGCCGTGATCAGATCGACCGATTCCCCGCCTTGCCGCGCCCGGAATTTGCCGGTCGTCGAATTGTACCACAAGAGCCCGTCCGTCGGCGCGCTTGCATCGCCCACCGCCGGGATCAGACGCATCGGCTGCTCGATCGTGGCGCGGCCATTGTCCTTGTCCACGGTAATGGCAGTGCTGAACGTGGTGCCATTGGCGCTGACCTTGATCGACAGATCATTGCTGGCCAGCAGCCCGATCTCGGCAAAGGTCTGATAATCTTGCTGAAACAGGGTGCTCGCGGTTTCGACATTGTCGCCTTTGTTGATTGCCAACCGGTGCGAGCCCGCCGGATTGGTGAACAAGGAAGCCTCCGACAGGACCGCCAGCTTGTTGGTGGCATCGGCCGACATGGCAACGCCAAGTTGACTGAAACTCCCCGCTCCGCCGCTGGGGATGAGCCAATTCGTACCATCATAAACGACGATTGCGGCCTCATCCCCCACATAGGCGCGCCAGCCCTTCAAGGCCTCGAAAAACTCCCATGCGGTGCCATTCCACAGCGCGATGTCGCGGCCATGCCCCGCCCAGGCCCCGCTCGGTGCTGGCAATGCCGCGACGATATAGCGATCCCCCAAAAACGGGCTAACCGGCGGCACGTTGAGGCTGCGCTGCAGCACGCTCAACTGCACCATCACATCGAGAAGCCTGAGGGCCTCGTTATGGGTGACATGCTTTTGCGCCTGTGACGGCAAGATATGGGGAAGCGACAGGATCGTCGACTGATCGGGCATGGGGGGCCTCCAAGATGCGCTCGTGAAGACCAAAACTATGAACAAGCGCTTAAAAAGTCCTAAGGCCAGCGTGCGCCGCGCAACGGCCTACCCGCCAAAGGCCAGCCCGGCCGCGATGGCCCACATCGTCACCCCGATCCCGACCTCCAGCACCACCCAGGCGCGCGGATTGGCGAAAATCGGCGCAAGATAGCGCGCGCCAAACCCCAAGGCGGCGAAAAACGACAGCGAGCCCAGCGCCGCCGCCAGACCAAACTGCAGCTGAAAGGGCGCGTATTGCGCCGAGATCGACCCAATCAGCGCCACGGTATCCAGGTAGACATGCGGATTGGCCCAGGTCAGCACCAAACAAGTGGTCAAAACCGCGCCAAGGGACGCCTTTTCGCCCGCGCCGGGACGCAAAGCCTCGCCGCCGCGCAGAGCTGCACGAAAACGCAGGGCCCCGTAAACCAGCAAAAAGGCCACCCCGCCCCAGCGCATCGCTTCGCCAAGCCAGGGAAACAGCGCCGAGGCGGCGCCAAACCCCGCCACCCCCGCGCCAATAAGCAGCGCATCGGACACGGCGCAAACCAGCACCACCGCCAGCACATGCTCGCCCCGGATCCCTTGCCGCAGCACAAAAGCATTCTGCGCCCCGATGGCGAGGATCAGACTTATCGAGACCAGATAGCCCTGAACGGCAGCATCAAGCATCCGAAAGCCGCCGCGAAGCCGCCATTGCATCACCCGCCCGCGCCCATTGGACCAGAATATGATCGTGATAAAACCCCGCGATCACATTCGCGCTGATCCCCTCATCACCCAGAGCCTTGGCAAAGGCCGCCGTCAGGCCCTCCGCCGCCAGATCCGAATGCAAGGTCAGACTGATCAGCGCCCAATCGTCGCCGCCTTTCAAACCCTGCGCCGCAAGGTCCGCCTGGCGCGCCACAATGGTCAACCCTTCGGCCTCCGCGACCGTCGCAAAAACACTCAGCCCGGCCGGCAGCGCCTCAACCGAACGAATGCCAACCGGCGACGGCGCCAAAACCGGCCCCATCCCGCGCAGCATCTCTTGCAGATCGGTAACTTGGGTCAAATTCATCCTCATGGAATGTAGGCCCAAAGGTCAACCACGGCGCCAAACCCATGTCAATCGCCCCCGAACCGCCAAGGACCGCGCTCCAATCCGCTTCATCTTGACCCAGATATCCCGGGGTAAGGCTGGAGTTCTTCACTCCAGCCTTGGGGCAGCGCCCCCCTTTTTTTCCTCAGAACTTGAACCGCTTGGGAAACACATATTCCGCACTAGGGTCCGCGCCGCCCATCGACAAGGTCACCGCGCGCAAATGTTCCGCGATCGAGCCGCGTTCCATCTGCGAGCAATCGATTACCGGACCCATGGCAACGCGAACCGGGCGGTTCATGCGCTTTTTGGTCTCGCGGAAGATCATCGCGATCCGCAGGGGATAACTGATATGGCTCAACACCTGAAACAGGCGCGAGTTTTGGCCATGCAAAAAGATCGGCACGGTTTTGACCCCCGGACGGCTGGCCAGCCGCGCCACAAAGGGATGCCAGGCCAGATCCGCCGCCTTGCGCGACCAAGGCTTGGGCGCGGTCGATATTCCGCCTGCCGGAAACAGCACGAGAACATGACCATCGTCCAGCCAGTCGACGGCTTGCTTGCGCGTCAAGGCCGAAACCCGGCGCGAATCTGCCGTGCCACCAAAATCCACCGGCAGCAAAGCTTCCTTCACCTCCGGCGGCTGCGCGAGCAGGCTGTGCACCATCAGTTTCACATCCTGGCGCCCCAGACTAGCCAGATGGCCGATCAGCAATCCGTCAATAATCCCAAAGGGATGGTTGGCCACCACCAAAACACCGCCACTGGTCGGTATCGCATACGGATCGCCCGACACAAAGGCAGCTTCGACCCCAAGGGCCGCGATTGCCGAGGTGAAAATGGTATCGCCGGGTTGGCGCGGGGCGGCTTTCCACGTCGTGTAGAGCCGCTCAAAGGTTTTGGAGCCGCTCAGCATCTCGGCGCCGCGGATCAGACTGCGCCGAAACCTGGATTGGCCTTGGTGCGAATAGGTGAACACAAGGGGCTCAGCCGCGGAAACAAGGTCAGCAGCCTCCCGATCAAACTCTGATGATAGCGCTGGCCGCGTCACGACGATCCCCCGAATTGGCAGCTTGGCCCGTGCAGAAGACCACCTGTGGTGAAAAGAATGCAATACTGCCGTGACGAGTTTGTGACTTCTAGGTTATATCTGGATGACAAATGGGCCGCAGGGCCCACCGACCCCGCCCATGTGGCCGTCCGCATCGTCCCAAAAGAATCCTCTGTGTTGAGCACCTAGTGTTCCCCGCCTGACGAAGGATTCCCATTCTTGATCAGGTGTGTCACTGTCTGGACATGAGACGCGATGACATTTGTTTGTATTTGAACCCCGCTGACCGTGCGCAGCTTCAAGCTCTGCTCACTGACCGAAACACGCCTCGCAAAGTTGTCTGGCGAGCCGAGATCGTGCTGGCGACGGCAGACGGCTGTGGCACCAGCCAGATCATGCGGCGCGCAGATACGTCCAAGCCTACCGTCTGGCG
>CAIYZT010000047.1 GCA_903930735.1 uncultured Paracoccaceae bacterium | reverse complement strand
GTGCCGGTCTTGTCCAGCACTATCCGGCCTTGCACGGCGTTGCAGTCGGGGCAAGATTCGAAGCGTCGTGGTTCAAGCCTTCGCCTTCTTTTTCGCCGGTTTCGGCTTGGCCGATCCGTTGAGGGCGACCGCCTCGCGGATCAGCGCCTTGAAGGCCTTATCGTCAACCGTATCGCCTTCACGGATGTCGATCGCGCGTCGCGCGTCGCGCGTTGTCGTCAAGGCTGGCATTGAAGAGGCGGGCGGGGTCCTTGAGGGAGGCGCCTTTCATGAAGGTCAGCTTCACGACGCTCTTTTAGCTTTCGCCCGTGCAGACGATGCCGCCCAGCGACCACACCGGCGTGCCCATCCATTTCCATTCCTCGACGACACCGGGCGCGGCTTCGTTGATCAGCCGGCGCATCCGGGCGAGCGTTTGACCGCGCCAGTCACCGAGCGAGGCGATCTTCTTCGAGGTCAGTTCAGATACGGGCAGTTCGGGGCTCGTCATTGGATTTGGCAGGGGGCAGGTCAAGGATCAAGAAATCCTTGGGGCAGACTGATCATTATTCTGAGTTTTCCGGAACTCATCCCGAAAGCCCATGAAGGTTAATGGTCCTTGTGAAGGCAACATTCCTGCCTTTCCCCCGGCGGCAAAGCCTGCCGCAGAAGTCTCAAGAATATGGCGGTAATCAAGCCTCTCCGCCAAAGCCCGGCAAGGCTGCCAGCGTTGGCTAACGCCACGAGCGTGGCTTGAATGCTTCATGTCATTCCCCGGTCTGCTTTGTAACGGCTTTCCTGATGGCAGCAGCAAAAAGCCACGCGAAACAGCTCATTTCGGGCCGATGCCGGCCATGACCAGGGTCGATCCCGCCTGATGATTTTTTAGCGCTGGCAGCACACCGTAAGGATGGGTTTAGGCGCCATAAGCGCAAAAGTGCTAGAAGCGAACGTGCAATCTGATATTTCTACCCTTCGAGAGCAGCAGGTTGTTGATGGCGCAGAAACGACATTTTCGGTTCTGCAGGATTGGATCAGACAAGCCTGGCGTTAGTGTTCCGCTGATGGGTGGTCACAGGGGTGTGCCTTTTTCCTCTCTTTGTCCCATCAAGCATCAACTTTCTCTAGTCAACGGGCGGTAGTTTTCTGGTGCCAAAACGATCAGCACAAACGTAGATAGATACGAAGCCCAGAACGGTTAAATCGAGAAGCCTTATCTCTTAATGCTTAGGATTGCGACGACATGAATTTATTTCAAAAATATGGTGGCACACCGACGGTGAGCAAGATCGTGACCAGTTTTTATGGCCAGGTGTACAGCCGGCCACACCTGAAAATCTACTTTGACGGAGTCCCTTTGCCCAAGCTGATCCAGCACCAAGTGCGGTTCATGTCGATGGTCATGGGGCAGACGCCCAGCGCCTACAGCGGCCAGGCCATGGACCGTGCGCATCAACGCCTCAACATCTCTGCGGGCCACTTCGCGGAAGTGGCTCAAATTCTCGCCGACATCCTTCGTGGTGCGGGCATGGAGCCGGCCGATCTGGAGACGGTCATGGCCGCCGTTGCCGGCTTGGAATCCGCTGTCGTCGGTTCGACCTCAGCCAAAGGCAAGCCTGAGCCGCTGGCCAACAACTGACTTTTCAAAGGCGGATTTCATGTCTGAATCTCCTGACCGTGCAAACCGGATTCCAGTAAATACGGAAAGCAAGTGGTCTGTCTGGTTGCTGGTTGTGACCATGGTTGTGGCAGTACCACTGGGCATGTACCAGAGTCTGGTCAACCAGGCAGAGCAGCGTAGTTTGCGAGAGGCGCAGACACTTAGCACCATCATCTCGGTGTTTCGCGGCTACTACGCCACCAACGTGGCCGGCCGCATACTGGGCGCAGGCGGCGCGCCGATCACCCTCACAGACAAGTACCATGAGACGCCAGGCGCCCTGCCGATTCCGGCCACGCTTTCCATCGAGCTGGCCGACGCGATTGGTAAGGCTGCGGGCGACACCAAGTTTGCCATGGCCTTTGTCTCGGACGCCCCTTTTCTGAACCGCCAACGCCCATCAGCGGATGCTTTCCAGATGGAGGCCCTCAAGGCATTCAGGTCCAACGACAAGCTCACCAATTTCTCTCGCCTGGAGGCTGCCCCAGGGGGCGAGCGCATGCGTTGGGCGGTAGCGGTCAAGATGCTTCCGGCGTGTGTGGCGTGCCACAACACCCATCCGGATTCGCCGGTCAAGACCTGGAAAGTGGGCGACGTGCGCGGCATACAGGAAGTGGCCGTGCCCCTGAAGTCGGCGAACCTTGC
>CAIYZT010000046.1 GCA_903930735.1 uncultured Paracoccaceae bacterium | reverse complement strand
CGATAAGGCCCTTTTCTTCGGTGTAATCGGCGTTGTTGCAGACCTCTGACTTTTGAGGATTCACACCGTGAATCCGTGCGGTTACGATACTGCAATTTCCACTAGTCCAACGTGTCACCGAACATCGGCAAATGCTAACGCTCTGCTACTCAACAAAAAAGCCCCGCATTTCTGCAGGGCTTTGTTTTCGTTTTATTTTTTTGTAATGTCGTTTAGCGCTTAGAGAACTGGAAGGAGCGGCGGGCCTTCGCCTTGCCGTACTTCTTACGCTCAACCACACGGCTGTCGCGGGTCAGGAAGCCTGCCGCCTTCAACGCCGGGCGCAAGGTGGGTTCATAAAGCTGCAAAGCCTTGGAGATGCCGTGCTTGACCGCACCAGCCTGCCCCGAAAGACCGCCGCCCGAAACCGTTGCGAAGACGTCAAACTGACCTTCGACATTGGCGATGGTAAAGGGCTGCTTGAGGATCATCTGCAGCACGGGACGGGCGAAATAGGCCGCCATTTCCTTGCCGTTAACCACAACTTTGCCCGAACCGGGCTTGACCCAGACGCGGGCAATGGCATTCTTGCGCTTGCCGGTCGCATAGGAGCGGCCCAGCTTGTCACGCACCTGCACCCGAACCGGCGCCATCGAGACGACGGCGGGCGAGGAGGGAGCGGCAGCCGATACGGCCGATTTCAATTCGTCGAGAGATTTGATGTCGGACATATCATGCGCTCCGGGTATTCTTGGGGTTCAGAACTTTTACGTCCAGAACGGTCGGTTGCTGCGCTTCATGGGCATGAACCGGGCCTGCATAAACGCGCAGGTTGGTCATTTGCTGGCGACCCAGACGATTGCGGGTGATCATGCGCTCAACGGCTTTTTCCACCACACGCTCGGGATGGTTGCCTTCCAGCACCTGCCGCGCGGTGCGGAACTTGATGCCGCCCGGGTGGTTGGTGTGCCAGTAGTAACGCTTGTCTTCGCGCTTATTGCCGGTCATCTGAACCAGACCCGCATTGATCACGATGACATTGTCACCCATGTCCATGTGGGGGGTAAAGGTCGGCTTGTTTTTGCCGCGCAGGATAGAGGCGACGATCGAGGCGAGACGGCCCAGAACAACGCCTTCAGCGTCGATCAGGATCCATTTCTTTTCGATGTCCGCCGGAGTAGCGGTGAAAGTTTTCATCATAGGCCCAATGAGGTTAGGCGGAGGCTGGCCCCCGGAATCTCGGATGGGGGCTTATCGCGCAGGGGCCTTTGAGCGTCAAGGGCGGTTTGCAACATTTAACCGAACGAAATCAGTGTGTTAAAATATGCGGTAAAATAATACCCCAAATCTTATCGCAGTTTTGGCGGCTGGTCAGGGTTCATACCGGGTGCGGAGGGGCCGCGGGCGGATTCCGGTGCAGCTTTGGGCCAATCGAGCCGGACACCGCCTGAAAGCGTAGAATTGGCAAAGCTGATGTCCACCACCTGCCCGCCCAAGTCCGAAAACCGCAAAGCCTCGCTGAGTGCGGTCGCGAGCGCCACCTCGGCATCAGGCTTCGCCCCCTGAAGCAGGATCAGACCGTTGCCCTCGCGGCTGAACAGTTGCACGCCGCGCGCCAGACCGCCCCAGACAGGCGGCGCTTCGGCCAGAATCTTTCGCATGACCTCGACCAAGATCGGCTCCGGCGGCTGCAGATCGCGGAAACTCTCGGCTTCGGCCTGGTCTTGCGGCTCCAGAATATCGGCCAGCCATTGCATCGCGGAGGCGGGCAGCAGCATCTCGGATGCCGACCCGGCCCCCAGATTGAGGCCCAGCCCCAGCCCCTCGCCCGCCAAAAGCCGCGCCAGAACCCGCCCCGGAATTTCGGCATAGGGCAAGGGGGCGTCGCCCATCAGGGCCAGACGCTCTTCCAGATCAAAGGCCAAGGCGACCTGGCCCTCGTCAAGATCAAACAGGCGCGGCTCCAGAACGTCGCCCTGCGCCTCGCGCTCCAGCAGGACCAAAAGGTTGGTATTGGCCAGCAGCCGGAAAAAGCTGAGCCGCGCTTCGTTGCCCCCAGAGCCAACCGCGTCCTGAGCCCGGTCCAGATCGGTCGTTTCCAAACCCAATTCCACATTCCTCATGGCCGCCAGCGCCAGACGCCCATTGCCCCTGCCGCAACGCTCCGCTTAACTGTACTGCGCAGGGAATCCAATCCGGATCCCAACCCGCGCCCTCCAAAAGCCCAAGGCCCAAATGTATAATATCTCTCCTTTCATCCGCCGGTTTGCCATTGCGCTGATCGCGGGGGCGGCGTTGGCGACGATCTGGGTCAACCTATCGCCCGAAACCTATTACGACCTGATCGAATTCCGCCTTTTCGATCTGCCCCTATCCAGCTTTATGATGACCATCGCACCTTCGGTAACGCCCTTGGCCTTGGTGTCCAACCTCTTGATGCCGGTGTTTTTTCTCTTTGTCGGCAAGGAGTTGTGGGAGGCTTTGGTGCTGGAGCGCGGGGCGCTGTCGCTCTCGCGCCAGCCGCTTTTGCCCCTTGGCGCCTTTATCGGCTCGGCCTTGGGCGCGGTCGCGGTCTGGCTGATTGCGACCGCTCTGTTGGACCCTTTGGGCGAGGCGGGCTTGCGGGCCGGCTGGGCCAGCGGGATCGGATCGGACGTGGTTTTGTGCTATTTGATCGGCCGCGCGGTCTTTGGCCGCTCCCATCCGGCGCTGCATTTCCTGCTTTTGCTGACCGTTACCCAGGATATCGTGGCCCTGTCGATCACCGCGGCCACCCTGCCTTTTGAAGGCTATCATTTCATCTGGGCGATCGGCTCGCCCTTGGCCGCGCTGGCGGTTTGGGTGCTGTTCGGGCGCCATCACCGGCGCTCGGATGCCTCCGAAGTGGTGCATCAGCGCGCGGCCTCGCTGGTGCCCTATGCGCTGGCGGGAGGGGTCTCCTGGCTCTGTTTCGCGCTGGCCGGGTTTCCGCCCGAGCTTGGCCTTTTGCCCATCATCCCGGCCATCCCCCATGCCAGCCACAGCTTTGGCATTTTTGCCGAGGCAGAGGGCCTGCTGCATGACCCGTTGAACCGGCTGGTCAGCGCCTTGACCCAGCCGATTGCCATCGTCCTGTTCCTGTTCGGCCTGACCCGCGGCGCCATCGATCTTACCGCCTTTGGACCGCCAACACAGGCCGTGCTCGCCACCTTCTGGATCGGTAAGCCTTTGGGCTTTTTGGCCGGCACCAGCCTCGCGCTGACTTTTGGTGGCGGCAAAGTACCGGCGGGCATGCGGCTGGCAGATTTCGTGCTTTTGGCGCTGATCACCGCCACCGGTTTTGTGGCCCCCCTGACCGTGCTGGACCTGAGCCTTTCAGGCGGCATCACCAATGCCGAAGCCCGCCTTGGCCTGGCGCTTTCGCTGCTGATCGGCCCGGCAACCATCCTCGGCACGCTGATTTTTCGGCGCAAAAGGGCGAGATAGTGCAAGAATAGCCCGTTTAGGCCATAATTATCCCATCTTTCCGATGGAAAATCCGCGCCGGATTGACCATAAGGGACGTTGAGGACCCTAACCAAATCTTGATCATGTCTTAAGAGGCTTTGGGGTTTAAACCGGACGGGATAGTTCCGGAACTACTGGGCCCAAATGCGCCCCGGAGGGCGCGCAGATATGATTGAGTTTCTAGACGTCAGCAAGTCTTTTGCCACGGGCAATGGCCGCAAGGTCATCTTGAACCGGGCGTCCTTTCGCGTTGAGGTCGGGAATTCATTGGGCATTCTGGCGCATAATGGAACCGGCAAGACCACGATCATCAACATGATGGCGGGGCTGGAAAAGCCGGACGAAGGCATCGTCAACCGCACCTCGCGGATCTCGTTTCCGCTGGGGTTCATGGGGGGCGTCGTCTCAAAACATACGGCGACGGAAAACAGCCGGTACATCGCCCGGCTTTATGGTCTGGACCCGGATTATGTCGAAAGCTTCTGCCGCTGGCTCTGCGATATGGAGCAGTATTTCGACATGCCCTTGGGCACCTATTCCTCGGGGATGCGCGGGCGGTTCAACTTTGCGCTGATGCTGGCGCTGGAGTTTGACATCTATCTGATCGACGAAGGCATGCCGGCCACCACGGATGTCGAATTCAACCGCAAGGCGGGCGGGGTTTTGCGCGAACGTCTGGCCAATGCCACGGTGGTCGTGGTCTCGCACCAACCCTCGACGCTTGAGAAATTCTGCAAGAGTGCAGCCGTGCTGCGCAATGGCCAGCTCTATATGTTCGAGACCTTACAAGAAGCGAAGATTCTTTATGACTACGACTCTTAACGTCAACCGCTACCGCACCCGCCCCCCCGAAGAGCGCGAGCCTCTGCCACGCCCGGCGGCCCGTCTGTCGGCGAACAAGACGATCCCGGATATGCCTTTCGCGAACGATGCAAATGACGACGGCTTTGGCGATCAAAAATTTGCGACTGCGGGCAATGGCGGGGCGATCGGCACCGATCTTGATGGCATCCGCCGTGAAGGGCTGACCGGGCGCCAGTTGCGCATGGCCCGCCGGCTCGCGCAGCGCCATGAATTGTCCGCCACTTCGGATTTTGATGCCGTGCGTCTGTTGCGCAAGGCTGGGATTGATCCGTTCCAAAAATCCTCGGTGATGGATCTGGTCGCGGGCGAGGATGAAGCCGACGATCTGGATCACACCGCGCCCGCCAAACCGGCCGGAACCGCGTTGCCGCCGCCCTCCGGTGGGGCGCCGACGCGCGCGCTTGCCGTGACCCCCGGCGATGGTCAGCGCCTGCCGCAAACCATCAAGCCGATCCAAGTCCCCTCGACCGAAATGCGGGCCGAGCAATCGCATATCTCAGAAGTCGCGCGCATCCAGCAAGACATCGCGCAACGCCGCCGCCGCCGTCTGGCGCTCTTGTTGGTGCGCATGTCGGTCTTTGTGTTTCTGCCGACATTTCTGGCCGGCTGGTATTATTACGTCCTGGCGACGCCGATGTATGCGGCCAAGACCGAGTTTCAGATCCAAACCGCCGATCCGGCCGCCTCTGCGGGCCTTGCCGGTTTGCTCAGCAGCTCGCCGCTGGGATCCTCCAAGGATTCAATCGCGGTTCAGGGATATTTGCAAAGCCAGGAGGCGATGGAGCGTCTGGACGCCGAGGTCGGACTGCGCGTCCACTTCTCAAGCCCCGACGTGGACATGCTACAACGCCTTGACCCCGACGCTTCCAACTCTTCGGTCTATGCTTTGTACCGAAACCATGTCCATATCTCTTATGACCCGAGCGAAGGGCTTGTAAAGATGGAGGTTTCGACCGCCGATCCGCAAACCTCGGTCGACTATTCCAGGGCGCTGCTCAGCTATGCCGAAGATCAGGTGGATCAGATGACCAACCGGCTGCGGGTCGATCAGATGGCTGGTGCGCTGGAAAGTTTCGACGAGGCCGAGACCAAAATGCTGGCTGCGCAGAGGCGGGTTGTCGATCTGCAGGAAAAATACAAGATCCTGTCCTCCGAGGTTGAGGTCGGGCTGGTGACCACTCAAATCGGCGCTTTGGAAAGCCAGCTGACCCAAGACCGATTGTCGCTGGCCCAGATGAAATCCAACCTAAATCCAAACGCTGCGCGGATGGAGCCGCTCAAGCGCCGGATAGAGACGCTGCAATTGGAGATCGACAATCTGCGCGCCAAGCTGACGGTTGACGGGGAGGATGGGCTGTCCCTCGCCAAGGTGCAGTCGGAGTTGTTGGTGGCCCAGGCCGACGTGGCAACGCGCCAATTGATGCTGGCGCAAAGCCTGCAATCCATGGAAACCGCGCGGATCGAGGCCAATCGGCAGACCCGCTATCTGACCATTTCGGTCAATCCCCTGCCCCCGGATGATCCAACCTATCCGCGCGCCTTTGAAGATACGCTCGTCGTACTGTTGATCTTTGTCGGCATCTACCTGATGATTTCGATGACCGTCGCCATTCTGCGCGAACAAGTCACAGCCTGAGGATGCCGATGAAACGCTTTGAAATTGGCGGTCTGACCGTTGGAAATGACTGCCCGCTCCTGGTGATTGCCGGTCCGTGCCAACTGGAATCGCTGGATCACGCTCAGATGATCGCCGGGGTCCTGGCCGAGGCTTGCGCGGCGGCGGGCGCGCAATTCGTGTTCAAGGCCAGCTACGACAAAGCCAACCGCACCTCGCTCGGGGGCAAGCGGGGTTTGGGCATGGCAGCGGGGTTGAATATCTTGTCCGCCATCAAATCCATGGGCATGCCGGTCCTGACCGATTTTCACGAAGCCGCGCATGCCGAGGAGGTTGCTTCGGTGGTGGATGTACTGCAGATCCCAGCGCTTTTGTGCCGCCAGACCGATCTTCTTTTGGCCGCAGGGCAAACGGGGGCGGCTGTAAACGTGAAAAAGGGCCAGTTTCTGGACCCCTACGGCATGGCCAATGTGGCGGCCAAGATTGCCTCTACCGGAAACGAACGGATCCTTTTGACCGAACGCGGCACGACCTTTGGCTACAATGGATTAGTCGCCGACATGCGCAGCCTGCCTATTATGGCACGCACGCGTTATCCGGTGGTGATGGATGCGACCCATGCCGTGGCCTTTCCTGGCGGTTTGGGCGACAGCTCGGGCGGGCAGCGCGAATTTGCGCCGGTTTTGGCCCGCGCAGCGGTGTCGATCGGCATCGCGGGTGTGTTTCTGGAAACCCATCAGGACCCAGACAAAGCACCCTCTGACGGGCCGAACATGATCCGGCTCCCCGAAATGCCCGCGCTGATCGCCAGCTTGATGGATTTTGACCGATTGGCGAAAGCAAACCCTTTGTGGGTTTAGCACTTTTAGGCGCAGGCCCTTTAAGCACCCGACTTCAAGCCACGAATTTCCTTCGAAAATTCAGAGAGATCAGATTTTTCGAAGGAAAATCGTTCAAGCCATCTGCCCCGCCGCCCAGCCCGACGACCATGCCCATTGGAAATTATACCCGCCCAGCCAGCCAGTGATATCCACGACCTCGCCGACAAAATAGAGACCCGGCACCGATTTTGCCGCCATGGTCCGCGCGTCAAGCGCATCGGTATCGACCCCGCCCAGCGTCACCTCGGCCGTCCGGTAACCCTCAGAGCCGACCGGCATCAGGCGCCAGTCCCCCAGCATCCGCGCCACCCGGTCCAGATCCGCTTGCGCGATTTCCGCAAGCGGCGCGGTGATGCCGCTCGCCGTCTCCAGATGACGCGCAAGCCGCTCGGGCACCAGCCGCGTCAGCGCGGTGCGCAAAGCGGCCCGGCCAGCCTCGCGCTTGGCCGCCCGCAAAACGCCGCCCACATCCAGACCCGGGCACAGGTTCACCGCGATTTCCTGACCCTCGCGCCAATAGCTCGAAACCTGCAGGATCGCCGGCCCCGACAGCCCGCGATGTGTGAACAGCAAGGCCTCGTCAAAGCCCTTGCCGCCCCCCGTCACCCGCGCGGGCAGGGAAACCCCCGCCAGGGCGGCCATCCATTCCAATTCATGCGGGGAAAAGGTCAGCGGCACCAAGGCCGGCCGGGTTTCAGTCACCGGCAGGCCAAAGCCCTCGGCCACCCGGTAGCCATAGCTGCTCGCCCCCATTTTCGGGATCGACTTGCCCCCCGTCGCCACGATGACCGAAGCCGCCTGCTGCACGCCCCGCGCCGTTTGCACGTCAAGCCCAAGCACCCCGCGGCTTACCTCCCCCAAGGCGCAGTCGAGCCAGATCTCCGCCCCGGCAGCATGCAGATCGGCCATCAGCATCGCGATGATCTGGGTCGCCTTGCCATCGCAAAACAATTGCCCCAGCGCCTTTTCGTGCCAAGCAATTCCCGCCCCATCCACCCGGGCAATGAAATCCCACTGGGTGAACCGCTTGATCGCTGACAGAGCAAAGCGCGGGTTCTTGCCCAGAAACCGGTCACCGGCGATGTTCAGATTGGTGAAATTGCAGCGTCCGCCACCCGAGATCCGGATCTTTTCCCCCGGCGCGCTGGCATGATCAATAAGCAAGACCCGGCGCCCGCGCCGCCCAGCCTCGATGGCGGCCATAAGACCCGCCGCCCCCGCCCCCAAAACCAGAACATCCCACTTTGCCATGCGCTTGCCTACAATGCAGGGCATTGGCCCGCAAGCGGCTGGAATAAATTGCGCCCTCACGCCGCTTTACCCCCTTGCAGCCCCAAGGGTCAGGGGCTAGACAACGCCGCACGGTTGGGGCGTCGCCAAGCGGTAAGGCATCGGTTTTTGGTACCGACATACCTAGGTTCGAATCCTAGCGCCCCAGCCAACCACTCACTGCGTTCGAGGTGTCAACCTGAGCAATGGCTTAGAATGGATCGGTTGTTGGGAGTGCCCCACGCAATGCCCCAAACGGGTGTTGCCTAGCTGTAACGTCTCAATAGGTTGTTCACGGGCTGAAACTGGTGAGGGTGGTGTTTGCGACGCAGCACAATCTTCAGCAGACAGCCCGTGCGCATTCACAAGAATGCCAAAACCACGCCAAAGATACGAGCGTTGATTGTCGCCCGGAGGCAGGGCGGCGAGACGCCTGGTCAGATTGTGGTCGGGCTTGGGGTTTCGGTCGTGACGGTGCGCAAATGGCTGGCGCGTTACGCCTCCGAGGGGGCAGAGCGGCTTTGATGATGTGACCGCCCCCCGACGGCATCAATGTGCCAAGGTGGTTCTGTGAGGATCCACAAAGGAGGACGGTCATGTCGGAGATTACCACTGT
>CAIYZT010000045.1 GCA_903930735.1 uncultured Paracoccaceae bacterium | reverse complement strand
GGGATGCCGCCGACGGTGGAATAGCGGGTCAGGGGCACCATCGTATCGCCGTGCCCGCCCAGCACAAAGGCCGTGACATCGCGCATCGAGACGTTGAATTCGAGGCTCAGGAAATGCCGGAAACGGGCAGAGTCCAGAACCCCCGCCATGCCGACCACCATGTGATGCGGCAGGCCCGAAAATTCGCGCAGTGCCCAGACCATGGCATCCAGCGGATTGGTGATGCAGATCACGAACGCGTTCGGCGCATGGGCCTTCAGCCCCTCTCCCACAGCCTTCATCACTTTGAGGTTGATGCCCAAAAGGTCATCGCGGCTCATCCCCGGTTTGCGCGGCACGCCGGCAGTGACGATGCAAACGTCCGCCCCGGCGATGTCGGCGTAGGAATTGCCGCCCTTCAGGCTGGCGTCAAACCCTTCCGATGGGCCGGACTGCGCAATGTCCAGCGCCTTGCCCTGCGGTGTGCCCTCGGCGATGTCGAACAAGATGATGTCGCCGAGTTCTTTGATTGCGGCCAGATGGGCGAGCGTGCCGCCGATCTGACCAGCGCCAATGAGCGCAATTTTGGGTCGGGCCATGGAAAACTCCGAAGGTTTGGCGGTAATTTGTATGCGACAGTATGCTAGACCCGAAGGAGCGCCAAGGCAACCCGCCGCAGTGCGGCATGGATCGTCTGGTCAAGCCACTGGCCCGCAAAGACTGTTTGCGCTAAATGCGTAAACAAATTCTGACGGGCCGACTTGTTGCCCCTAGGAAAAGCACACGGGGGGGATCATGTGTGATTCCCCCCGCAGGGGGAAGAGCCATCGTGAGCGGTTGGGAATTCTGGGCAGCGGCGGTCATCGGAGCCTTCCTGACCGGCCTTGGCAAGGGCGGATTGCCGGTGGTCGGCGCGCTGACCGTGCCGCTGATGTCGCTGGCGATGCCCGCGCCGTTCGCAGCGGGGCTGATGCTTCCGGTCTACATCGTCTCGGATTGGTTCGGGCTTTGGGCCTATCGGCGCGAATTTGACCGCCGCGTTTTGTGGATCGCGTGCCTGGGCATGAGCTTTGGCGTGGTCTTGGGATTTTCCACCTTCGCCCTCGTGCCCGAGCAATGGATCAACGGTTTGATCGGGTTGGTCGGAGCGGGATTTGCGCTGAACATGCTGATCCGGCGGAATGTCCTGTCGCAGCCAAAGCCTGCGCGTCTGGTGCCGGGGCTGTTTTGGACGCTGATTGCTGGTTTCACCAGTTTTATCAGCCATACCGGCGGGCCGCCTTATCAGGTTTGGACCCTGCCTTTGGGGTTGAAAAAGGCGGTGTTTGCCGGCACGTCGACCATCGCCTTTGCCTATGTCAACCTGTTGAAATTGCCCTTTTACTGGCAACTTGGCCAAGTGAGTATCGGCAGTTTGAAAACCGCCGCAATGCTGGCGCCGGTGGCAATTCTGGCGGTCTTTGCCGGGGTCCGGGTGGTCAAAATCCTGCCCGAAAAGCTGTTCTTTCAGCTGGTGATTTGGGCGCTGCTTGGCATCTCGGTCAAGCTGATCTGGGGCGCTTTGGCGGCTTGACGCGGCTCAAGCCGGAGGATCGTTCAGCGCCAATGGCTCTGACAGAATATCGAAATTCTGGCCCGAGGCTACAAGGCAGGTGGTGCCGTCGGCGAGGGTGACGGTCAGGCTCCAGCTGCCCGTGGGCGAGGCGTAGATCTCCATCAATTGGGTGGTGGCGGCCAGGCCCATCGCCTGCCGCGTCTCGCCGTATTTGCTGGCCAGAGCCTGAACGACCTCGACACGCGCGGCGCAGGCGGGACCGGCGGTCTGCGCATTGGACTGGGAGGCGGCAAAGACCATGGCGGCGATGCCGAGCGAGAGGGCGAAAAGTTGGTTCATGATGGCACCCGAGGTTGATCTGAACGAGGGCATTTCTGCTGATCAGCCTGCGCCCGAAGTGCCACGGAAAGGTTAATCGCTCGGGCGTTCTTGAGGCGTTCCCCCCTCATCCCGCTGCGGCGCAGAAATTCGGGCTTGCGAAATATGCCCAAATCGCATCTTTCAACGCAATATTGTTGCGAAGCGGAGATTCGCCGCGCCCCCAGTCAGACGGTTCTGGGTGGCAAAACCGGGGAAAATCTGCCTATCGTGACAGCGCAGGCCAAGGGCGCGATGACTTGACGGGAAAAAAAATGCAGCTGTTCCGCTTTATCACCGAAGACGACACTTCCGAGTTTTGCCACCGGGTTTCGGCTGCCTTGTCAAAAGGCTGGAAGCTGCACGGGCAGCCTTCCTATGCCTTTGACGCCGCGCGCGGGGTTATGCGTTGCGGGCAGGCGGTGGTCAAGGACGCGCCGGGCACCTATTCCCCCGATCTGAAACTGGGCGAGCAATGAAAACCAATCCGGGCCGTTTCTATGAAGATTTTCGCCTCGGCGAGGTGATCCTGCACGCCGCTCCGCGCACCCTGTCGGGCGGCGAGCGGGCGCTTTATCATGCGCTTTACCCCTCGCGCACCGCGATCTATTCCAGTGACGCCTTCGCCCGCGCCTGCGGTCTGCCGCAAAGTCCGCTGGATGATCTGATCGCCTTTCACACCGTTTTGGGCAAATCCGTGCCCGATATCAGCCTGAACGCAGTGGCTAATCTGGGCTATGCCGAGGGGCGCTGGTTGCTGCCCGTTTATCCCGGCGACACGATCAGCGCGCAAAGCACGGTGATCGGGTTAAAGGAAAACACCAGCGGTACTTCGGGCGTCGTGTGGCTGCGCACCCAAGGTTTCAATCAGCGCGGCGAGGTTGTGCTGAGTTATGTGCGCTGGGTCATGGTGCGCGCGCGGGTGCAAGGCGGGGCCGATCCGGTGGTGCCGGTGCTCGCGGACGCGGTTGGTGCCGATCATCTGGTGGTGCCCTCAGGCCTCGATTTCAGCCGCTATGATTTCGCATTGGCCGGCGCGCCTTATCGCTGGGGCGATTATGCGATTGGCGAGAGGATCGACCATATCGACGGGATCACCGTTGAGGAGGCCGAGCCGATGCTGGCCACGCGGCTGTGGCAGAACACGGCCAAAGTGCATTTTGATGCGACAGCGCGGCCCGATGGCAAAAGGCTGATCTACGGCGGGCATGTGATTTCGCTGGCGCGGGGCCTCAGTTTCAACGGCCTCGCGAATGCACAGATGATCGTGGCGCTGAACGGGGGCGCACATGCCAACCCGTGCTTTGCCGGCGATACGGTGCGGGCCTGGAGCGAGGTTCTGGACAAGGCCGAAACCGCTGCCCCCGGTGTCGGCGCGGTCCGTCTGCGGCTGGTCGCGGTGAAAGACGGCGCGCCGGCCTTTGCGCTGAAGGGCGAGGATGGTAAATACCTGCCGCAGGTCCTGCTGGATCTTGACTATTGGGCGCTGATGCCGGTCTGATTTCGCTCAACTATCGGCCCCCGCCCGATCCTTGCAACCCCAAAGGAACTGCTATGCGCACCACCGCTTTTGTGCTTGCCATAGGCGGCCTGCCTGCGCTGACAGCCAATTCTGCGTAGGCTTTCGAGATGCCAAAAGACGAGGACGCCGCGCAGTTTGTCTCCTCAAACGTGGTGGCGACGCCGTATCACGAGTTGGGCCATGGGCTGATCGACGTCCTTCAGTTGCCGGTTCTGGGCCGCGAAGAGGCTGCGGCGGATTCGCTGTCGGCGCTTTTGACCCATGAGGTCTGGGACGAGGATTCGGCCACTCAGATCGTTTATGACACCGCCTATGCCTATTCGGCCTATGCGCAAGAGGCCGATCAGGGCGGCTGGGAATTGGCCTATGCCGATACCCACTCGCTGGATCTTCAGCGCTATTACAACCTGGTCTGCCAGTTCTACGGTGCCGACCCCGAGGTCCGTCAAGACGTGGCCGACGAGTTGGAGCTGCCCGCCGAGCGCGCCGAAGGCTGCGCGGACGAGTTTGCGTTGATGTCGGAAAGCTGGGGCGGAATCCTGAGTGGCTTGACGCCGACGGCGCAGACCAAGGGGCTGGTTCTGGTGGGGGCCGATACGGCAACCGACCCGATTGCGGCGATTCTGGCCGAAGAGATCACGGTGCTGAACGAAAAACCTGGGGCTGCCGCAGGAAATCACGGTTTCGGTGGCGGAACGCGGCGAGGCGAATGCCCATTACGCGCCCGATGATCGCTCTATCACTATCTGCACCGAATATGCCCCTGAGATGTTGCGTCTTTACGAACTGAGCCGTAGTCAGTGATCACGCGCGGAAAATGTGTGATCACATTCGGGGAAAATCGAGGCTGTTAGCGAAATCAATTTCTGATTGTGGCATTCGGAAGGGTGACATCGCAAACACATCTGGATTAGTTTTGCCACAGCTATAGATGCCCCCTTACGTCACCCCCCAACCACGGGTTCCATCATGTCCAATGCCAAAAGGGCCGTCGAACGCCCGCTCTCGCCCCATTTGCAGATCTACCGCCCGCAGCTGACCTCCATCACCTCGATCCTGACGCGGATTACGGGGAATGGGTTGATTGTGGGTACGGCGCTGGCGATCTGGTGGCTATTGGCGGCGGCGATGTCGCCCGAAGCTTTTGCGCTGGCGGACGGCGTGGTGACCAGCTGGTTTGGCGATCTGGTGTTCACGGCCTCGGCTTGGGCGCTTTGGTATCACTACCTCGCGGGGCTGCGGCACCTTTACTTTGACGCGGGCCATGGTCTCGATATCCCGACGGCGGAAAAGCTGGGCTGGGGGGTCATCATCGGCTCGGTTTTGCTGACGGTTCTGACCGTCGTGATCGTATAGGGGGCCGAAATGCGCTATTTGACCGCCCGTAAACGCGCCGAAGGCAAGGGCGCCTCGCATACCGGAACCGAACATCACTGGCATATGCAGCTCAGCGCCGTCGCGCTCGCGTTCATGATGCCGACATGGATCTATATCTTTGGCAGCGCGCTGGGCCAGCCTTTAGAGACGGTTCAAGCCACCTTTGCCCGGCCCTTTCCGGCCATTCTGACCGCGCTGGTTCTGGTCGTTGGCCTGCGCCACTTCGCCAAGGGCGCGCAGATGATGATCGAGGATTATGCAAGAGGCACCGCGCGCAAGATGCTGGTGATCTTTGTCTATTGCCTGTCCGGAGCCCTAGCGGCGACCGGGCTTTTCGCGCTGATCAAGCTTGCCCTTTAAGGATAAGAAGATGACCCAAGCCTATCCCTATGAAGTGCATGATTATGATGTTGTCGTGGTTGGCGCAGGCGGCGCGGGCCTGCGCGCGACGCTGGGCATGGCCGAACAGGGCCTGCGCACCGCCTGCGTGACCAAGGTTTTCCCTACCCGCAGCCATACCGTTGCGGCGCAGGGCGGTATCGCGGCCAGCCTTGGCAATATGGGCCCCGACAGCTGGCAATGGCATATGTACGATACCGTCAAGGGCTCGGACTGGCTGGGCGATACCGACGCGATGGAGTACCTCGCGCGCGAGGCGCCCAAGGCGGTGTACGAGCTGGAACATTACGGCGTGCCCTTCAGCCGCACCGAAGAGGGAAAGATCTATCAGCGCCCCTTTGGCGGGCATACAACCGAATACGGCGAAGGCCCGCCGGTGCAGCGCACCTGCGCCGCCGCCGATCGCACCGGCCATGCGATTTTGCACACGCTTTATGGCCAGAGCCTGAAAAACAACGCCGAGTTCTTCATCGAATATTTCGCGCTGGACCTGATCATGACGGATGGGCGCTGCACCGGCATCACGGCGTGGAAGCTCGACGATGGCACGATCCATGTCTTTAATGCCAAGCTGGTGGTGCTGGCGACCGGCGGCTATGGGCGCGCCTATTTCTCTGCGACCTCAGCCCATACCTGCACCGGCGACGGCGGCGGCATGGTGGCGCGGGCGGGTCTGGCGCTGCAGGATATGGAGTTTGTGCAGTTCCACCCCACCGGCATCTATGGCTCCGGCTGTCTGGTCACTGAAGGCGCGCGCGGCGAAGGCGGCTATCTGACCAACTCCGAAGGCGAGCGCTTTATGGAGCGTTATGCCCCGCATTACAAAGACTTGGCCCCGCGCGACTATGTCAGCCGCTGCATGACGCTAGAGATCCGCGAAGGCCGCGGCGTGGGCGCGCAGGGTGATCATATCCATTTGAACCTGAATCATCTGCCCAAGGAAACCCTGGATCTGCGCCTGCCCGGCATCACCGAATCCGCGCGCATCTTTGCCGGGGTCGATCTGACCCGCGAGCCGATCCCGGTGCTGCCGACCGTGCATTACAACATGGGCGGCATTCCGACGAATTATTGGGGCGAGGTTCTATCCCCCCAGCCCGGCAATCCTGACGCAATCTTCCCCGGTCTGATGGCCGTGGGCGAGGCGGGCTGCGCCAGCGTGCACGGCGCCAATCGCCTAGGGTCGAACTCGCTGATCGATCTGGTGGTTTTTGGCCGGGCCGCAGCGATCCGCGCCGGCGAAATCGTCAATCCCATAGAGCGCAGCGCGGACGTCAACCGGGCTGAAGTGGACAAGAGCCTGTCGCGCTTTGACGCCCTGCGCCACGCGAATGGCGCGCTGCCCACCGCCGAATTGCGCCTGCAGATGCAAAAGACCATGCAGGCCGATGCCGCCGTGTTCCGCACCGAAAAGACGCTGGCCGAGGGCGAGGTCAAGATGGGCGCCATCGCCGCGAAGATGGCCGATATCAAGGTTACCGACCGAACCTTGGTGTGGAACTCCGATCTGATGGAAACGCTGGAGCTGACCAATCTGATGCCCAACGCGCTGGCCACCATCACCGCCGCCCATGCCCGCACCGAAAGCCGCGGTGCGCATGCCCATGAGGATTTCCCAAAGCGCGATGATGCCAATTGGCGCAAACACTCGCTGGCCTATGTGGACGGTGCATCGGTGCGACTGGGTTACCGCGCGGTGCATACCGCGCCCCTGACCGCTGAGGCAGATGGCGGCATTTCCCTCGCCAAAATCGCCCCGGCAGAGCGCAAGTTCTGATGGGGATTGCGGCGGATATCAGCCCGGAAGATCGCTGTGCCCTTGCCCTTGGCCCGATAACGGCCAGCATGGGCAGGCGTGATCTGGTAGGAGGAAATCCCATGCGAACTTTGGCCCTTGTAGCAGCGGCCTTGCCCCTGACGGCCTGCGATCCGTCCGAAACCGTGGACAAAGCGATGCGTCGCGCCGCCGAAACTATGGTGCTGCCGGTGGTCGATGATTTCCTGCCCGGCGATCAGGCGCAGATTGCGACCCGCTGCATTGTCGAGAATGCGACGCCCGATGACCTGCGCCTTCTGGTCCGCGATGTGGCGGTCGAAGCGGGCACGTCGACTGTCAACAACGTGCTCGACATCGCCGTGCGCCCCGAAACCCAAGCCTGCCTGATCCGCGAGGGTCTGCCGGCCCTGCTGGGCGGTCTGCTATGAACCGCGCCGCGATCCTTGTGATCCTCGGCCTTAGCGCTTGCGGCCCCGTGCCGCTGGTGCAGGCCGAACGGGAATGCGTGGAACAGGCAAGGCTGGCCGAGGCCCCGCGCGGCACAATCCATGTCGGGGTCAATTCCGATGGCAGCTCCTATCTGGGCGGCGAGGTCGGCATTTCCACCGATTACCTGGCCGGGCGCGACCCTTCGCAGGTCTATGATCAATGCGTCTTTAACCGCTCGGGCCAGATGCCGAGCCGCCCCTATTACACCCTGCCCGGCGCGCAGGGCTGAAATCAAGAGAAGGTCAGACCGATGGTCCAGTTCACTCTGCCCAAAAACTCCAAGATCCGCACCGGCAAATCCTGGCCGAAGCCGGAGGGCAAAGCGGTGCGGAAATTCCAGATATACCGCTGGAATCAAGAGGATGGCGAAAATCCCCGTGTCGATACCTATTTCGTCGATATGGACACCTGCGGACCCATGGTTCTGGACGCGCTGATCAAGATCAAGACCGAGATCGACCCGACGCTGACCTTTCGCCGTTCCTGCCGCGAGGGGATTTGCGGCTCTTGCGCGATGAATATCGACGGGATCAACACGCTTGCCTGCATTTACGGGCTGAACGAGGTGAAGGGCGATATCAAGATCTATCCGCTGCCCCATATGCCCGTGATCAAGGATTTGATCCCCGATCTGACCCACTTTTACGCCCAGCATGCCAGCATCATGCCCTGGCTCGAGACGAAAACCAACCGCCCGGCCAAGGAGTGGCGGCAGTCGATTGACGACCGCTCCAAACTGGACGGGCTCTATGAATGCGTGATGTGCGCCTGTTGCAGCACCTCGTGCCCCAGCTATTGGTGGAATTCCGACAAATACCTCGGCCCCGCCGCCTTGCTGCATGCCTACCGCTGGATCATCGACAGCCGGGACGAGGCGACGGGCGCGCGGCTGGACGATCTGGAAGATCCGTTCAAGCTGTACCGCTGCCACACGATCATGAACTGCGCCAAGACCTGCCCCAAGGGGTTGAATCCCGCCAAGGCAATCGCCGATATAAAGCGCATGATGGTCGAGCGGGTAGTCTGATCCTTGCGGATCTGGGGCATCGATTTCACCTCGGCGCCGCGCAGGGCCAAACCGATCACCGCCGCGCGTGGATGGCTGGACGGCGATAGGCTGATTATTGAGGCGGTCGAGGCCCTGCCGGACTTTGCCGGGTTCGAGGCGTTTTTGCTGCGGCCCGGACCTTGGGTGGCCGGTTTTGATTTTCCCTTTGCGCAGTCACATCGGTTTATTGCCAACATCGGATGGCCCAATGATTGGGCCGGTTGTATGGACCATGTCGCGGGTCTGAGCCGTATTGAGTTTCGAAGGGAGTTGGAGAAGTACAAGGAAAGCCGGGCATTTGGCGACCGCGAACACCCAAGACTTTTCGAAAAGGGCACAGGGGCGGCAAGCCCGCAAAAGCTGTATGGGGTTCCGGTCGGGCTGATGTTCTTTGAAGGGGCGCCCAGATTGCGCCGGGCAGGGGTCGATGTCCCCGGCCTTGGCAGCGGCGATCCTACCCGCATCGCAGTCGAGGCCTATCCTGGCATGGCGGCCCGCGCGTTGATCGGACGGACCAGCTACAAGTCTGATGCCGGCGATACGCCGGAACGGCTGGCGGCGCGCCGCGCGCTTTGCGAGGCGCTGAGCGGGCCAAAGGGGCAACAGCGGTTTGGTCTTTCGGTGGCGCTGCCTGAAGGCATTGAACTGGCCGCGAATGCCGACGCGCTGGACGCTGCGATTTGCGCGGTGCAGGCCGCTTGGGCGCAGCGCAAGGGCTTGACCGAGCAGGGCATGCCGGGCCTTCCCGAGCCTGCTGAGGGCTGGATCGCTGATCCTTTCCTTTGGAACCGGTAAATGGGGGTGACGGGGTGCGGGCCGCGCGGCTAGGATTGGGCTAGTCCCAGCGGCCAAAGGAACCCCGCAATGAAACCATCCCAGCCCGCCCACGCTCCGCCCTCCGATGCAGCGGCGCGCCAAAAGATTGCTCCGGTCATTTGTTATCCCACCGAACGGCTGCCGCGCCCCGATCTTGCGCCCTATCTTGCCGCCCGAAACGGCTGGACCCGGATCAGCGAGACCCTGGTTCCCGCCCGTGACGCCGCCTGTTTTGACGTGCCCGCCGGGCATTTCTTTCGCATCACCAGCGTGGACGGCCCGCAGGTCGGCGATCTGAACCTTTGGGCAGCCGCCGATCTGGACGAGCGGTTTTTCAGCGGCAAGACCCGCGCCCTGCACGGCACGCATCTAAGCGCGGGCGACAGCATGTGGTCCTGCCTGCCCTACCTGCGCCGCATGGCCCTGATCACCGAAGACAGCCTGGACTGGTACGGCTTTGATGGCTTTGGCGGCTCGGTCCACGACGTGATCGGCACGCGCTGCGATCCCTATACCCACGCCCTTTTATCGGATGGCGGGCAGTACCATCACTGCTGCCATTCCAACCTGACGCGCGCCTTGGCGCGGGCGCGGGGTATGGACTTGCCGCAGGCCGAAATGCGCGTCCATGACGTTTTGAACGTGTTCATGTGCACCGGATTCACCCGCGACACCGGGCAATATTTCATGAAGGCGAGCCCAGTGCGCCCCGGTGATTTCCTTGAATTCTTTGCCGAAATAGACCTGCTCGGCGCGCTGTCGGCTTGCCCCGGCGGAGACTGCTCGGCCAAGCATTCCTCGGACGAGGCGGCCTGTCATCCTTTGCTGGTCGAGGTTTTCCGCCCGCTGGCCCCGCCAAAAGGTTGGCGCGGCGCGGGTCCAAATGGCTATGACCGCAGTCACGGTCTGGCCCGATAGATCCTAGCAATAACGCTCGGACGTCAGGGTTTGCGCGTCGCTATAGCGGTCGCCAAAGGCCCAGCCGACGGGCAGGATGCGGTCGATCTCGGCGCGGTCATCGGGCGTCAGGGTGATCTGATCGGCGCCTTGCCAATCGGCCAGATGGCGGGCGTATCTGGTGCCGGGGACGGGCAGGATATGCGGGCCCTGGGCAAGCACCCAAGCGAGGGCAAGGGCAGAAGGAGTTACCCCCCTTTGCGCGGCAAAGTCATGAAATTGAAGGGCTTTCGCCCGGTTGCGCGGCCAGTTTTCGGCGCTGAACCTTGGCATTTCGATACGAATCTCGCCGGGTGCAAAGGCGGCGGGATCAAAGCTGGCTGCGCCAAAGATGCCGCGCGACAGGGGCGAGAAGGGCACAAAGGCCGTGCCCAATTCGGCGCAGGTCTGGATCAGGCCCAACTCTGGCAGGCGCGTCCAGAGGGAATACTCGTTCTGCACCGCGCGCACGGGCCGGACGGCATGGGCAAGGCGCAGGGTGTAGGGCGCAACCTCGGACAGGCCATAGCCGCCGATCTTGCCCTCGTCGATCAGGCGGCCCATCGTGTCCGCGACCTCTTCGATCGGCCGGGATTTTTCGTGCCGGTGCACATAGAAAAGCGCGACGTGATCGACGCCGAGGCGGCGCAGCGAGGCGTCGAGTTCGGCGCGCAGGTGTGCCGGTGCATTGTCAACGCCGCCTGTCGCCGCGCGCGAAAACCCGGCCTTGGTGGCCAAAACGGGGCGGTGCCCGGTGCGGCGCATCCAAGTGCCAATCTGGGTTTCAGACCGTCCCGCACCATAGATATTCGCGGTGTCGAAAAGGGTGATGCCCTGATGCCAAGCCGCATCCAGAACGGCTTGGCTGTCGGCATCTGTGGTCGGGCCAAAAGTGCCGCCAAAGGACAGGCACCCCAGCCCAAAGGCCGAAACCATCGGCCCAACCGTGCCAAGCCGGCGCTGCATCATAGCGTGGTCACAAAATGCAGGCCCTGAAACCGGGCGCGCAGGGCGGCGGTGCGCGGCGCGACAGTTTCAGGGGCATTTGAGCGCAGACCTTCGGCGATCAGCGCTGCGAGGGTGGGGGCATCGGCGGGCGTGACCCCGCGGCGCACAAGCTCGGGCGTGCCGATGCGCAGACCGTTCAGATCGCCCGCGACGGGGGCTATCGGCAGGCCGATTCCGCAGGCCAGAAAACCGGCCTTGCGCAGCGTCTTGGCAGCGGCTTGCCCGCCGCCAAAGGGCGCGGCCGGAACGGCGAATTGATGCGAGCGGGTAAAGCCCTTGTCAGCCCCGAAAACATGGATGCCAAGGGCATGAAGTTCGCGCGCGAGGGCCTGGGCCAGATCGACCATCGCCCGCGCATAAGCGGCACCATGGTCGCGCCAGTCCAAAAGCGTGATGGCCAGCGCTGCGGTCTTTCCAGCGTCAAAATTGGCGGTCATGCCGGGATAGGCGATGGCATCCAGCCGTTCGGCAATCGCGGCGTCGCGGGTTACGATCAGGCCGGAGGCGGGGCCGCCGAGCGATTTATAGGTGCTCATCGTCATCAGATGCGCGCCTTGGGTCAGCGGGTTCGGAAAGCTGCCACCGGCGATCATGCCGCATTGATGGGCGGCGTCGAACAGCACCTTTGCGCCGACCTCATCGGCAATGGCGCGGATTTCAGGTACCGGATGCGGGAAAAGGTTCAAAGAGCCGCCGATGGTGATGATCTTGGGGCGAATCTGGTACGCCAGCCCACGAAGTCCATCCAGATCAATGGTATAGCCGTCGGCATTGATCGGGGCGGGATGGGTGATCAGCCCGTAAAGTCCGGCGCAGCCATCGGCATGATGGGTCACATGGCCGCCGACCGTGCCCGGCGGGGCGATGATCGCATCGCCCGGCTTGGCCAGCGCCATGAAGCCGTAAAGATTGGCCAGCGCCCCCGAGCCGACCCGGATCTCGGCATGGCTTGCCCCGAAAACCTCGGCGGCAAGCTCGGCGGTGATCACCTCGATCTGTTCGATCGCCTCCAGCCCCATCTCGTATTTATCACCCGGATAACCGAGCGAGGGCCGCGCGCCCATCCCCATCGCCAGCGCCGCCTCGGCCGCCGGGTTCATCACATTGGTGGCGGGGTTCAAGTTGAAACAGTCCTGATCGTGGATCTGCAGGTTCTGTTCCATCAGGCCTTGGATGCGGCCGCGCAAAGCGCCCGTGGGCGCGGCTGCCGAGGCGGCGATGCCTTGAATATAGGCCTCGGCGACTTGCGGAACCCAAGGGCGAAAGGAAAGATGCGGCATCTTTTACTCCTTGGGACCGGATGGAGGCGGGGTCAGGCGAAGGCCGCTTCCAGCGCCACCTTGACCATATCGCTAAAACTGGTTTCGCGCTGGTCGGCGGGCAGGGCTTCGTGGGTCAGGATATGGTCTGAAATGGTCAGGATCGCCAGCGCGCGGCGGCCATAGCGGGCAGCGAGGTGATAAAGCTCCGCCGCCTCCATCTCGACGCAAAGCGTGCCGTGGCGCTGCATCTGTTCGGACAGATCCTTGCGCTCGTCGTAGAAGGTGTCCGAGGAATATATACCGCCCACATGCACCGGCACGCCGATTTTCAGTGCCACCGTATGGGCTGCCGCAAGCAATCCGAAATCGGCGCAGGGGGCGAAATTCAGCTCCTTGAAGATCGAGCGCGAGGGCGAGCCATTGGTGGTGGCGGCCTGCGCGAGAACCACATCGCGCACCTTGATATGGGTTTGCAAAGCTCCGGCCGATCCAATGCGGATCAGTGTCTTCGCGTCATAATCGCGGATCAATTCGTTCACGTAGATCGACAGCGAGGGCATCCCCATGCCCGTGCCATGGATCGTCACCCGGTTGCCCTTGTAGGTGCCGGTATAGCCCAGCATGCCGCGCACTTCGTTCACCAGCACCGGGTTTTCAAGAAAGGTCTGTGCCGCCCAGCGGGCACGGTAGGGGTCGCCCGGCAAAAGCACGGTTTCAGCAATGTCGCCAACTTTCGCGCCAATATGAACGGTCATCATCATCTCTCCAAGGCTTGGAGCATGTTAGGCGAAGGGCAGGGGGCCGGGAAGGGGGCAAATCCTATCGGCGCCCGATTGCGGTCAGGCGTCCGCGCTTGCGTCCACCAGGCGCGTGATATCCATCATGATCCGGTTCAGCGCGAAATCCTTGGGCGTATAGACCGCCGCTACTCCTTGGGCGCGCAGGGCCTCGGCGTCGCTTTCGGGAATGATGCCGCCGACGATCAGCGGGATATGCGACAGGCCCGCGCCCGCCATCAGATCCATCACCTCGGAGACCAAGGCCAGATGGCTGCCCGACAGGATCGACAGGCCCAGCACATCCGCCCCCTGATCCGCCGCCGCGCTGACGATCTGCGCGGGCGTCAAGCGGATCCCATCATAACTGATATCCATCCCGCAATCGCGGGCGCGGGCAGAGATTTGTTCGGCCCCGTTGGAATGACCATCCAACCCCGGCTTGCCCATCACAAATTTCAGCCGCCGCCCGAGTTTCGCCGAGACCACATTGACCGCCTCACGGATTTCCTCCAGCCCCTCGGTGCGGTTCGATGGCTCGCGCTGAACGCCCGTCGGCGCGCGGTATTCGCCAAAAGCGCCGCGCACCACCGCGCCCCATTCGCCCGTCGTCACCCCCGCCTTAGCCGCTGCGATCGAGGCCGGCATGATATTCGCGCCCGACCGTGCCGCCTGGCCCAAGGCCGCTATCGCTGCCTGCACCGCCGCGCCGTCCCGCCCCTCGCGCCATTGCGCCAGCCGCGCGATCTGGCCCGCCTCGGCCAGCGGATCGCAGCGCATCACTGCGCCGTCCCCGGTGGTCAGCGGCGAGGGCACGGCCTCTGTCCAGCGGTTCACGCCCACCACTGTGGTCTGCCCGGTTTCGATCCGCCCAATTCGCTCGGCATTCGAGTCAACCAGCCGCCGTTTCATATAGTCAATCGCCGCCACCGCGCCGCCCATCGCGTCGATCTGCGCCAACTCGTCCCGCGCGCCTGCGCTTAGCGCCTCAACCTTGCGCTCGACCGCCGGATTGCCGTCGAACAGATCGTCAAACTCCAGCAAATCTGTCTCGTAGGCCAGGATCTGCTGCATCCGCAGCGACCATTGCTGATCCCAAGGGCGCGGCAGGCCGAGGGCCTCGTTCCAGGCGGGCAGCTGCACGGCGCGGGCACGGGCGCCTTTTGACAGGGTAACCGCCAGCATTTCCAGCAAGATACGGGGCACGTTGTTTTCGGGCTGCTGTTCGGTAAGGCCCAGCGAATTGACTTGAACGCCGTAGCGAAAGCGGCGGTATTTGGCGTCCGTGATTCCATAACGCTGCAAGCAAATCTCGTCCCAGAGCAGGGTAAAGGCCCGCATCTTGCACATCTCGGTCACAAACCGGATACCCGCGTTCACAAAGAACGAAATCCGCCCGACCATCGCCGGAAAATCCGCGCCCGGTACCTTTGCCCGCAAATCGTCCAGCACCGCGCAGGCCGTGGCAAGCGCAAAGGCCAGCTCCTGCTCGGGTGTCGCGCCGGCCTCTTGCAGGTGATAGGAACAGACATTCATCGGGTTCCATTTGGGCAGATGCGCCTGAGTATAGGCCGCTACATCGGTGATCATCCGCAAGCTGGGCACGGGCGGGCAGATATAGGTACCGCGCGAGAGATATTCCTTGATGATATCGTTCTGCACCGTGCCCTGCAGCGCCGCGATATCCGCGCCCTGTTCCTCGGCCAAAGCGATGTACAAAGCCATCAGCCAGGGCGCGGTGGCGTTGATCGTCATCGAAGTATTCATCTGGTCCAGCGGAATATCCGCGAACAGCGCCCGCATATCCCCCAGATGCCCGACCGGCACCCCAACCTTGCCCACCTCGCCCCGCGCCAGCACGTGATCGCAGTCATAGCCCGTTTGGGTCGGCAGATCGAAGGCGACCGACAGCCCCGTCTGCCCCTTGGCCAGATTGCTGCGATAAAGCGCATTTGAGGCGGCGGCGGTGGAATGTCCGGCATATGTGCGGAAAATCCAGGGCGTTTCCTTCTGCGTTTCCTTCTGCGGGTGCATTGCGCAGCTTCCTTGATGGCAGGGTAATTTTATGTCTCTGAGGAACAGGTATTCGACATATTGCACCTCTGTCAATCGCTGCATCGCGGCAAAACTAGGGGCTGGGCAGCGGCCATGGTTTCGCAGATGATGCGGCGGCGGCCTGGGGCCGGAAAAAAGGGAAGCATTGCCATGGAATTGACCGTCAAACTGATCCTCTGGCTGCATCTGGTCTCAGTTGCCCTCGCCGGTAGCGCGGCCTTTGCCCTGCCGGTGGTGCGCCGCATGGCGGTCTCAGCCGACCCAGCGCTAAAGCCCGCCTATATGCCCATCATGAACAAACTTGCCGCGCTTGGCCGGATGGCCTTGGTGCTGCTTATCCTCAGCGGGCTGGGGCTGATTTGGACAAAATACGGCGGTTTCAAAGGCTTGAACGGCTGGTTCCACGTCAAGATGACCTTGGTGACCCTCCTCGCCGCGCTGGCTATCTTCAACATCTACAACACGCGCTGGGCGATGGCGGGCGATGAGGCGGCGGTTGCCAGACGCTCGATGCTGTCAAAAATCGGGACGTCCTTGATCATGGCGACTATTCTGGCGGCGGTTTTCACCTTTAACTAACCCCGCTTTACCAAGGCGGGGATTCCTGCCAGCTTGGGTTTTATGTTCCGCACGATTGAACTGCCCCTTTGGCTCCTTGTGCTGATTCTGGCCTTTGCCGGGGTCACTTTTGCCTCGCATTTCCTCTTCCCCTCGGTCCGCTGGTTTTTCCGGGCGCGGGCGGAACGGGCCTTGGCGCGGATCAACAAAAGGCTGGACCGCCCGATCGAGCTGTTCAAACTGGCGCGCCGTCAGGACATGATCGTGCGGCTGACCTATGATCCGGCGGTGCTCGAGGCGGTCACCGAACATGCCCGCGCGGCCGGGGTGCCGGGCGAGGTCGCCTTTCAAGAAGCGCGCAGTTACGCCCGCGAAATCGTTCCGGGCTTTTCCACAATCCTATATTTTGGGGTGGCGATCCGGCTGGCGAAATGGGTCTCGCGCGGGCTGTACCGGGTGCGGATCGGCAAGATCGACGCGGAGCTGGCGCATATCGACCCGCAGGCCACGGTGATTTTCGTGATGAATCACCGTTCAAACATGGATTATGTTCTGGTCACCTGGCTGGTCTCGGGCCGCGCCGCGATCTCTTATGCGGTCGGGGAATGGGCGCGGATCTGGCCCCTGTCGCGGCTGATCCGGGCGATGGGTGCCTATTTTATCCGCCGCGGTTCGCGCAATACCCTCTATCGGCGCGTGCTCGCGCGCTATGTGCAGATGGCCACTGCCGATGGCACGACGCAGGCCATGTTCCCCGAAGGCGGGCTAAGTCTGACCGGCGCGGTCGGGCAGGCGCGCATGGGTTTGCTTGGTTATATCGTCGCGGGATTTCAGTCGGGCGGGCGTGATGTGGTCTTTGTGCCGGTGGGTCTGGCCTATGACCGGGTGCTTGAAGACCGGATTCTGACAAGGGCATCTCAGGAGGGCACCCGCAGTTTTCGTGCCCCGATCGGGGCCGTCCTGGCCTTTGTCTGGCGCGTAATCTGGCGCAAATTTCGGGGCCGTTTCAAGGGTTTCGGCACCGCAGCGGCCAGTTTTGGCCAGCCAGTTTCCCTGCGCGCCTATCTTGCGGCGCATCCCGAAACCCCGGCCTCTGCCCAGATAGAGCCTCTGGCTGCCCATCTGATGGCGCAGATCGAACATGCCGTGCCGGTGCTGCCGGTTCCGTTGGTGGCCGCTGCCCTGCTGGAGGGGGCGACGAGCCGGGACGAATTGCAGGCGCGGGCCCAGAGCATCCTTGGCCGCCTTGCCGAGGGCCGCGCGGTTCTGAAACTGGCACCGCAGGGCCTCGAGACGACGATTGCCGAGGGCCTGGCCCCCCTGATCGCGCGCGGTCTGGTCGCAGAGGATCTGACCCCGCAGCCGGAAAACATGGCGCTGCTTGGCTTTTACGCAGCCTCGGTTCAGCAGCGCCTTTTGGCGGTTTCAGTCCGAAACATTCATTTGTGAACCCGCTTTTGGCGCAATAGTCTTTGTTAGAGCCGATTCAGAGCCCGAGATTCTTTAGGGAGAGAACTTGATGCTTCGCAATATTTTGGGCGTAGCAGCCCTCGGATTTTGCTTGCCGGCTGCGTGACGTCCACCACGATCTGTTCTACAGCGAACAAAAGTGTTTCGATCGTCAACGCCTCGGGGATGACGATCACCAATTTCTACGGCTCCAACGCTGGCAGCAGCTCCTGGCAAGAGGACATTCTGGGCACCTCGACCCTGTCCTCGGGCTCGGCCGTCAACATCAACTTCGAAGATGGTTCGGGCTACTGTACCTTCGACGTCAAGGTTATCTTATCCGATGGTTCGGTCGGCATCGAGAATGGAATCGACGTTTGCACCATCTCCTCCTACACGATCTATTAGGAAATGCTGCGGCGCGGCAGAAATTTAATTACAAAATAAAGCGACGCACTATTGCTATCTTGCGTGACAAATTTTATTCCTTTTCGCAGGGCTGCGCGATTCTGCGTTGCGGCATGCGGAAAGGAAGACCCGATGGCGCTCGATACTGCCACTGCCATTGCGCCCTATGAGGCGCCGATCAAGGACCTCTACGAGATCGGCGAGATGCCGCCTCTGGGTCATGTTCCCGCGAAAATGTACGGCTGGGCCATCCGGCGCGAACGGCATGGCGCGCCGGCGCAGGCCATGCAGGTCGAGGTGCTGGACACCTGGGCGATCGACAGCAACGAAGTGCTGGTTCTGGTGATGGCGGCGGGCGTTAACTATAATGGCGTCTGGGCTGCGCTTGGTCAGCCGATCAGTCCCTTTGACGGCCACAAGGAATCCTATCACATCGCCGGCTCTGATGCGTCGGGCATCGTTTGGGCAGTTGGGGACAAGGTCAAGCGCTGGAAGGTCGGCGACGAGGTTGTTGTCCATTGCAACCAGGACGACGGCGATGACGAAGACTGCAACGGCGGTGATCCGATGTTTTCGCCCAGCCAGCGGATCTGGGGCTATGAAACGCCGGACGGATCCTTTGCCCAGTTTACCCGCGTGCAGGCCCAGCAGTTAATGCCGCGCCCGCGCCACCAGACCTGGGAGCAGAGCGCCTGCTATACCCTGACCCTCGCCACCGCCTACCGGATGCTTTTCGGCCACGAGCCGAACGATCTGAAGCCGGGGCAAAACGTCCTGGTCTGGGGCGCTTCGGGCGGGCTCGGCTCCTATGCGATCCAGTTGATCAATACCGCCGGGGCCAATGCCATTGGCGTGATCAGCGACGAAAGCAAACGCGATTTTGTCATGGGCCTGGGTGCGCGCGGTGTGATCAACCGCAACGAATACAGTTGCTGGGGCCAGATGCCGACGGTAGGCTCGCCCGAATACAATGTTTGGGTGAAAGAGGCCCGCCGGTTTGGCAAGGCGATCTGGGACATCACCGGCAAGGGCATCAGCGTTGATATCGTCCTTGAACATCCCGGCGAGGCGACTTTCCCGGTCTCGGTTTTGGTCTGCAAAAAAGGCGGCATGGTGGTAATTTGCGCCGGTACCACCGGATTCAATTGCACCTTTGACGTGCGCTATATGTGGATGCATCAAAAGCGTTTGCAGGGCAGCCATTTTGCCCATTTGAAACAGGCGGCCGCGGCGAATAAGCTGATGGTTGAACGGCGTCTGGACCCCTGCATGTCTGAGGTTTTCGCCTGGGCTGACGTGCCCGCGGCCCATACATTGATGCACAGCAACAAGCATAAGCCC
Organism: uncultured Paracoccaceae bacterium; assembly: GCA_903930735.1. Classification (GTDB taxonomy): domain Bacteria; phylum Pseudomonadota; class Alphaproteobacteria; order Rhodobacterales; family Rhodobacteraceae; genus CAIYZT01. Next base: position 6,328 of record CAIYZT010000045.1, on the reverse strand, counting down.
GGCAATATGGCCGTGCTTGTGCAATCGCCGCGCGCCGGTTTGCGCAGCTTTGAAGAGGCATTGGAGGTCGGTCTGCGCGGTTGATACATGGTTAATTAGGCGGATTTTAGAAAAAATCGCCTGAGACTGTTGCAACCTTAGGATATTAAAGCTTTGACCCAAATTTGCTATTCCCGACGGGGGTGGCGTGTAGGGGTATGTATGCGACATAGTTGGATTTTCGAAGTGCTCGCAGATTTGCGAGCCTATGCCTTGGCTAATGGTCTGCCGAATTTGGCCCGCAAGACGATCGAAGCTGAAAACGCGGCTAAGACCGATATTTCCGAAAAATCCGGCGTGGGCGAGGCCGAGAGCGAGGGATAGGTATGCGGCCGCTCTGGCCCCCGCACGGGCCCTGTCCTATAAGGGCGCCATGGCCTCAGAACTCGTGACCTTTTCCGAAGACCAGGCCGATGCCTATGACCGGGTTACGGCGGAAATGCTGTCGATGGGGATCGATCTGGACAAGGGCCAGATGGAGCCGATGACCGAAGGCCGCGCTACGGTTCTGGCGGTTGTGGGCAAGGCGGGGTCGGGCAAGACCATGCTTTTGGCCAGTCTTTACAAAGCGATGAAGGCGGGCGGCGTCGAAATCGTCTCGGGCGATTACGAGGCGAAACGGCGGCGCGAGCGGCGGACGCTTGCGATATTGGCACCCACGAACAAGGCCGCCTCGGTGCTGCGTCTGCGCGGTGTGCCCGCGACCACGATCCACCGGATCCTTTATACACCGCTTTATGACCCGCAATATGAACGCATCGCCGAATGGCTGACCGGCCTTGGCCCGCGCCCCGCTGTCGAAGGGCTGACGGAAATCGCGCTCGACCGGGCCCATGCGTTTTACGCGCAAGTGCCGTCGATCCCGGGCGCTTTGGCGGCGGCGGGCCTGCGCGGCAGTGATTTCATCAAGGGCTGGAAGCGCCGCGAAGAGCCGCTGGATGTCGGCTTTGTCGACGAATCCTCGATGCTGGATGACAAGCAGTTTCAGGACCTGCGCGAGATTTTTCCGACCCTCGTGCTGTTCGGCGATCCGGCGCAGCTGGCTCCGGTGGGCCAGTCCGGTACTATGGTTTTTGAAACCCTGCCGCAGGATCGCAAGCTGATCCTAAGCCGGATCCACCGCCAATCCGAAGGCAATCCGATCCTCGATCTGGCCCATGCGCTGGCCGACGACCGCCTGCGGTTCGAGGATTTCGAGGCGATGATCCAGGATGCCGCGCGCCGCGATGACCGCGTGGTCTGGGCCGAGCGGGTGGAATCCTCGCTGATGGCGCGCTCGCCGGTGCTGGTCTGGCGTAATGCGACGCGTATCCGGCTTATCAACGCCTTTCGCAGCGCCTTTGGCGCGCCCGAAGATGCGCTTTTGGCCGGCGAGCCCCTGATCTGTGACGGGATCGAACTGCCGCTCAAGCACCGCAAAAAGCGCATTGATCTGGAGGCGCGAGGCCTGATCAAGGGCGCGCAGGTCATCTATCTGGGGCCGGGTTCCAAAGAGGGTTTTGCGCGCTTGCATGTGGTCGGCGCCGAGGACCCGCAGGTTTCGGCGGCGTCGATCATCAAGATCGAAAAGCCGGATGATGGCGAGCCCTTTATTCCCTCGGCCGCCCATATGGGGGCGACGTTTTTGCACGGGGCGGCGGTGACGATCCACAAGGCGCAGGGTTCGCAATGGGAACAGGTGCAGGTTTTCGCTCCGGATCTGTTTGCAGCCGCGCAAAGCGGGCGGGCCGAGGCGGGGCTGCCCCTTTGGAAAAGGTTGGCCTATGTGGCGATCACGCGGGCGGAAAAACGGCTGTTCTGGGTGGTGCGCAACCGCCTCGGCCGCCCCGAAGCGCCCCTGTCCGTTGCGGATCTGCAAGGACAAGTGGGCGCGCTGTCGCTGTCGATGCCCCCACCCGATATGCCCTGAGGATGCGGGTTGAGGTGGCGCGCCGGGCGGGCTAGTCTGGCGCCATTCCAAGGAGGCCCCCATGCGCTGCGTTTTTGTTCAGTTCCGCTGCACCCCCGGCAAGACCTATGAGGCGGCCGAGGCGATCTATGACCGCGAGGTGGTCAGCGAGCTTTATTCGACCAGCGGCGAATATGACCTGATCGCCAAGGTCTATATTCCCGAGGATCAGGATGTGGGCCATTTTCTGTCCGAAAAGCTGTTCGACGTGCCCCATATTTCGCGGACGTTGACCACGATGACGTTCAAAGCGTTTTAGGGCGACTGTCTTCGAACCGATCTGAAAACGCTCCAGTGGAGCGTTTCTCGGTTCGTTGCTCAAACGGCGGAACGCTGTTTGGGCAAGGGACTATCCGCAATCTGACCGGCTGGACGAAGCGGGGAGCGCCTGCCCCGGCTGGCGCGGCCCAATTCGATTGAAATCAAATTGGGCAAGAAAAAGCAAAGTGTGGTCCCAGATCGGCCAACAGCTAAAGCTATGTTTAAAGCCAGCTCGCGCGCCCCGTGCCCACGGCATCCGCCACCCGTGCGAATCCGCCCTGCTGCAACAAGCCATCCAACCCCAGCGCCACGCGCGGGATCAACGACAATCCCTGATAAACCATGGCGCTATAAAGCTGCACCGCGCAGGCCCCCGCGAGGATTTTCTGATAGGCCTGTTCGGGCGAGCCGACGCCGCCGACCCCGATCAGCGGCAGTCGTCCGCCCGTGGCCTTGGACAATTGCGCAAGCACGCGGGTGGATTTTTCGAACAATGGCGCGCCAGAAAGCCCGCCTATCTGCCCAGAATTTGCGGAAATCAAACCTATCCGCGACAGGGTGGTGTTGGTTGCAATGATGCCCGACAGGCCCGTAGCCAAGGCCACCTCTGCGATTTCTTCGATTTCCTCGGTGCCCAGATCCGGCGCGATCTTCAGAAACACGGGGATCGGATTGGACAGGCCAGCGCGGACTTCCATCACATTTGTCAGAAGCGCGCTCAGTGCCGCGCGGCCCTGCAGATCGCGCAGTTTTTCGGTATTGGGGCTGCTGACATTGACGGTAGCGAAATCGACGTGCGGCCCGCAGATCGCCAGCACCCGCGCAAAATCGGCGGATTTGTCGGCGGAATCCTTGTTGGCCCCTAGGTTGATGCCCACCGGCACCGGCCCCGCCGGACGGGCGGCCAGACGCGCGCCAATGGCTTTGGCGCCCTCGTTGTTGAACCCAAAGCGGTTGATCACGGCCCTGTCTTCGCTTAGTCGGAACAGGCGCGGCGCAGGGTTGCCGGGCTGGGGCCGCGGGGTTGCGGCGCCGACCTCGACAAAGCCGAAACCGGCCCGGCACAGGGCCGCGACGGCAACCGCATTCTTGTCATAGCCGGCCGCGAGCCCGACCGGATTGGCCAGCCCCATCCCCGCCACTTCGCAGGCCAAACGCGGCGAGGTGATGAGGCCGGGCAAGCTGGCCAGCCCCAGACGCAGGGACTGCAGCGACAGGCCATGGGCGCGCTCAGGGTCGAATTTATGCAGGGCCCAAAGCGCCAGACGTTCGAAAATCACCAGACGTTCGGAAATCAAAAGACGCCCTCGGGAAAAATATGCCCCGTGGCCCCTAGCGGCAGGGATTTATCCCAGACCACATCGACCAGATCAAGGGCGCGGTAAAGATGCGGAAACAGCGCGCCCCCGCGCGACGTCTCCCATTTCAGCGCCGGCCCCAGACGGGCCGCATCGCAGGCCACCAGCACCAGATTCGAATGATCGGCAAAGTATTTCACCGCCGTTTCCGCCAGTTGTGCCTGCCCCGAGAAATGGATGTAGCCATCGGCCAGATCAATCGGCGCGCCAAGGCTGCTGCCCGCCAACCTCAAGGCATCCCATTCGGCGCGGTGAAAGATTTTAAAGATCAACATCCTCCGGTTCATGCCGCGAAACCGGGGACTTGGTCAATGGGGTGCGGGGCCACAAGCGGCATGGAGCCAAGCGCAGGAGGACCCGGTTAGGATCCTCCTGCTCCGCTTTGGCGCTCTAGTCGCGTTTGGTCAGGACAAACACAGCCTCGGGATTGGACTTTTTGGGCATCGATACCCTCCCAGACCCGGACGAGGCCGACGCCTTCGGCATAGAAGTTTACCTCGCGCAGGTCTGGTTCGATCTGAGAGGTTTCAAACACAGCCAGCACCTTTTCATAGCTGCTGAGGGGCCCCTCGATCTGGCCTTCAAGGCTCAGGATCTCGCCGACATCCAGCGCCTCGCTCGCGCGGGCATGTTCCTGAAAATAGACCATGCCAACCTGCGGCGCAGCGGGCATGGCAAAGCCCGCCTCCGCGCCGTTCACCCCCGCGCGCCAGGTGCCGTGGGTGTCGACGGCGATGACACGGTCCTGTTCGTCATAGGTCAGGTTGATCACATCCTCGTTCAGCTACCAGACATTGCCCGCCCGGTCCTGCGCGAAAAAGTCATGGGCCTCTTCGACCAGCATCCCATCAATAAAGCTGCGGTCGAGGATCAGCGTAGTTTGCACCCCGGCAATCACCGGCACCGCGCCGACATAGGTCTGAACCGAAACCTCGGCCACCAGATCACCCTCGTCTTCGGCGATCTGGCCGCTGACCTCACGCGAAAAACTGGGTGCCATGGGCAGGGGGACGTGCGAAAATCCGGCGCAGGGCGGATCGGGGGCAAATAGGCCGCGATCCGGCATTTGTCGGATAGGACTTGGCGCGGCACAGGGTCACAATCTGGGAGCATTCGGGACAGGAGTCCGGCCGATGCGGACCGGAATGATCGCGCGCTTGGCGGGGGTGGGGCTGGTGGGCTTGGCGGCAAGCATGACGCTGATGGATGCGGCGGTAGATGCCGGCACGGCAAGCCTGCAGCCCGTCTGGGCCGATTTTCTGGACCGGCTGGTCAGTACGGCCACCATGTTTGCGGCGGCGGCGGTGGTGCTGCGCCTGTCGCGGCTGCAGGCGCGGACAGAGGAGCTGGAAGGCGCGGTGACCCTCGCCCGCGACGAGGGGCGCGCCTGGCGCAAGCAAAGCCGGCGTTTCGTGCAGGGCTTGTCGCGCGCCATCGAGGCGCAGTTCGATCTTTGGGGTCTGTCGGCGGCCGAGGCGGGGTTGATGCTGAAAGGCGCGAGCCTGCGCGAGATTGCCGGCCTGCGCTGCACCTCCGAGGCGACGATCCGCCGGCAGGCGCAAAACGTTACCCGCAAATCTGGGCTGAATTCGCGCGCCGAGCTTACGGCCTATTCCTGGAGGATCTCTTTGCGCTCAGCGAGGCCGGTTTTGGCCCTGACGCCGGTCATAACCTGCAATAGGCGCCCGTGGGCCCCCTAGACCTGCGCCCGGCTTTTGGCCAAACTGCGCCGATGTGCGGACGTTTCACGATCACCCATCCGAACGAGGCGCTCGCGGCGCTGTTTGACGCGGTCAGCGGCAATGACCTGCCGGATTCTCCGTGCTTCAACGTTTGCCCGACGGATCCCGTGGCGGTCGTCACCTCTGCGGGCGGGCTCCGGCGGCTGCAGGCGATGCGCTGGGGGTTTATCCCCAGTTGGTACAAGGCGCCGAATGACGGCCCGCTGATCATCAACGCCCGCTCGGATACCGTCGCGATCAAGCCCGCCTTTCGCGAGGCGGTGCGCGCCCGGCGCTGTATTCTGCCGGCCAGCGGGTTTTATGAATGACCGAGGGGCCGGCCAAATCGCGCCTGCCCTTTTACATCACCCGCGCGGACGGCGCGCCGATGGCTATGGCCGGGCTTTGGCAGCGCTGGGGCGATCTTGTCAGCTGCGCCGTGGTCAGCACCGAGGCGGGGCCCGGCATGGCGGGCATCCATGACCGCGAACCGGTGATCCTTGATCCCGCCGACTGGCCTCTGTGGCTGGGCGAGGCAGGGCACGGCGCGGCGTTGTTGATGAAACCGACCGCGCCGGGCGTGCTTCAGATGCATAGGGTTGATCCGGCGGTCAATTCAAACTGGGCCTCGGGGCCGCAATTGATCGAGGCTTTGGCAGTATGACGACTAACACAATCTCGACGCCGCGTTCGGGCAGCACGCTGCTGTGCCATCTTTTGCAGGCCCCTGGGGTCGCCGGCGAGTCCGATTCCTTGTTTCGCATACTTTCGCATTCAAAGCCGCGCTGACTGTGCCGAGGACTTTGGGCTTTCCGCGTTTACGGGGGAGGAGAGTTGGCCCGCGTTTCTGGCGGCCGCTTCGTAGTTCGGCCTGAATAACCTGATCAGGCGGTTTCGGCGGGTATTTGGGCCGGTCCTGTCGCGCGAAGGGGCGACAGGATTGCGCCGATGATCAGCGCAAGCAGCGCCCTTAGGTGGGCCAGGATCTTGCGGATGTTGTG
>CAIYZT010000044.1 GCA_903930735.1 uncultured Paracoccaceae bacterium | reverse complement strand
TCCCGGTCTTCCATCTGCCCCTGCGCGTTCATGTAGCGCACCGTGACGGCACGGGCGCGCGAGATTACGGCCGTGACGCCGGGCAGGTTCGGGCTGGCCTCTTCATGCTCGCGCATCTGACCGGAGGCGTGCAGAATCTCGGGGTTGGCCAGCAGGATCGCCTGCCCGCGCGCGTCCGAGCAATCGACAACCGCCAGCCGCAGCGGGATGCCGATCTGCACGGCGGCCAAACCGTAGCCCTGCATTGCGTCCATCGTATCGATCATATCAGCCCAAATCGCGCGGATCTGGTCGGTGATCAAAGGCACGTCCGCAGCCTTTTGGCGCAGGATCCGGGCGGGATAGGGGAGGCAAAGCCTTGCGGTCATGGCAGGACCTCAGCTTCGGCGCGGGCGCGGTCGGATGGGGACAGATGGTCCAGCGTCAGGATGCCGTCCAGATGGTCATATTCATGCTGTGCGCAGATCGCGGCGATGCCGGCAAAGCGGGCTTCCAGCCGGTTGCCGTCAAGGTCGTGCCAGGCCAGGGTGATCGCTTGCGGGCGCCGGATATGGGTGGTGGGGCCGGGGATCGACAGGCAGCCCTCTGGGCCAATGGCCTGCACGTCAGAGCGCCAATGAATCTCAGGGTTGATACAAATCAGGGGTTTGGGCGCCTCGCCCTTGGGGGCTAGATCCATCACAAAGAGGCGCTGCATGACGCCGACCTGAGGGGCGGCCAATCCGCGGCCGGGGGCGGCATACATCGTGTGCAGCATATCCTCGGCCAAGCGGCGAATGCCGGCCGTGACTCCGGTGATCGGGGCGGCACGGGCGCTGAGCAGCGGGTTTGGCCAGCGCAAGATGGATAAAGTGGTCATCAATAGCCCCGCGCAAGCTCTCGTTTCAGCTTTTCCATCTTGCGGGTGATCATCTGCCGCTTCAGCGGGCCGAGGTAATCGATGAACAGCTTGCCATCCAGATGATCGATCTCGTGTTGCACGCAGGTCGCCCAAATACCGCTGAACAGGCGTTCATACTGCTTGCCGTCCAGCCCCAGCCAACTGACCTTCACCGCCGCCGGGCGTTTCACCTCGGCATATTGATCGGGGATCGACAGGCAGCCCTCTTCATAGGTGTTTTGATCTTCGCTGGACCAGATGACCGAGGGATTGCACAAAACCATCGGCTCGGGCGTGCCGTCCTTGATGCAATCCATCACGATCACCCGCTTCATCACCCCAACCTGCGGCGCGGCCAGACCGATGCCAGGCGCGTCATACATGGTTTCCAGCATATCACGGCCAAGCGCCGCGATCTCGGGCGTGATCGGGCCCACAGCCTCGCAAGGCTTTTTCAGGCGCGGATCGGGATGGATAAGAATGGAACGGATCATCAAGCGCATTTACGGAATAGGGCGAATTGGTGCAAGAGGGAGGAGCGGTTCATCGCGGGGCCGCACTCCAGGCCGGGCGTTAGGACATGGTTCCTGAAGATTGGATTTATTCGGAAAATTGTGCCGGATAAAAATTTAGTCTTGGAACAAAGTTGCGGATTGGAATAGTAAAGCGGAAATATCATCTCTCTAAAGGCAGCACCCATGGATTTCGACTCAAGGATCAACCGTATCGGCAGCCATTCGGTGAAATGGGATTCGATGGAGGCGCTCTACGGCGTCTCGGCGCAAGACGGCATCGCCATGTGGGTGGCCGATATGGATTTCCGCCCCCCGGTCTGCGTGCAAACCGCGCTGCAAAAGATGCTGGATCACGGTGTTTACGGCTACTTCGGCAATGAGCAACCCTATCTGGAGGCCGTCCAGTGGTGGATGGCAAACCGGCATGGCTGGCAGGTGGATACATCGCATATCTTTACCACCCATGGCCTCGTGAACGGCACATCAATGTGCATTGATGCCTTTAGCAAACCGGGCGATCAGGTGGTACTGACCACGCCGGTCTACCACGCTTTTGCGCGGGTGATCAAAGCGGCGGGGCGCGGGGTGACCGAATGCCCGCTGGTCGTGGTCGACGGGCGCTATCAGATGGATTTCGCCGCTTGGGAAAAAGCGATGACTGGGCGCGAGACCATGTTCATCCTGTGCTCGCCGCATAACCCGGGCGGCCGGGTCTGGACGCAAGACGAACTGCGCGGTGTGGCGGATTTCTGCAAGCGGCATGACCTGATCCTGGTCAGCGACGAGATTCACCATGATCTGGTGATGCCGGGGCACAAGCATACGGCCATGGCTTTGGCCGCTCCGGATATCGCGGACCGGCTGGTGATGATGACCGCCACGACCAAGACCTTCAACATCGCGGGCGCGCATTTGGGCAATGTGATCATCGCCGATGAGGCCCTGCGCGCGCGCTTTGCCGAACGGATGAATGCAATGGGGATTTCGGCCAATTCCTTTGGCCTGCATATGGTGATGGCCGCCTATTCGCCGGGCGGCGCGGCTTGGGTCGACGCGGCCTGCGCCTATCTAGGCGGCAATGCGCAGATTTTCGATGCCGGTCTAAACGCCATTCCGGGCATCAAATCCATGAAGCTGGAGGCGACCTATCTGGCTTGGGTCAGCTTTGAAGGCCTCGGAATGGATCAGGACGAAATCAACCGCCGGATCCAGAAAAGCGCCAAGATCGCCGCCAATCATGGCGTCAGTTTTGGCACCGGCGGGCAGGCGCATATGCGTTTCAACCTCGCTACCCCGCGTGCGGTGGTGGTGGAGGCGGTTGAGCGGCTGCAAAAGGCCTTTGCCGACCTGCAATAGCACGCGGGCGGGTGCAATTGGCGGAGAAGGGTTGTAGGATCACCGCATCCGGGGCCGCGTGGGCCTGCATTGACAGGTGCCTCCTATGTCCTTTGCCGCTGGCCGCATCGATCTGAACGCTGATCTGGGCGAGGATCAGGGTGATGACGCGGCCATGCTGGATCTTGTCAGCTCGGCCAATATCGCCTGCGGGTTTCACGCGGGCGGGGCTGAGCAGATGGGCGCGGCCTTTGCCGCCGCGCGCCTTCGGGGCGTGGCGATCGGTGCGCATCCGGGCTATGCCGACCGCGCCAATTTTGGCCGTCTGGATATGGATCTTTCGATGGGCGAGATCGAGCGATTGGTTGCCTATCAGGTCGGTGCCGCCTGCGGGCTCGCGGCGCTGAGCGGGCACCGGATTACATATGTAAAACCGCATGGCGCGCTCTACAACCGCGCTGCCATTGACGTAACTGTCGCGGCCGCCATCGCCCGAGGCATCCGCGCCGTGGGTCCTGACCTGACCTGCCTCTGCCTCGCCGGATCGCATGGCGCGCGGGCCACAGCCGAGGCTGGCCTGCCCATCGCGGCCGAGGTTTTTGCCGACCGCGCCTATCAGTCCGATGGCACCCTCCTGCCGCGCGGCATGCCCGGCGCGGTGATCCATGATGCCGCGCAGGTCTGCCGCCGCACCCTCCTGATGCTCGAATACCGGGCTATTACGGCGGTAGATGGCACCATCCTGCCCCTCCAGATTGATAGCATCTGCCTGCACGGCGATACGCCTGGCGCCGTGGTCCTCGCGCAACGCCTGCGCGCGGCCCTCCTGCAGGCGGGCTGGCAAATTGCCCCCTTCGCGCCATGACCTTGCCGCACTTTCTGGACGCGGGCGAGACGGCCTTGGTCGTCGAATTCGGGCAAGGCATTGACCCGGCGGTAAACGCCCGGGTTCTGGCGCTGGATGCCGCGCTGGGCCGGACGGCGCCTGCAGGAATGCTCGAATGCGTGCCCACCTACCGGTCCTTGATGGTGCATTACGATCCCCTGATCCTGCCCCGTGAAGGCATGATTGCCGCCGTAACCTCCTGCCTAAACGCCCCGGTCCCCCCGCAGATCCCCCGCAAGCACTGGACCCTGCCCGCCTGCTACGACCCTGACTTCGCGCCCGATCTGGACCATATCGCCGAGGCCACCAGCCTGACCCCAACCGAGGTTATCGCGGCCCATGCGTCCGCGCTTTATTCGGTATACATGTACGGCTTCGCCCCCGGCTGGGCCTATCTCGGCGGTCTGCCGCCCGCGCTGACCCTGCCGCGCCGCACCTCGCCCCGCGCGCAAATCCCCTCAGGCAGCCTCATCATCGCCGGCGGCCAAGCCATTGTCGCCACGATGGCAATGCCCTCGGGCTGGCATATCCTTGGCCGCACCCCCGAACGTCTGTTCCGCCCCGACCGCGCGGAGGCCTTTCTGATCGCCGTCGGCGACGTGCTCAGCTTCGATCCCGTCGACCGCGCCGCCTTTGACGCGCTCGAACAGCGGGCCGAGGCGGGTGAAACGCTGGCCCGCTCGGTGCCCCTATGACCGCCCTGAAAATCCTGCGCGCCGGTCCGGCCTGTACCCTCCAAGACGGCGGG
>CAIYZT010000043.1 GCA_903930735.1 uncultured Paracoccaceae bacterium | reverse complement strand
GGAAAGGCGATGCCTTCACCGGCCGGGATCAGGGTCTCGGTTGATCCGCTCGAGAGGGTAACGGTGGCGTTATATTCCTCGAAGAGAATCCCGGCGAAGGGGAAGCGGCGGCGCGTATCTTCCCGCAGAGGCTGGGCTCCGGTCGAGGAATAGTATTTGTAAGCCTCCTCGACCTTGGCGTGGCCGATCAGTTTGTCGAAGAATTCCGGGCTGACCAGCGCGTAAACGCTGATCATCGACTCGCCCAAGAGGTTGTCCTCCACCGCGCGGATCGCATCGCGGACCTTGGCCTGCACGAGTGTGGTGGCGGTGCCGAGCAGGAAATCCACCGAGATTTGCGCCAGGCCAAATTCGGTGAAGTAGTTGTAAAGCGTGGTGCCAGCGCCGTCCTTCACGACGCCGCGGAGCGCGTTCATCTCCATATATTCGCGGGTCTGGGCGTGCTTGCGGCGCATCAGGGTCAACTTGCGCATCATCACCGTGGCCAGCTGTTCATTCTCGCTGCCGCCAAAGGCGGGCACGCCCTGAATGTCCGATGCCAAAACTACATCGTCATGTGGGATCCACGGCAGGCCAAACGACCGCATCGAGCGGCCTTGTCGGGTGGCAACAGTGGCGGGTGCGCCCAAGGGGACCGAGGGCAACACGTTCAGCGCACCATCGAACTGCTCGATGATGACCGAGCGCTGGGTGATGCCTTCGAAGCTGAACAGACCGATCTCGCCCAGCCGGGTGTAAAGGTTCGGCAGGATGTTGATGGCTTGAGTCATTTCGGCAAGCGAATAGCCGCCCACGTCAAACGGGTTGCGGATGATGGCGTTCATGGTTTTCTCCGGGGGATTGGATTTAAAGGCAGGGGGCGATTGCCGCCACTGCGGATCAGGCGCTGGTGCGGGGCACGATGCCGACGGCCGTCAGCTCGGCGTATTTGGTGGCGGTCAGAGGGACGGTGTTGACGGTCGCGTCAAACACCAGCGCCACTTTCGAGACGATGGCCGGGCCTCGCGCCAGGATGACGCCGGTGGCATCCGCAGCTGTGGCATCGACGGGGTTCAGCAGGACCGCCGAGGCGATCTGCGCCCCATCAGCTCCGGCGGCGGTGGCCAGTTTGTATTTGCCACTGGCAGTGATCTTGCCCAGCACGGACCCGGACTTGTAGTTCGTGCCGAGCAGCAAGGTGATGGCTTCGTTGGTGTAATTCGGCTCAAACTGGAATTTGACGACATCGCCTTGCGACGGTGCCTGCGTGAGGGTGGGCATGGTTCACATCCTTTTTGGGTTGAAAGTTTCATGTGGATTTGCCAGCGCTGGCGACGCGTTTGGCGGCGGCGAGCAATGGGCTTTCCGGCGCAGCGGATTTGGGCGGCGGCACCACGGCAATGGCGGCCGCATCGCTGCGCGCGGCCAGCTGGTTCAGGACGGAGGCGCGCAACGCGTCCGGTCGGATGCCGTTCTGGACCGCCTCGGCCACGTCGATGCTCACACCCACCCGCGCAGCCTGCGCGCCCACGGTGGCCAGTTCTGCCGCCTCTGCGCGGACGAGGGCCACGGCAGTTGCGGCCTCGGTCGGCGCAGCTGCGGGAGGAGCCGGGACGGGAGACGGCACGACCGTGATTGGCACAGCCTGATCCTCGGTTTTATCGTTGGCGGGGGCTTCGGTGGTGGTGGTTGCGTTGGGTTTCATGATCGACTCCTTGGACAGGTGGGATTTAGCTGGTCGGGCGGACCCAGCGCTTCGGATAGCGCCGCGCCCATTCACGGCGGCGACGAATGCAGCGAAGGCCGATGCCGGGTCGGAAACCTCATCGGCCAGCCCAGCCGCCACCGCCTCCGTGCCGCGATAGCATTCGGCTTCAGTTGCCAGCGCCGCTTCAGCGGTCAAACTGCGGCCGCGCCCAGCTGCAACGGTCTGGGCAAAGAGGCTGCGGATGCTGTCGATTTCCGCCTGGATGCGGACGCGCACCGGGTCGGGCAAGGGCGCGTAGGGATTGCCATCGATCTTGTGCACCCCAGAATGGATCAGCGTGACGGTCACGCCTGCATCCGAAAGCTGGCCGCTCAGATCGGCATGCATCACGACCACGCCGATGCTGCCCACTGCACCAGTGCGCGGCAGGATGATCCAGTCGGCTTGCGACGCCAGCGCATAGCCTGCCGAAAAGGCATGTTCCGCGACGAAAGCCCAGACGGGCTTTGCCGTTCTTGCAGTGCGAATAGCATCAGCCAGATCGAACACGCCCGCGACCTCCCCGCCGAAGCTGTCGATCTCGAGGGCAACACCGCGAACCGCAGGGTCCGAGGCCGCAGCGCCGAGTTGCGCGGCGATGCCTTCATAGGAGGTCTGCCCGGAGGATTGACCGATCCATGCACCGCGATGCACCAGCACACCGGAGACTTCGATCACCGCTACGCCATCGACCATTGCAAAGGGCCTATGGCCATCATGCTGATATCGCTCGGCCAGGCCGTTGGTCAGGATTCCAGCGCGGGCGGGCAGAGCGGCATAGGCCATATCTTCGGGTGCGACCTCAATCCCGGCCAGCCGCAACTGCCGCCCGGTGATGCGTGGTCCAAGACCGGACAGAAACGCCATGGCCTTGGACGGTTCCACCAACAGCGGCGTGTTGAACGCCCGCTGGGCAATCTGCGCATGAAACATCCGGATCACTCCTGCGGGGCGACATCTTGGGTCTGGTTCTCGTCGGGATCCGACGCATCCTGTTTGGGCGCGTTCTCGTCGTCAGCATTTTGATCACCACCACCCGGAGCCTGCGCAGGCGATCCCGGGCGGCGGAAATCGAGGCCGAGCCGTTTTTCGCGGTCGCGTTCACGGGCGATTTCGGCATCAACCTGTTCGGCGTCATAGCCGCGCTCGGCGATGGCTTGGGTGCGCGATTTCAGGCCCGCTTCGATCTGGGCAATCTCGGCGTTGGCGTCCTTAAGCGGATCGACCCAATCCCATTTGGTCGGCAGCCAGTTACAGGCGAGATATTCCGCGCGGCGGCGATCATAGCCGGGCAGCCGCAACGCACCGGCCAACACCGCCGTGTCCATGAAGCGCGCCCAGACCGGTCGGCACATCTGGAACACCATCACCGAATGCTGCCAGGCCGAGACACGGCGGCGGAATTCAATCAGCGACAGGCGCGAGTTCGAGAAGTTTCCCTTGGCACCGTCATTGGACAAATAGCCATAGGGAATGCCCAGCGCGGCCGAGATTTGCAGCAGGGTCCGATACTGGAACGGCTCATAGGTCGCCCCGGAATCGGCGGGCGCGCTGACGGTCACATCCTCACCCGGGTCGAGCCGTACCACCTGGCCGGGCGCAACCTCGTATTCCTCGTCGGGCGGGGCCAGCGGGTTGTCCGGTGCAGGCGAGGTCACGAACATCGCATACATCGCAGCCACCTTTTTGCGGTCGAGTTCCGCGTCGTCGTACTGGTCGAGTAGGAACAGCTTCACGATGGCAGGCGCAAAACGTGAGACGCCTCGCAATTGGCCAGCTTCAACCGGATCAATGATGTGCAGAACCTCGGAAGCCGGAACCCGGACGGTTTCACCCGACAACCCCGGATCGGTGCTGTCGCCCGGATGGCGGCGCAAAAAGTGAAACGCCACCCGCCGCCCGAGGCGGTCGAATTCGATGCCCTGCCGGATGACATTGCCGTTGCCGTCCACCGCGTTGTGATTGAGAGGCAGCATTTCAGAAGGCAGCATCTGGATCTGCAGAGGCACGGTCAGTCCATCCTCCGGGCGGCGCGACCGGAACCGCAGGAAGACCTCGCCGGTCATGAACACCTCACGCGATGCGCGGCGCTGCAGCCCATAGAAATCGGTCAGCCCCTCGGCGTCGGCATCATCGGTCCAGGCCAACCAGAGGCGCTGCACGGCATCCTTGCGCGAGGCCTGTTCAATGCTGGAATTGGGGCTTATGCCGTCGCCGACGGTATTGGCCGCCCAGCTTTCGATGGCGTTCGCGGCATAGCCATTGTTCCGGACCAGCCAGCGCGCCCGGGCGTTCATTTCCGGCCCGGAGGCAGCGATCAGCGCGTTGACATGGGCGCGCGACGTGACAAAGCCCTTCAACCGGCGCTGGCCCGAGGTGGCATCGAACCCGCCCGGCACGCCAAAGCCGCCGACCCATGCGCCGACACGCGCCCGCCAATTGGTCGTGGCCATGATCACAGATCCTTAGCAGCGAAGGGCCGCGACACACGTGACCGCGTCACCGTGGTGTCGGCCGCTGCGATGCGCCGTTCCAGATCG
>CAIYZT010000042.1 GCA_903930735.1 uncultured Paracoccaceae bacterium | reverse complement strand
CTTGGGCTCAAGATTGAAGTGCGACACCGACAGCCCGAAGGGCATAGGATGTTGCCATGGACAGACACTACAAGCACCTGAACGCCGAGGAACGTGGCGTGATTTTTGCGGAGAACCGGCGAGGATCGAGCCTTCGTCAGATCGGTCGGCTTCTTGGGAGGCATCACGGCACCATCGGGCTCGAACTGAAACGTGGGACAGCGTCTGGTGGGTATGATCCACAGGTGGCGCGGCTGGCGCGTGATGCGGCACGGTTGCGTTCGGGTCGTCGGCAAAAGCTGGTTCCCGCGGCTCCGTTCTATGACTGGGTGCGAAATCGTCTGATCCATTGGTGCTGGTCGCCAGAGCAGATTGCAGCCAGACTGCGGCGCATGCATCCCGATGATCCCAGTCAGCGCGTCAGCCACGAGACGATCTATGCCGCGATCTACGCGCAGCCGCGGGGGAGCCTGAAGACGCTGATGATCGAGGCGCTGCGGCAAGCCAAACCGAAGCGCGGCGCCCGGCGCGCCACGCTGGCTGGGTCTGCCATGGTCCCGGAAACGCTACGGATTATCCATCGCCCCGAAGACATCGAAGCGCGGCTGGTTCCTGGCCACTGGGAGGGAGACCTGATCAAGGGCGCCTTCAACCGGTCGGCCGTAGGCACGGTCGTCGAGCGAAAGACCCGGTTTGTCATTCTCAGCAAGATGAACGGCTGCACCGCCAGCGCCGCCCTTGAAGGGTTCACGCGACAGATGAAGCGGTTGCCGGTGGCACTGCGCCGGTCCATGACCTATGATCGCGGCTCGGAGATGGCCTGCCACCCCGAACTGGCGCGACGCCTGAAGATCGACATCTGGTTCTGCGATCCACATGCACCCTGGCAACGCGGCTCGAACGAAAACACCAACGGATTGCTGCGTCAGTTCTTCCCGAAAGGCACAGACCTGAGCAACCTCAGCCAGACAACGCTGAACGACGTCGCCCGGTTGATGAACGAGCGTCCTCGCAAGACCTTGGGATGGAATACCCCCGCCGAAGCCATGGCCGAAGAACTCGCGGCCTTCAAATCAACCGTTGCACTTGAAACTTGAATCCAAGAGTGACGCAAAACGGAAATTCAAAAATGAGCTGGTTGTGTTGGCCGCGCTGTCGAACTCCGATGGGCAAATGCATCCTAGGGAAGTAGATGCGATCATCGAGTATGTCGAAAAGGAAGCGGAATGGGAACGACTTGAGCTTTCATCTGGCGAAGTCAGTGCCCTGAAGGAATACGTAAAGCGGCTTAGAATAACTCAAGATAGGCTTGTGAATTGCCTTGACCTTCTATTTGCGGACGAAGGAAAGGCGCGTCTTCATTCCCAAAAACTCAGGCGCTTTCTGGCTTGTGCACGGCTAGTCATCGATGCGGATGGAATTCTCCACAATTCAGAAATTGAGTTCTTTGCTCAATTGGAAGAGCTCACATTGCCAACGCAGGTATAGAGTGAGTTTTTAGTCCGCTATCCTTCGTCAGGTTGCCAATGGGCTTATCTGATGAAGTGAAACCCTTCAGACGATCTGTCCGGCGTCGAGGCGCAGGATGCGGTCCATCCGCGAGGCCAGATCCATGTTATGCGTGGCGATCAGGGCCGACAGGCCGGTTTCGCGGACCACGCCCATCAATACCTCAAAAACCGCGGCAGAGGTCGCGGGATCGAGGTTGCCGGTTGGCTCGTCGGCCAGCAAAAGCTGCGGCCCATTGGCGAGAGCGCGGCAAAATGCGACGCGTTGCTGCTCGCCGCCGGACAGGGCGGCGGGGCGGTGCGAGGCGCGCATGGATAGGCCGACTTGGGCCAAAAGAGACTCGGCGCGGGCTTCGGCTTCGGCGCGGGGCTTGCCGTTGGCCAGTTGCGGGATGACCACGTTTTCAAGCGCTGTGAACTCGGGCAACAGGTGGTGAAATTGATAGACAAAGCCGACCATTTCGCGCCGCGCCTCGGTCCGCTCGCGGTCTGGCAGGCCGATCATATTGCGTCCGGCCAGCGCGACCGAGCCTTGATCGGGCGTGTCCAGCAGGCCCGCGACATGCAGCAGGGTCGATTTCCCGGCGCCCGAAGGGGCCACCAGCGCCACGACCTCGCCCTTGGCGATCGACAGGGTGGCGCCGTTCAGCACCCGCACTTGCCCCGGTTTGCCGAGGTTGAAGGTCTTTTCGATCCCGGCCAGTTCCAGCGTCATCTCACTCATAGCGCAGCGCCTCCACCGGGTTCATCCGTGCGGCTTTGCGCGCCGGGAAAAGGGTGATGACAAAGGACAGGCCCAGCGACAGCACGACGGCCGACAGCACATCATTGGCCTGCAGCCTTGCGGGCAACTCGTAGATACCTCGGATCGAGGGATCCCAGACGCCCCCGCCCGACACAGCGTTCACGAAGGAGAAGATCTGGTCGATATAGATGGCGAAGAGGCAGCCGAGGATTACGCCCAAAAGCGTACCCACCGTGCCGGTGAATGCGCCGCAGAGAAAGAAAACCCGCATGATCGAGCCTTCCGTCAGGCCCATGGTCCGCAGGATGCCGATGTCGCGGCCCTTGTTTTTCACCAGCATGATCAGGCCCGAGACGATGTTCAGCGAAGCGATCAGCACCAGGATCGACATGATGATGAACATCACATTATCCTCGATGGTCAGGGCGCGCAGATAGGCGCCCGAACTGTCGCGCCAGCTCCACAGATAAGCGGTGGGACCGGCGGCCTCGCTGACTTGCAGGGCGTAGGCGTCGATCATTTCGGGGTCGGTGACCATCACCTCGATTTCATCTGCGCGGCCCTCGCGGTTGAAATAGGACTGGGCCTCGTCAAAGGGCATGTAGATGCGGGTGCGGTCGATGTCCCAGCGGCCAGCGGTAAAGATATAGCTGACCTCATAGGCCTTGACCCGCGGCGACGAGCCAAAGGCGGTCTTGACCCCCGAGGGCGCGATCAGCCGCACCTTGTCGCCTACCGTGATGCCCAGTTCCTGCGCAAGCTGGCTGCCCATGGCGATGCCGCGCCCGTAAGCCTCGATATCGCCGTAGGAGTTTTCAGCAGAGGTGCCGATGCGCGGGATGGTTTTCAGATCCTCGGCGCGCATTCCGTAAATGTCGGCGCCAAAGGCCGCATCCCCTGCAGTAACCATGACCTGTCCGCGCACCAAGGGGGCGGCGCGGCTGACCCCTTGGATGACCAAAAGCCGGGCCTCTATGGCGTCGTAATCCAAAAAGCCTTTGATATTAAGCCCGTTATCGTCAATCTCGCCCTGCGACAGGACCGAGACATGGGCATTGGCACCGAGGATCGTATCCACCAGCTCGGCCCGGAATCCGGCGCGCACTGCAAGGGTGGCGATCAGGGCAAAAACTGCCAGTGTGATGCCGACGAGGCTGATCCAGGTCATGATCGACACCCCGCCTTCGGTGCGGCGGGCGCGCAGATAGCGCCAGGCGATCATGAATTCATAGCCAGAGAAAGGGGCGGTTTTGGCCAATCTGCTCGTCCTTTTTGCCTGATCATGCGACCTATCAGGCAGCCGGGTCAAGCGCCAGAGGCGTGCAACTGCGCCGGATCGGCGGGCTTTGCGACCTTTGGGGCCAGCATCCAGAACCGCAGCATCAAGGCGCTTGCCGCCGCCCCAAGCCCGATCACGATCCCGGCCCAAAGACCGATGCCGCCATAGCCCAACGGAAAGGCCAGGATGTAGGAGGCCGGGATGCCGATCAGCCAATAGGATACCGCCGCCGCACACATCGGCACCCTTGTATCCTTGATGCCGCGCAAGAGCCCGAGGGCGATGACCTGCATCGCGTCTGTCATCTGGAACAGCGCGGCCATGGCCAAAAAGCCGGAGCCGATGATCAGAATCTCGGCTGCCTCAGGTTTGCTGAGATCGGTGAAAAGCGACAGGATCTGGACCGGAAAGATCAGAAAAACCGCCACCGTCGCCAAGCCGAAACAGGTCGAGATCACGATGGCCATCTTCGCGCCCTCGCGCAGCGCAGCCGCGTCGCCTTCGCCCGAAAAACGCGCGGTGCGCACGGTGGCCGCGTTGGACAGGCCGAGGTGCACCATGAAAGTCAGCGAGGCCGCCTGCATCGCGATCCCATGCGCCGCAAGCGCGACGGTGCCGACCCAGCCCATCATCAAGGCGGAGGCGTGGAACAGCCC
This sequence comes from uncultured Paracoccaceae bacterium, assembly GCA_903930735.1. Taxonomy (GTDB): domain Bacteria; phylum Pseudomonadota; class Alphaproteobacteria; order Rhodobacterales; family Rhodobacteraceae; genus CAIYZT01. The sequence goes on along the minus strand of CAIYZT010000042.1, from coordinate 20,105 downwards.
GGCCTCGGCAACCCCGGTGATGCCGATCGGCCAGCCCAGCCGGAAAACCTGACCAAAAGCATGCCAATCGGGCCGCCAAAAGCGCTGAAACAGCCGGTAGGGGCGCAGCGCGGGTAGGGTGGCGGCGTAGATAACCAAGATCAGCGCATTCAGGCACTGCACGAGCAGCGATGCGATCGCGGCGCCGCGAATGCCAAGCTCGGGCATTCCCCAGGCGCCAAAAATCAGCGGATAGGCCAGCAGACCATTCACAACCACCGCCACCAGCGTTGACCACAGCACGACCTGAGTGCGCGCCAGCGCCGAAAGATAGCTTTTCATCGCCATGATGATCAGCGCCGGGATCATGCCGAAACCCGCAATCCGCAAGAAATCCTGACCCAGAAGCGCGACGTCGGACCCAAGCCCAAGGGCCCGCAGCCAATCGCCCGAGGTCCAAAAAATCGGATAGGTCAGCGCGCCAAACAGGATCGACAGCCATAGGCCCATCCGCGTGTCACGGCGCACCTGGGTTTCGTCGCCACGGCCGAGGGCTTGGGCGACCATCGGCATAATGGCCTGCGCAAAGCCCGAGCCCAGAATGAAAACCACGAAAAACGACGATCCGGCGACCACCGTGGCGGCAAGCTCGGTCACGCCGTACCAGCCGAGAAGGATCGTATCGGTGACATGCAAAAGCATTTGGGCCACATGGCTGCCGACCAGCGGCAGGCCCAAAGTCAGTAAAGCGGCGATATGTTGCGGGCGCGTGAGGGGATTTGTCATGGGCGCAGGGTGCCTCATGCGCGGGGGGGCTACAAGCAAAAACAACTTTAGATTGCAGAGCAAAGGCTGCAGCGGGGGCTGGCCCTCTTGCCGGAGGCTTCATAGACGGCGGCAAAAGAAGGAGCCAGGCATGATCACACTCTATGGGGTTTACCGCTCGCGCGCCTCGCGTCCGCTTTGGCTTTTGGCCGAGATCGGGCTGGACTATCGGCATGTTCCGGTCATTCAGGCCTACCGTTTGACGGGCGAGAGCAGCCACGACGGCCTGACGACCGTGAGCCCGGAGTTTCTGGCAGTGAACCCGCAGGGGCAGATTCCGGCCTATGAGGAGGACGGGTTGATCCTGACCGAAAGCCTCGCGATCACCCTGCATATCGCGCGGGTGCATGGCGGCGATCTGGGGCCGAAATCGGCGGGTGAGGCAGCGCTGATGACGCAGTGGGCGCTGTTCGCGGCGACCTCGGTTGAAACGCCGGCGCTGGAAATTCTCTATGCGCAGTCCGAAGGCGGCGAGCAGGCCGGGATCGCCGTGAATGCCGAACGCCTGCGCCGGCCCTTGGGCCGCTTGCAAAGGCACGTTGAGGCAGGCGATTGGCTGGTCGGCGGGCGCTTTACGGTGGCCGATCTGAATACGGCGGAATGTGTGCGATATGCTCAGGGACACCCAACGCTTTTGGCCGAATTTCCTGATGTATCCGCCTGGCTCGAACGCTGTCAGACCCGCCGCGGCTTCAAGGCGATGTGGGCGGAGCGGATGAAAGAACCGGCGTAATGTAAATAATATTTGACATGGTGTATGGTTTTGAATACCTAAAGTCAGAGAAACCAGACACGATTCGAAAGTTACCCCATGTCCTCCGGCGAACGCGATGCCTATACCAGCCTTCTGTCCTCCCTGATCTATGCGGTGATGTTCTATGTGCGCATCTCTGGCCAGTACGAAGCGGGTCTCTTTGACGGGCCGGACGCCCTGCAGATCTGGGCGCGCTCTATCCTTTGGCTGATCTTGTTTGGCATCGGGGTCGCGATTGCCGTCACTATCTTGTTCACGATCCTTTATGTGATTGTCACTGGCGAGAAAAAGCCCTCGGATCTGAAGGACGAGAGGGATTGGTCGATCGAAGTGCGGGGGACGCGAATAGCAACCGTGATCATCTCGATCGGACTCGTGGCCGCGATCATGGATTTGGCTTGGGGCGGAGCCTCGGCCATACGCGCCTTTACCATCCTTCTGATCGCCACATCAGGTTCGGAAATCATCAAGAGCCTGTTCAAGATCTACCGCTATCGGCGCGGGTTTTGAATGGCCAAACACCAGATTGGTAACCACATCCGTCGCCTGCGGTTCGAGGCGGAGGAGATGACGCAAAAGGACCTGGCCGAAAAGGTGGGCGTGACGCGCCAGACCATCGTGGCCATCGAAGCGGCAAAATATTCGCCCACGCTGGAGTTGGCTTTCCAAATTTCCCGCGTTTTCGGGCGGCCGTTGGAAGAAGTCTTCTTCTACGGCGAAGGCGATCAGGGCTAGGTCCCAAAGGAGTTAGAAATTGAGAGTTGCGAAAGTCACCGCTTATGGCGGCGTGGAAAACATTGTCTTTGATGACGTGCCGATGCCGGTGCCCGCGAAGGGCTGCATCCTGGTCGAGGTCTTTGCCGCCCCGGTCACCGCCGGCGATGCGCGGATCCGTTCGGGCCGGGTGCCGCGCGGATTTGGCCTGATCCTGCGTCTGGTCTTCGGCTGGAACGGCCCACGCCGCCCGGTACAGGGCTGGAGCTTTTCGGGCGAGGTGGCCGCACTGGGCACGGGTGTCACGGCCTTTGTGCCGGGGCAAAGGGTGTTCGGGATTTCGGGGGTCAAGGGCGGCGCGCATGGGGAATATCTGTGCGTTCCCGCCGAAAGGGTCATGCCCCTGCCCGAGGCGATGAGCCATGAAGAAGGGGCGGCGTTTTTCTTTGGCGGGCTGACGGCGTCGACCTTTCTGCTGGATAATGCCGATCTGAAACCGGGAATGCGGGTTTTGGTGAACGGCGCCACGGGGTCGGTCGGCTCGGCCGCGGTGCAGATCGCGGCCTCCAAGGGGGCAAGGGTGACATCCGTCTGTTCGGCCGCCAACCGGGGTTTGGCGCTGCGGCTTGGGGCGGAGGCGGCGATCGATTACCGAACCGAAACGGTCATGGGCACCTATGATCTGATCCTTGACGTGATCGGCACTTTGCCTTGGCCCAAGGCCGAGCCGCATCTGCGCTCAGGCGGGCGCTTGTTGTTGGTCTCCGCCAATCTGATGCAAAACATCGGCGCGGCATTGCGGCCAAAGCGCAGCCTCGGCAGGCGCGTTGGGGCGCTGATCAGCTCTGAAAAACGCGCCAATATGGACCGGCTTCTGGCGCTTTACCAAGCCGGACACTACCGCCCCCTCGTGGGTGAGGTCTTTGCCCTTGACGAGATTCGCGCCGCCCATTCCAAGGCCGAGACTTTTTCGAAACCGGGAAACATCATTTTGAAGATCGCCGCGTAAACCCCTTTCAAACAATGGAGTATAGAAAATGATCCGCATCCTTGCGCGACCAAAGACGCTTGTCTTTACCTTGTTTTTCTTGTCCGCCATTCCGGTTTGCATGGCGGCTGTACGTCTGTACCAGGTCCCCATGGGGCAACTTCCTTTGGACGCCATCAAGTTCGATATCGTGCCATGGTCGCATTTCGCGCATGCACTGGGCGGCGTGCTGTTTGGGGCTCTAGGACCGCTGCAGTTTGCCGGCGTGCTCAAGCGGCGCTTTGCTACGTTTCACCGTGTGACGGGCCGCATTTTCGTGGCGGTCGGGATGTTGCTGGCCCTGTAGTCGCTGAAGCTATTGTGGCATTTCCCTGATGCCTCGACCTGGGTTTTGCTTCTGGCGCGCCTCGCCGCCGGGGCAGGGCTGGCAGCGGCATTGCTGATCGCCGTGGCGGCCATTCGCCGCAGGGATGTTCCCACCCACAAGGCGTGGATGATCCGCGCCTATGCCATCGGCATGGGGTCGGCCACGATTTCGTTCATCATGTTCCCGATCTTCATCATCACCGGCGAGCCGCCTGTGGGCATGGTCTCTGACCTGATCTTTGTCGCCTCATGGGCGATCAACATCGCCATTGGCGAATGGGTGATCCGCCGCCCGATGTCGCGGGCGGGGATTCCGGTGGCGGCTTAAAAGCGGGCAGCGGCAGCGGGTTTGTTGCCCATCACCGCCTCGATCGCCGCCAGAACCTCGGGCGTCATCCTGGCCTTGGCCTCCAGCGCGGCAAGATTGTCGGTCAGCTGCGACAGCCGCGAGGCGCCCAGGATGACGGTCGAGACGCGCGGATTGGACAGGCACCAAAGCAGCGCCATGTGATGGATCGGCAGACCGGAGGCATCCGCAACCTTGGCCAGTTCCTTGACCTGTTCGATCCGCGCCCGGCCTTTCTCGCCCGTGATGATGTCACGCAGCCATTCGTAGCCGGGCAGATTGGCGCGGGCATCGTTCGGCAGGCCGTTATTGTACTTGCCCGTCAACAGGCCCGAAGCGAGGGGCGACCAGATCGTGGTGCCAAGGCCGAAAGTGTCGTAGACCGGCAGATAGTCGGCTTCGACCTTGTGACGCTCGAACAGGTTGTACTGCGGCTGCTCCATCGTGGGCGGCGTGAGGTTATGAGCGCGGGCGGCTACATGGGCCTCGGTGATCTGCTGGCCCGACCATTCCGACGTGCCCCAGTACAGGATTTTCCCTTGCACAACAAGGTTATGCATGGCGCGCACGGTTTCTTCTATGGGCGTGTCGATGTCGGGGCGGTGGCAGAAATAGAGATCGAGATGCTCCACCCGGAGTCGCTTCAGCGCGGCATGGGCGGCCTCGGTCACATGCTTGGCCGACAGGCCGCGCTGGGTGGGCTTTGAGCCGCCCCAGAACACCTTGGACGAGACGATATAGCTATCGCGCGACCAGCCAAGTTCAGCAATCGCCTGGCCCATGACCAGTTCCGAGCGGCCCTGTTCGTAACCTTCGGCATTGTCAAAAAAGTTGATGCCCGCCTCATAGGCGGCGGCCATCATTTCCTTCGCCGGGGCGATATCGACCTGTTTGGCGAAGGTAACCCAAGAGCCGAAGGAGAATTCAGAGACCTGAAGGCCGGATTTTCCGAGGCGGCGGTACTGCATGGTATTTCTCCTGATGGGGTTCTCCGGAAATCTAGGGCCATGAAGGGGGATTCGCCAGTGGGCTGACACAAGACGGGCCGCTCGTTGAAAAGCGGTCCAAGTTCTAATTCGTGCGTCGGAAGGGCAGGGCCATAACGGCACCAAATTGTTCATACAGGGGCAGGCCGGCGCTTGGCAGAACCCCCAGTTCCTGAGGAGGAATGCCGGGGCGGTAGGTGAAGGTGCCAAACAGAATGTCGAAGAGAGGCAGGGTCGCGCCGAAATTCCCCAACTCGGTCAAACTTGCAGAGTCGTGATAGCGGTGCAGTTCCGGCCCGACGAACAGATAATTCATCCATCCCGCGCGGATATCGACGTTGAAATGGCTGATCAGTCCATGCATGCCGTTGATATTCAGGAACATCGCGGCGGCCTCAGAGCCATATCCCATCAGCCACACGGGCAGGGTCATCGCGGTCCCGAGGGTCAGAACAGCGTTGATCGGGTGGAACACTGCATGCATCACCAGGTAAAGCCGCGGTGGCAGGTGATGGGCCGCGTGGCTTCGCCAAAGAAGACGCCCAATCGGACCGCGCATCTGATGCATCGCGCGGTGCAAAGAATAATTGAACGCCTCGAAGATCACCAAAGCCGAAGCAAGCTGGGCAGCAATCGGCCAGTCGCTGGCCGGACCGGGATGGGTGCCTGCCGTGGTGATCGTGAAATACCCCATCACCGCCGAGATCGACACCAGCGTGATGCCCGAGGACAGAATGAACTTCAAGTCGGCAAGAAAAGAGGCCCAGTTCATCGACCAGCACTTTTCATAGGGCAGGGTGAATTCAACCAGGAAATACAGCGGGAATAGCTCGCCCGTGGTCTGACTCCAGACCTTGCTCGGGTCTTCGCCAGAAGACAGGATCCGGTAGAATCCGAAAAGAAGGATTGCCCAGCTAAGCGGATAAAGGCCCCAGCGAACAAGACGGCGGATCGGCGAGTTGGGTGGAATGAAAATTTCCTTTTACAGTTGTTGGTTATCGGACGTTTGTATGAAATGCGGCCATCCGCAAACTGCGGACCTGGGCTCGGATGTGTGCTATCAGACAGTGAAGGGGGTAACTGTTGGACAGTTCCGGAACGGACAGACGGGCACGCAAAAGCATTCAAGCCCTCTGGAAAGCGCTTTTCGCGCTGATGCAGACGCGGGATTGGGCCGATATCTCAGTTCAGATGATCGCGGACCGGGCCGATGTGGCGCGGTCAACCTTCTACGCGCATTTCCAGACCAAGCAGGACCTTCTGGACGCGGGATTTGCCATGTTGGGCGGCGATGTGCAGGCACAGGTCCTGACGATGCCGATGCGGGCGGGGCGTCTGGCCAGCATCGACTGGCTGGTGAGCCATGTCCGCGACAGCCGCGAGTTCATGCGCCGCGCAAAGGAAACTGCAGCAGGGCAGGTCATACAAACGCGGTTTCGCCGCACGGTGGTCGGACTATTGGCCGAAGAACTGCGCCGCGGCGGCCGCGTGCTGGACGAGGCCGCCCTGGTGTTTCTGGCGGGAGGGATTTTCGCGATCGTCGAGGAATGGAACACAAAAGGCTTCCCGGATGACCCGGAAAGCGTTGCCGTTACCCTTGCCGACGTCGTGACGCGCTATACTGCGGCGTAGATTTCGGCGATCCGGTCCATGGCAGCCTCGGCTGGCATTTCCTCGGAAACGCCGGTGCGCCGTGAGGTGAGCTCGACCACGCCATTCGCCAATCCGCGGGGGCCGACGGTGATGCGCCACGGCAGGCCGATCAGATCCATGGTGGCGAATTTCGCGCCCGCGCGCTCGTCGCGGTCGTCATACAGCGCCTCCAATCCCTTGGCCGCCAGAGCCTTGTACAGGCCCTCGCAGGCGGCATCGGTGCCGGCGTCGCCCTGTTTGAGGTTCACAATCCCGACCGGGAACGGCGTCACGCCTTCAGGCCAGATGATGCCCTTCTCGTCATGGCTGGCCTCGATGATCGCGCCCAGAAGGCGGCTGACGCCGATGCCGTGGCTGCCCATTTCCACCGGCACCTTGGAGCCGTCGGCGGTCACGACCGTGGCCCCCATCGCCTCGGAATATTTGGTGCCGAAATAGAAGATCTGGCCAACCTCGATGCCGCGCGCCACCTTGCGGCGCTCTGCTGGGATGGTGTCGAACAGGGCGGCGTCGTGGGTCTCATCGGTGCGGGCGTACAGCGTGGTGAATTCGCGGCAGACGGCGGCCACTTCTTCCCGATTGTCGTAATCGACCTCGCGCGCGCCAAGCTTCAGATCAGTCACGGCGCTGTCGAAGAACACCTCGGATTCGCCGGTTTCGGCCAGTACCAGAAACTCATGCGTGTCCTCGCCGCCGATCGGACCGGAATCCGCCCGCATTGGGATCGCGGTCAGGCCCATGCGCTCGTAGGTGCGCAGATAGCTGACCATATGGCGGTTATAGGCATGAAGCGCGGCGGCTTTATCGACGTCAAAGTTATAGCCGTCCTTCATCAGGAACTCTCGGCCCCGCATGACGCCAAAGCGCGGGCGCATCTCGTCGCGGAATTTCCACTGGATGTGATAAAGGGTCAGCGGCAGGTCCTTGTAGCTGCTGACATGCGAGCGGAAGATGTCGGTGATCATCTCTTCGTTCGTGGGCCCGTACAGCAACTCGCGCTTTTGCCGGTCGGTGATGCGCAGCATTTCCTGGCCGTAATCGTCATAGCGTCCGGATTCGCGCCATAGATCGGCGGGCTGAAGGGTCGGCATCAAGAGCGGGATATGCCCGGCGCGCGCCTGCTCTTCATGCACGATCTGCTCGATCCGTTTGAGCACCCGGTAGCCCAGCGGCAACCACGAATAGATGCCGGCGGCCTGCTGTTTGATCATGCCCGCGCGCAGCATATAGCGGTGCGAGACGATCTGCGCTTCGGCGGGATTTTCTTTCAGTACGGGCAGGAAATAGCGGGAAACGCGCATAGGAGGCCTCTTCAAACGGGTTCTTGTGTTCCTAACGGGTAGGCGGGGGTCAGGCAAGGCTTGGCTGTTGGGGCCGAGCCGGCCCCAGCGATGATCCCGGTCTATCACGATCCCGATAAGCGCCTGAACCGATGCAATGCGCGCGGCGTAATCGCTTTGCTTGCGAATAGACGGAGCCATGATCCAATGGGGCAGAGAATGATCAACACAAAACGTTTTGCCGCCGTCGCCCTTGCCATGTTTGCGAGCGGGCACGATCGAAACCCTGCTTGGGCCGGAAAACAAAGGCCAGTTGACCGATATTCTGCTCTACCATGTCGATGACCGCGTTTTGATTGCGGCCAACATTCCCGCAGGTTCGAACTATTTCAAACCGCTGCTGACCGCGCAGCGCCTGTGCATCACCTCCGAAGGCGGCAAGGTCATGATCGCGGATGGCTCCGGCTCGGTGGCCAATGTGATCATCGCCGACATCAAGGCCGACAATGGCGTGATCCATGTCATCGACAAGGTCCTGATCCCCGGCACGCGCCCGGCCTGCCACCAAACCCTGAGCAAAGCAGGGGGTGGGCCAGCGGCCTTCCCCTTGCGCGCGCCCCCTGCAAAGGCAATATGAACCGGAATGCAGGGGGTGATGCCGATGTCTTTGCCAATGAAAGATCAAGCGAAATACTGGGGCATCGCCCTGGCTTTGTCTTTTGTGATCCTTTGGTATCTCGGCTCCGTGATCCTGCCTTTTGTGGTAGGCGGCGCGGTGGCCTATTTCATGGATCCGGTCGCCGACCGGCTGGAGCGCATGGGCTGCAACCGCGTGATGGCCACCTCGATCATATCGCTTCTGGCGCTGCTGGCTGTGGTGCTGATTGTTTTGGCTATCATCCCCTCGCTGGTCGAACAGCTAAGCGCCCTCATCAATTCTGCGCCAAAAATGTTCGGCCGACTAGAGCGTTTCCTGATCGAGCGTTTTCCGCAACTTACGGATGAAACCTCGGCCATGCGGCAGACCTTGGCCGATATTGGGGTCGCCATTCAGGCCAGGGGCGGGGAGTTCGTCCAAGGCCTTCTATCTTCGGCCTTGGGGCTGATTTCAGCGCTGGTTTTCGTGATTGTGGTGCCGGTTGTGGCCTTCTACCTGCTCTTGGACTGGGACCGGATGGTGGCGCGCATCGACGAGATGTTGCCGCGTGATCACGCCCCGATTGTGCGGCAATTGGCGTGGCAGATTGACCGGACACTCGCGGCCTTTGTGCGCGGGCAATTGTCGGTCTGTCTGGTGCTCGGGGCCTATTATTCGGTGGGATTGATGGCTGTCGGGCTGCAATTCGGGCTGGTTGTGGGCGCGATTGCTGGGACGATTACCTTTATCCCCTATATCGGCGCGCTTTTTGGCGGGGCTTTGGCGATCGGGCTGGCGCTGTTCCAGTTCTGGGGCGACTGGGTTTCGATCGGCATCGTCGCCGTGATTTTCGGGCTTGGTCAATTTCTGGAGGGCAATGTCCTGACCCCGCGCATGGTCGGAAAATCGGTAGGCCTGCACCCGGTCTGGCTTATGTTTGCCCTGTCGGTCTTTGGATCGATCTTCGGCTTTGTTGGCATGCTGGTAGCGGTGCCGGTAGCGGCCTCGATCGGAGTTTTGACGCGGTTTGCGCTGGGCCAGTACCAAAACAGCAAGCTTTACATTGGCTTCGGTGGGCAGATCCCCGAGGATGAGGATCAGGCGTGATCCGTCAGAGCGTCTTTGATCTGAGCTTGCAGCAGTCTTACCGGGCCGAGGACTACTTTTCCTGCGGCTCGAATGCGCGCGCGCAGGCGCAGCTGATGGCGCGTGATTGGCCGGGTGGCCGTATGCTGCTCATCGGTCCGGGCGGCGCGGGAAAGACGCATCTGGCGCATATCTGGGCAGCATCTGCGGGGGCGCAAATGGTTGCGGCGGCGGACCTCGGCAATGCGGATCTGGGCAGGCTATCGGGCGCTTTGGTGATTGAAGATGCCGAGGGTCTGGCCGGCGATCCATCCGCCGAGGCAGCACTCTTTCACCTGTGGAACCGCGCCGAGACCTTGCTGATCACCGCCGCCGCGCCGCCGCGCGACTGGGGGCTCGCGCTGCCCGATCTGGTCAGCCGGGTGCAATCCATGGTCATCGCGCAGCTGGACGCGCCCGATGACGCCCTCCTATCGGCGGTTTTGGTAAAGCTTTTTGCCGATCGCCAGATCCAGGTGCAGCCCAATCTGATCGCTTTCCTGCTGCCCAGGATGGAGCGGTCGGTCGCCGCCGCCCGGCAGATCGTCGCCGATCTCGACGCGCGATCCCTCGCGCTGGGCAAGCCGATAACCCGCACATTTGTCGCAGAATTCCTGCGGGATGACGGCACACTGGACAGGATCGGGCCCGGATGAAAGACTGACATGAAAGTGTTACATTTCCTGCAGATAAGGCCGTTCTTACCCCATAATTGGAAGCCATTCTCATGCCCGAAGCCAACTTTCTGAAGGCAGAATTTCCAGCCGCGATTGCTGTCGAGGCTGTCGAGGTCACCGGCCCCCGCCGCTTTTTCAATCGCGAGATGAGCTGGCTGGCGTTCAATTGGCGGGTTCTGGAAGAGGTCACGCATGAGGAGGTGCCGCTGCTGGAGCGCCTTCGCTTTCTGTCGATCTCGGGCGCGAACATTGACGAATTCTATACGGTGCGGGTGGCGGGCTTGCGGGCGCTGGCGCGGGCGGGCAATGCGATTTTATCCGAAGACGGGCGCAATCCGGCGGACCAATTGGTGATGATCAATGCCGATGCGCGGCGCCTGATGCAGGCGCAGCAATCGATTTTTACCAAGCTGCGCAAGGAGATGGAGGAAAAGGGCATCACCCTGCTGACCCGCTCCAAACTCGCCAGCCGCGATCTGAAATTCCTTTCTGAACACTTCTTGAACAACGTCTTTCCGGTCCTCTCGCCTCTGGCGATCGACCCCGCGCATCCCTTTCCCTTCCTGCCCAATAACGGCTTTTCGCTGGGGCTTGAGTTGGAGCGTTTGACCGACAAGCGCCCGCTGAAGGCGATTTTGCCGATCCCGCAACAGATCGCGCGCTTTGTGGCGCTGCCTGGCAAGCCCGGCGAATCGCGGTTTATTCCACTTGAGGAAGTGCTGCTGATCCACCTGCACCACCTCTTTCCCGGCTATGAGGAAAAGGGCCACTGTCTGTTCCGCGTGCTGCGCGACAGCGATCTGGAGGTTGAGGACGAGGCCGAAGATCTGGTGCGCGAGTTTGAAACCGCGCTGAAACGGCGCCGGCGGGGCGAGGTGATCCGGCTAAAGCTGTCGGTCAATGCCCCGGCCAATCTGCGCGCCACTATTATGGACGAGCTGGGCGTGACCGAAGATGAGGTCGTCGAAGTCCGCGGGCTTTTGGGGATGAGCGATCTCAAAGAGCTGGTCCTGTCCTCGCGCCCAGAGCTGCTTTGGCCGCCCTTCTCGCCGCGCGTGCCCGAGCGGGTCGAAGACCACGACGGCGATATGTTTGCGGCGATCAAGCAAAAGGACCTGCTGCTGCATCACCCCTACGAGACCTTTGACATGGTGGTGCGCTTTTTGCAGCAGGCGGCGACCGATCCCAATGTTTTGGCGATCAAACAGACGCTCTACCGGACCAGCAAGGAAAGCCCGGTCGTCTCGGCTCTTTGCGAGGCGGCGGAGGCGGGCAAATCGGTGACCGCGCTGATCGAGTTGAAGGCGCGGTTTGACGAGGCGGCCAATATCCGCCAGTCCCGGCGGCTGGAACGCGCGGGCGCTCATGTTGTTTATGGATTTATGCATCTGAAAACTCATGCGAAAATCAGCACCGTGGTGCGGCGCGAGGGCGATCAGCTGGTGACCTATACCCATTACGGCACCGGCAATTATCACCCCATTACCGCGCGGATCTACACCGATCTGTCGTTCTTTACCTGTGATCCGGCGCTCGGCCGGGATGCGACCAAGGTATTCAACTTTCTGTCGGGCTATGCTCAGCCAGAGAACCTGGAAAACCTCGCCATCGCACCGATGACCTTGAAACCCCGGCTTTTGGAGCTGATCAAGGCCGAGGCCGATCATGCCCGTGCGGGGCGCAAGGGCGAGATCTGGATCAAATTGAATTCGCTCGTCGAACCCGATGTTATCGATGCGCTCTATGCCGCCTCGAATGCCGGGGTTAAGATCAGTCTGGTGATCCGCGGCATCTGCGGCTTGCGCCCGGGTGTGGTGGGCCTGTCCGAGAATATCCGGGTCAAATCGATCGTCGGGCGGTTTTTGGAGCATAGCCGGATCATGTGCTTTGGCTCTGGCGTGGGCGTCAGCAGCGACAAAGCGCGGGTGTTTCTCTCTTCCGCCGATTGGATGGGGCGCAATCTGTCGCGGCGGGTCGAAACCTTGGTTGAGGTGCATAACGAGACCGTGCGCGCGCAGATCGTTGGGCAGATAATGGCGGCCAATATGGCCGATGTGGCGCAAAGCTGGGTTCTTGGGCCCGATGGCAGCTATACAAGAGACACCTCGCGTCCGCGCGAAAAAGTGTTTAGCTGTCACCGGTACTTTATGGACAATCCCTCGCTGTCTGGCAGGGGACGGGCCGGGGCAAAGGACGTGCAGCGTCTGACCTGAGCCAAAATTGGGATGGAAGACGCGCTGATGACTCCGACGGATAATGATGAGGATTGGGGCCATTTCGGGCGCCCGCTGTTTGACGATCCCTCGGCGCGCGCCTTGTCGCGGGTGGGCGTGGTTGATGTCGGGTCTAACTCGGTCCGGATGGTGGTCTTTGACGGCGCGGCGCGCTCTCCGGCCTATTTTTACAATGAAAAGATCATGTGCGGCCTCGGCAAGGGGCTGGCGCAGACTGGGCGGCTGAACCCCGAGGGCCGGGTCCGGGCCCTGTCGGCGCTGAAGCGTTTTGCGCTTTTGGCCAAGGGGATGGATATCGAACCGCTGAACGTGGTCGCAACGGCGGCCATGCGCGAAGCCTCGGACGGGCCAGAGTTTCAGGCGCTGGTCATGGCAGAAACCGGGCTTAAGATGTGGATCGTCGACGGCGACGAAGAGGCGCGACTCTCGGCGCAGGGCGTCCTTTTGGGCTGGCCCGAGGCCAAGGGAATCGTCTGCGATATGGGCGGCAATTCGATGGAGTTGGCGCGGATCGGTGCGGGCAAGGTCGGCAAAAGGGTCTCGACGCCGCTGGGCCCTTTCCGGCTATTGCAGGTTTCGGGCGATGTGAAAGAGCGGGCCCGGCATATCGACAAGGTGCTGAAAGAGGCGCAGGAGCAGATCAAATCCGAGGGCGAGCGGATTTATCTGGTGGGCGGATCGTGGCGGGTTATCGCGCGGCTGGATATGGAACGGCGCAGCTATCCGCTGACGGTTTTGCACGAATATCGGATGCAGCCCAAATCCTTGCTCGACACCCTCGATTGGCTGCAAACCAGCGATCTTGCCGTACTGCGCGGCCGCACGGGCACCTCTATCGAGCGAATGGAACTGGTGCCTTTGGCCTGCGAGGTCCTGCGCGAGATGATCGCGGTGCTGAAACCGGCCGAGATTGATGTCTCGGCCTACGGCATCCGCGAGGGGCTTTTGTACGAGCAAATGCCCGAAAGGCTGCGCGCCCGCGATCCACTGATCGAGGCGGCGCGGATGGCCGAACAGACCTCGTCGCGGATACCCGGCTTTGGCAAGAAACTGTTTGAATTCTTGCTGCCGATCTACAAATCGGCCAGCTATGAGCGTCAGCGTCTGATCAAGGCCGCCTGCCTTTTGCACGACACCACCTGGCGCGCGCATCCCGATTACCGGGCCGAGGCCTGTTTTGACAATGCTACCCGCGCCAATCTGGGCGGGCTTGATCATCCGGGGCGGGTGTTTTTGGGGCTGGCGCTGCTGCACCGCTACAAGAACAGTCGCAGCGGATCGCGGCTGGAGCCTTTGTTCCGTCTGCTCAGCGACGACGAATTGCAGGATGCCGAAGTTTTGGGCAAGGCGATGCGGTTTGGCGCGATGTTTGCGGCGGGCGATCCAAATCTGGCCGCAACCCTGCAATGGGCGCCCAAAAAGCGGGTGCTGACGCTCGAATTGACCGAAAACGGGGCGGGCCTGTTTGGCGAAGTGGCGCAGGCGCGGTTTCAGTCCTTTGCGCTGGCGCTAAAGGCCACGACCGAGGTTCTGATGCGCGCCGAGGCGGACATTTGATCCTGACCTTTGATCATCTGGCCTGGTCAGCCAGCGATCTGGCGGCGGGCACCGCGCAGGCCGAGGCGGCGCTGGGCTGCGCGTTCGCGGGCGGCGGTAGTCACGATCTGATGGGCACCCATAACCGGCTTTTGGGCCTTGGGGATCTTTATGTCGAGGTGATCGCGGTCAATCCCGCCGCACCGCCGCCGGGCCGGGCGCGCTGGTTCGATCTGGACAGCTTTTCCAGCGGTTTGCGCCTGACCAATTGGGTCGCGCGCTGTGATAACCTGGAGACAGCGCTGGCGCTCTGCCCGCCCGGAATGGGCGCGCCTTTGCAGCTGCAGCGTGGCGCCTACCGCTGGCGCATGGCGGTGCCGCAGGATGGGCGCTTGCCCTATGACGGCTGTTTTCCGGCGCTGATCGAATGGCAGGGCGCGGCCCATCCGGTGCAAGCGCTGCCCGAAAGCCAGATGCGCCTTGTCCGGTTGCAGATCGCGCATCCTCGGGCGGCGGAGTTGCGGGCCGCGCTGTCGCCGCTCTTTACCGATGACCGTGTTGAAATCATCCAAGGCGCAAAGCCCGAAATGACCGCCCTGCTGGACGGGCCAAACGGGCACATCCATCTCTGCTAGCCGGAAAAATTTCGGAATTCCCGGCCTGACTCTCCGCCAATTGCCGGATATGCTGCTCCTATGTCGATCTGGACCCGCATTTATGAGGCGCTCGCCGCCCTCGCCACTGGCGAAGGGCTGGGCACGATTCTGGACCGTTTGCGTGCCGGTCCCACGCCTGAACGCTCGGTCGGCTTTACCATTGCCGTCATCGCGCTCGGGGCCAAGATGGCCAAGGCCGACGGCGAGGTGACGCGCGGCGAGGTCTTGGTTTTTCGGCAAATTTTCGAGATTCCGCCCGAGGACGAGGCCCATGCCGCCCGCGTCTTCAACCTTGCCCGGCAGGACGTTGCAGGCTTTGATGTCTATGCGCGCAAGGTGGCGGCGCTGTTCAACACCACCGGCGCGGCGCTGTGCGCGGATGACCGCAATGTGCTGATCGACCTGTTGGAGGGTTTGTTTCAGATCGCTATGGCGGACGGAAAGTACCACCCGAGTGAGGACGAATTTCTGTCCGAAGTGGCGCGGATCTTTGGTCTGGACGAGCGCTGCTACCGCGTTCTGCGCGCACGTTTCGTCGAAGGCGTGCCGCGCGATCCCTATGATGTGCTTGGACTTTCTGTGAGTGCCACCCTTGCCGATGCGCGTGCCGCCTGGCGTCAGGGGGTCAAGGATTGCCACCCCGATGTGATGATCGCGCGCGGCGTGCCGCCCGAGGCGGTCAAGCTGGCAGAGCGGCGGCTGATCGCGATCAATCAGGCTTGGGAAGAGATACAGGAGGCCAAGGCCGTATGAACCCGCCGCGCCCTTTGCGGCTGGCGAGCTATAACGTGGCTTGGTTCACCGCGCTGTTTGATGATTCCGGGCAGTTGCTGAATGACGACGGCCCCTCGTCGCGCTTTGAGATCAGCCGCGCCGCACAACTCTCTGCGCTGGCCGCTGTGTTTGCGGCGCTGGATGCGGACGGCGTGATGATCATCGAGGCGCCCGATACCAGCCTCTCGCAGGGGCGCAGTACCGTGACCGCGCTGGAGAATTTCGCGCGGCTTCATGGGCTGCGCCAGTCAAAGGCAGTGATCGGCTTTGCCTCGGAGACCGAACAGGAGATCGCGTTTCTGTATGATCCGAGCCGCCTCAGTGCGCGCCATGACCCTGTGCAAACCGCCTATGTGCCGCGCTTTGATCATCCGTACCGGCAGGATCTGGACGGCGACGGCATGCGGGAGCAGCTGCGGTTTTCAAAGCCGCCTCTGGAGTTGGCGGTGGAATTCGGCGGGCAAGCTTTGCGGCTGATCGGGGTCCATGCCAAATCGAAATCCCCCCGCGGCGCGCGCAGCCCGGCAGAGTGGCGGCGGTTCTCTATCGAAAACCGGCGCAAGCAATTGGCCGAATGCGGCTGGCTGCGCCTGCGCGTCGAGGCGCATCTGGCGGCGGGCGAGGCGCTGATCGTGATGGGCGATTTCAACGATGGGCCGGGGCTGGACGAATTCGAAAAGCTCTTTGGCCGCTCGGGCGTCGAGGCCGTGCTCGGCCCTGATGGCCCGCCAAACCTGCAGCTTTATGATCCCCATGCCATCCTTGCGCAGGGGCCGGGCCTGACAACCGCGCGTTTTTGGCTGGAGCCGGAGCAGCGATTTTTTGAGGCTTTGCTGGACTATATCATGGTCTCGCCCGGCTTTCGCGGCGGGAAGTGGCGGATTTGGCACCCTGTCAACGACCCGGCGATCGCGCAAAATCCCGCCCTTGCTGCCGCTCTTTTGCAAGCCTCGGACCATTTTCCGGTAACGCTGGATCTGCCGCTGTAGCTATTCCGCAGCCTGCTGGCGCTTGAGGAAGCGGTCAGATTTGCGTTTCACCAACGTGGTTCGCAGATCATGCATGGCCACTAAAAGACTTTCCGTCACCTCGTCCAGCTGCTCATCCGTTGCCTTGGATTGGACCCATTGCGTGGTGATGTTCAGATAGTCGATGGCGCGGTGCAGATCGTCCATATCGCGGCCCGCGAGCAAAGCCTGCCGCGCCGCGATCCAATCCTGAATGACCTTGGTTTCCTGCGCCGAAAGCGCCCGCTCGCCGTGGCGTTTGATCTGGCCGTTCTTGATGTTGATCGTGGCAATCTCTTCAAGATCAATCCGGCGCTGGCGGTTTTCGGTATCAACCCGAAACACGGCAGCCCCGTTTTCACGGATGCGGAAATAGAACTCGGGCAGATCACCAGACATGGCGCCTCTCAGGTCAGGCCGCTGCAGAAACGGATAATCCGGTTACAGGCATCGCGCAACACTTCATCGGAGGTGGCGTAAGAGACCCGGAAATTCGGCGACAGGCCAAAGGCCGCGCCAAAGACCACCGCCACGCCGGTTTCCTGCAAGAGGGCATTGGCAAAGTCCTCGTCATTGGCGATTTTGGTGCCCATGGCGCTGGTCTTGCCGATACAGCCCGCGATATCCGGATAGACGTAAAACGCGCCTTCGGGGCAAGGGCAAATCACCCCCTTGGCGGTGTTCAGCATCCCCACAACCAGATCACGGCGGCGCTGAAACAGGGCGCGGTTCGGCGCCAGAAAATCCTGCGGGCCGTTCAACGCCTCCAGCGCCGCATATTGGCTGATCGACGAGGGGTTCGAAGTGCTTTGCGATTGCACCGTGCCCATGGCCTTGATCAGCTCGACCGGACCTGCCGCATAGCCGATCCGCCAGCCGGTCATCGCATAGGATTTGGACACGCCATTGCATGTCAGCGTGCGGTCATACAGCGACGGCTCCACCTGCGCGGGGGTCGAGAATTTGAAATCGTCAAAGACCAGATGTTCGTACATGTCATCGGTCATGATCCAGACATGGGGATGGCGCAGCAGCACATCGCAAAGCGCGCGCACCTCGTCCCAGGTATAGCCGGCGCCCGTCGGATTGGACGGCGAGTTGAAGACAAACCATTTGGTCTTGGGCGTGATCGCGGCCTCCAGTTGGGCCGGGGTCAGCTTGAACCGGGTTTCGATCCCGGCCACCACGGGCACGGGCGTTCCACCTGCAAGCAGCACCATATCGGGATAGGACACCCAATAGGGCGCGGGAATGATCACCTCATCGCCGGGGTTCAGCGTGGCCATGAAGGCATTATACAGCGTCTGCTTGCCGCCGGTGCCAACCGTGATCTGAGCCGGGGTATAGCTGAGCCCATTCTCGCGGCGAAACTTGTCGCAAATCGCCGCCTTCAGCTCGGGTATCCCATCGACCGCGGTGTATTTGGTCTTGCCCGCATCCATGGCCCGCTTTGCCGCAGCCTTGATGTTCTGCGGCGTGTCGAAATCCGGCTCGCCCGCCGAAAGGGAGATCACATCCATCCCCTGCGCCTTCATCGCCATTGCCTTGCCGGTCATGGCGATGGTGGGCGAGGGTTTGACGCGCGACAGGGTGTCAGAGATAAAGGCCATGGCATGGCTCCGCTTGCAGGGCTAGGATTCCGTTCTATGACGCAGGGGGCAGGGGTTCAAGCGATGGCGGCGGGCAAAGAGCAAGAAGCGCGGCTGAAACGGATGCGGATGCGGTCCTGGCGGCGCGGCACCAAAGAGATGGACCTTATCCTGGGGCCCTTTGCCGATGCAGCGCTGGGAGCGATGAGCGAGAGCGATCTTTTGACCTTTGATGCGCTGCTGAATGAAAGCGATACCGACCTGCTGCCTTGGGTTCTGGGACAGGGCGCGGCGCCCGAATCATTGGCCCCGATGATCGCGATTATTGCCAATGCAGCGCGCGCTCGGCTACAAAAAGGCTGATTTCGCGCCGATTGCAGCAAAATGAATGGAAAATTCGTCTTCTGATTTACGCGATATTTGCGTTTTGTACCCATTCTACTCCTCAGACTCATGACTCTGGGAGAGATAATGATGACGATGCATACCCCGCTGCTGGACGGCTCGCAAAGGGCCTTTCTGTCCGGATATCTAGATAGCCTTGCGATGATCGAACGGCTGCACCGGTTGCTGCTGGATGTGGTGAAGGATGAGTTTGAGCGGATCAACCTGCTGGAAATCAACTCGGTTCAGGCGCTACTCTTGTTCAACATCGGCGAGAATGAGGTGACCGCGGGCGAGCTGAAATCGCGCGGCTATTATCAGGGCTCTAACGTGTCCTATAATCTGAAAAAGCTGGTCGAACTGGGCTATATGCACCATCAACGCTCTGAAATTGACCGCCGCTCGGTGCGGGTGCGGCTGACGGAAAAGGGGCGAAAGGTGCGGACCATGCTGTCGGATCTGTTTGGCCAACATGCCGAGGGTCTGGTGAAAAAGGGTCTGGTCAGCGTGGAAGATATGGAAACCGTCAACCAATCGCTAAAGCGGATGGAGCGTTATTGGTCCGATCAGATTCGGTATATCTACTAGGCTATGTTGAGAATTGGGATTCACAGGGTGAGTAGCTTGTGATTCAAGCTCCGAAAGGAGATCATCATGGATCGCATGTGCTTGACGGATGCCCGATGGGCCAAGATGCAGCCGCATTGCAAAGGCAAGGTGACAGACCCCGGACGCACGGGCGGTGATGGGCGCCTATTTGTGGAAGCTGTGCTGTGGATCGCAAGGACTGGCAGCCCGTGGCGGGACTTGCCGCCGGAGTTAAGAAAGTGGAACACTGTGTCCAAGCGCTTTCGCGATTGGGTGAAAGCCGATGTTTTCAAACAGATTTTTGACTCCGTGTCGGATGCCCCCGATATGGAATTTGCGATGGTTGATGCAACTATTGTCAGGGTTCACCGTCATGGACAGGGCGCAAAGGGGGGGCTTTTCGCCAGGCCATTGGCAAGTCCCGAGGTGGAATGACGACCAAAATCCTGGCTTTGACGGACGCCTTGGGCAAATTTGTCCGCTTCAACCTGCTGCCCGGAAAGCGCTATGACACCATCGGCATCGCTCCTCTGATCAAGGACGTGGCTTTCCGCGGATTGATCGCGGACAAGGCCTTCGACACCGAAGCGGTCATCGCGGATATGAACGCGCGCAAGGTCTAAATCATCATTTCGCAGCATCCACGGTGCAGCAAGCCATTGGATATCGACCTCGACGTTTACAAATCACGGCACCTGATCGAGATTTTCTTCTGCAAACTAAAGGAGTGCAAGAGGATTGCCATGCGAAGCGATAAAGCCGATACCTCCTTCACCGCATGAATCCAAATTTCAACAGCTGTCATCAATTTCCGATGATTCTCAACAGACCCTAGAGCGGATTGCCTTCAATCTGAATCAGATTGAAGATCGTGTCCCACGGCGTGGTGTAGCTGGCCATGAAGATCTCCGCCATTTCGGGCGCGGGCCTGCTTGATCAGGGTGCCACGACGGGCAGGCTGATCATTGGATCATCACTCAAAGGCGCCATGGTTTCCAGCGTCATGT
>CAIYZT010000041.1 GCA_903930735.1 uncultured Paracoccaceae bacterium | reverse complement strand
GCCTGGAAAGACCGCGAGGTGCGCGCCCATATCACCGATCTGACGCGCGAGTTGGGGCAACTCGGCGCTTGGGTGCGGCTGCATTATGTCTATCCCTATCCCCATGTCCGCGATCTGATCCCGCTGATGGCGGCGGCGTCTGATTCGGGCGGCATGATCCTGCCCTATCTCGATATTCCGTTTCAACATGCCCATCCCGACACACTGCGGCGCATGGCCCGCCCGGCGGCGGCGGCGAAAACCCTGGACGAGATCGCGGCCTGGCGGCGCGATTGCCCCGATATCACCCTGCGCTCGACCTTTATCGTGGGCTATCCCGGCGAGACGGAGGCCGAGTTTCAGACCCTGCTGGACTGGATGGACAGCGCGCAATTGGACCGGGTGGGCTGTTTCAAATACGAAAACGTCGCCGGCGCGCGGTCGAACGATTTGCCGGACCATGTGCCTGAAGAGGTGAAGCAGGACCGCTGGGACCGTTTCATGCAAAAGGCCCAAGGGATTTCCGAGGCTAAACTGGCGGCCAAGGTCGGTCGCCAAATGCAGGTCATCGTGGATGAAGTCGACGAAGACGGCGCCACCTGCCGGACCAAGGCCGATGCACCCGAAATCGACGGCAATCTTTTCATCGACGAAGGGTTCGAAGGGCTAGTGCCCGGCGATATCGTGACGGTGACGGTTGAGGAAGCCGGTGAATATGACCTCTGGGGCAGACTGTTCCCTTAGAACCACTGCCCCGGTTCCATCAGCCCCAGATCCATCAACTGCTGGCTATGCCATTTAAAAGGCATAGAATTGTGCCAGAAAAAGCTTTGGATCCCAAACTTTGACCCCGAATTGGTGCGCAGCGCCTTGGCGGTGCGAAAGCTGGCGATGGCGGTGGTCACATTATGGTGCCAGGGGCAGGCGTAGGTATTATATTCCTCGTCGCTGAAGGTGAAATCATCCAGCAACTCCAGCCCCGGCTTGGCGCGGAACAGCGCGATACGGTCGATCTTGCGGCGGTTTGGGGGCACATGCTCTTCCAGGCGCCAGCGCAAGCCGCCAAAGAAATCCAGCTGGCGTTCCTTGGGATGGTTGTGATGGGCCGCATTGGGCCGCCCGAGCGCGTAATAGCCCGATTTGTCCAGATGCGCGCGCTCCAGCGAGACGGCATCGGGAAATGCCTCCAGATTGTCGGCGTAAAGATCGATGACATAGGACAGCACGGCATCGCGCCGCTCTTCGACCTGAAAAGTCAAAAGATCGCGGATCGTGCGGGTCTCGCAAAACGGATGGAACAGATATTCGGCGTTGAAACAGTAGTACATCCACAGCCCCGGCGTGGCCGCCGCAATCAGGCTGTTCATCGCCCGCGTCAGGGCATTGTCGGCAAAAAGATCAAACCGGACCCGGTCGATCCTTTCGCCGAGGTCCGCGGAGACGTTCAGCGCGTCATCGGCCAGCAGCAGGACAGACCCAAACCCCGCATCCAGATGGTGGCGCAGGGTGCTGTCGAGTTCGCTCGCATCCTCGGCAAAGACCATGGCCAGCGGGCCCTTGGTCAGGCCGGCAGGCTTGGCCGTCATGTATTCTTGAAGCGATGCGAATTTCATTCCGGTCTTTCTTGTCGCGCGGTCCTTTTAAAGCACAGAATCGGTTAACCGGCGGTGCAATGCAAGACAGGAGTTTTGGGGGCCCGGCCTTGGGTGTCGGGCGGACGCTCAGGATCATCGCATAACCTCTGCAACTTGCCCGGCGGGGCGTTAGATTTGGCCATCGATGGGCGCGGAGGGTAGGATGGATTTGCATAGCGGCGGGTGCCTGCGCGGCGGCGTGCGGTATCAGGCGCGCGGGCCCTTGCGCGAGGTGATCTTTTGCCACTGCAGCCAATGCCGCAGGCAGACGGGCCTGTATTATGCCGCGACCTCGGTGGCGCAGGCTGATCTGACCCTGCTCGTGGATCAGCCTCTACGCTGGTTCGCCGCTTCGGAGTTTGCCGAACGGGGCTTTTGCGGCACCTGCGGCTCGGCC
The DNA here is from genome assembly GCA_903930735.1 of uncultured Paracoccaceae bacterium. GTDB lineage: Bacteria > Pseudomonadota > Alphaproteobacteria > Rhodobacterales > Rhodobacteraceae > CAIYZT01. The sequence goes on along the minus strand of CAIYZT010000041.1, from coordinate 5,008 downwards.
CTGTTCTGGCGGCCCAGGAAGGCCGGTCATATCGCCATTCTTGCCGGTTCTCTGGATGATCCAAGCGCGCTCAAAGCGGGCTATCACATCTGTTGCGAGGGACGGCCCGCCTACTATCCGGTCGAGGGCGCCCTGCCGCAATACCCCCATTCCGCGCCGGGCGTCGCCATCGACGGGGTCTGATCGTTGCGCCCCGCGCCGGTTTGACCTATGGGAGGGCCAAGAACGGGTGATCCATGAGCGATAGCAAGCACGGCGAAGCGAAAAAGCTGTTCATCAAGACCTACGGGTGCCAGATGAACGTTTACGACAGCGAGCGCATGGTCGAGGCCATGGTAGCCGACGGCTATGTCACCACCGAGCGGGCCGAAGACGCCGATATGGTGCTCATAAACACCTGCCATATCCGCGAGAAGGCCAGCGAAAAGCTGTATTCCGATCTGGGACGGCTGCGTCCGCTGAAAGCCGCCAAGCCCGATCTGAAAATCGGCGTTGCAGGCTGCGTGGCGCAGGCCGAGGGCGGCGAGATCATGCGGCGAATGCCGCTTGTCGATCTGGTCGTCGGCCCGCAAAGCTATCACCGGTTGCCGGAAATGGCGCGCTCGGGGCTTAAGTCAATCGACACCGAATTTCCGACGGAAGACAAATTCTCCCTCCTGCCCAAACGCAAAGCGGCACGTGGCCCTTCGGCGTTTCTGACCGTTCAAGAGGGCTGCGACAAATTCTGCGCCTTCTGCGTGGTGCCCTATACGCGGGGGGCCGAGGTCAGCCGTCCGGTGACGCGCATTATCACCGAGGCGCGCGATCTGGTCGAACGCGGGGTCCGCGACATCACCCTTTTGGGCCAGAATGTGAATGCCTACCACGCCCAAGCGACCGGTCTTGCCGGCCTGATCCGAGCGCTGGCAAAGATCGACGGGCTGGAGCGGATCCGCTATACCACCTCGCATCCGAACGACATGGAAGACGATCTGATCGCCGCGCATGGCGACGAGCCCAAACTGATGCCCTACCTGCATCTGCCGGTCCAATCCGGGTCTGACCGGATCCTCAAGGCGATGAACCGCAAGCACACCGCCCAGCAGTTTCTGCGCGTGATCGAACGTATCCGCGCCGCACGGCCCGATATCTTGCTGTCCTCCGATTTCATCGTCGGCTTTCCAGGCGAGAGCGATGCCGATTTCGAGCAAACCATGGATCTTGTCCGGAGCGTCGGCTTTGGGATGGCCTACAGCTTCAAATATTCCTCGCGCCCCGGCACGCCTGCGGCCGAAAAGCCCGAGATTGACGCCGCCTTGGCCGATGCGCGCCTTCAGGCCCTGCAAGGCCTGCTCAGCGCCCAGCAGCGTGAGGTTCAGCACGCCATGGTCGGCCGCGAAGTCCGGGTCCTGTACGACAAGGCCGGGCGCATGCCGGGGCAGATGGTCGGCAAGTCGGATCATCTGCATGCGGTCCATGTCACTGACCCCGACGGCAAGCCGGGCGACCTGGTTCGGGTACGAATCTTAGCTTCGTCCGCGAACTCTTTGGCGGGGGCCAGAATTTCGGGAATCTAGTCTTTTGCGCTCTGTTTCCGGTTCCGAAGCAGTGCCGCAGATTTGGACCGATTTTCGCGCCCAGACGAAACAACTGGTGGTTCACAGGCCCATAAGCCATAGATTTCGCTTTACATCGCACAATGCCGCGGTCAGGCATATTAAAAAGAAGTGTAAAAATTATCAGTCCAAGGGGGGCGCGAACCGTGGGACGATTTACCAGTACCATGCAAAAGGTCATGGCAGGGGCGGCGCTTGTCGCTGGCTTGCAAATGGCAACGGGGGCAATGGCCCAGAACGCACCGGAAATTGCGGGAAAAATCGAATGGGGCGTCTGGATTGATGACGACGGCTGCATGCACTGGTGGGCGGATGGCGGGACCGAGGGCTATATGCTTGACCGCGTGGACCCCAAGACCGGCAAGCCGATCTGTCTGAAAAAGAACACCTGCATGGTGGAGAACACCGACAACCTGTTCGCCGCCGACAGTGCCAAGTTGACGCATGACGGTAGGCGGCGGCTCGAAGGGTTCTTTACCCAAGCGGGCGCCTTTGGCTATGCCATCTATGGCCATACAGACAGCCGCGCCTCGGATGAATACAATATAGACCTTTCCCAGCGCCGGGCAGCTTCGGTTGCATCGGTCGCCCGTTCGGTCGGTGCCACGGTCGAGCGTGAGATCGGCTTTGGCGAGCGTAACCCGGTCGCGTCGAATTCCTCTGCAGCTGGTATGCAGCAGAATCGCCGCGTCGAAGTCATCTGTTACATGTGGTGAGGAAAATGGCACAGCATCAGCGCATCGCATTGGGTCTTTTCGGCGCCCTTCTCATGTCCGGCTGTATTTCAGAGTTGACACCCTATACCCAAGGGCCAAATACCGTAATCGCAACGGCCACCGACCTCGGTATTGACAACGGTGTTCTGGTGAATGGCGAAGCGGCGATTGCCTATGATCCGGACGGCTGCCAGGGCTGGATTATCGACGACGGTATCGAAGGCTATTCGGGCCGCCGCTACGATCCGGCGACCGGCCTGCCGGTTTGCAACTCGCTCTACCCGCCGGGCACAGTTATCGGGGTCTACCAAACTTCCAGTGCCGTTATGAATGACTACGTTCCGAGCAACTAGAGAGATCTGGTCGATGTCCAAAACGGAGCCACCTATGGGACCTATAGGTAAAGCCATGTGAATACCAATCCGGTCGATACGGCTCCTTACAACCCGTAATGCGGGGCGGAAACGGCCCCTTCATCCGGGACGAACTCAAGGGCCTAAAGAATGGCCGCAGCACCGCGCTGCGGCCATTTTTGTTTTTGGAAACAGATGCTTAATTAGGCGATCCTGTCACAAAATCGCGATAAATCGGCTTCTATGCTGAACAAGCGAAATCTTCACTTGCAAGCCTGATCCCTCTGCCCGACACTGCGGTCACTGGCCTTGCAACCTGACCGGAAGGAGAGACTTTTGGGCATCAGCGCGCTAACCCCGCCGCCGCAATCCAACGATATGGTTGAGACAATCGTTGAATTTCCCGACAACAGATTACTGATCGGCCTTTGCGGCGAATATGACCGCAACCTGTCCCAGATCGAGCATCAGATGGGGGTCAATATCCTCAGACGCGGCAACCGGCTTTCGGTGATTGGGGAGAAGATCGCGCGTGAACAGGGGGCGGCTGTGCTGCGCTCGCTGTATGCCCGGCTCGAAACGGGGCGCGAAGTGGCGGCGGGCGACATTGACGCCGCCCTGCGGATGCCGACATCGGGCGATCCTCTGCGCATCGCCGAGGGCGAACAGATCGAGATGTTCTCCAGCGCCGGTATGGAGCTGCGCACCCGCAAAAAGGCGATCGAGCCGCGGACCGAGGCACAAAAGGCCTATGTCGCCAATCTGTTCCAGAACGAGATGGGCTTTGGGATCGGGCCTGCGGGCACCGGCAAGACCTATCTGGCGGTTGCCGTGGGCGTGACTATGCTGATCTCGGGCGCGGTGGAAAAGATTATCCTGTCGCGCCCGGCGGTCGAAGCGGGGGAACGCTTGGGCTTTCTGCCCGGCGATCTGAAGGAAAAGGTCGATCCCTATATGCAGCCGCTCTACGACGCGCTGAACGACTTTCTGCCCGCCAAGCAGTTGCAAAAACTGATGGAGGACAAGCGGGTCGAAATCGCGCCGCTGGCCTTTATGCGCGGTCGCACGCTGTCGAACGCCTTCGTGATCCTGGACGAGGCGCAGAACGCCACCAGCATGCAGATGAAGATGTTCCTGACCCGCCTTGGTCAAGGCAGCCGGATGGTGATCACTGGCGATCGCACGCAGATCGATTTGCCGCGTGGCACGACCAGTGGGCTGCATGACGCCGAGCGGATCCTGCAAGGGGTCAAGGGCGTGTCGTTCAACTACTTCACCTCCAAGGACGTTGTCCGTCACCCGCTCGTGGCGCGGATCATCGAGGCTTATGAGGCCAACGATATGTAGGTTCTGAGGCCGGCAAGAGGGGGCGCTGCCCCCTCAAGCGCCCTTCGGCCGCTTGTCCCCCCGGGATATTTGAACCACATTGAAGGGCAAGTGCGATCCTCTTCATCTTGATCCAAGTATCCCGGGGTGAGCCCGGCTCGGGCGAGGGGCGGCGCCCCTGAGTCGACCTCGGGGGCTTGAGATGCCGGTGGCAAAGCGTTAGGGCCAGCCCATGGTAGCTGTGGTTGAAATCGTCATCGAAGATGACCGCTGGTTGGCGCTGGAGCTTGACGCCCTGGCGATGCCGGCGGCACGCGCGACTTTCCGTTCACTGGGGCTGCCGAACGAAGGATTCAGCCTTTGCGTCATGGCCTGCGATGATGCCCGAATCGCGGGGCTGAACGCCGATTTCCGGGGCAAACCGCAGCCGACCAATGTGCTCAGCTGGCCCTCGGACGAGCGCGGAGCCGTGGTTCCCGGCACCGCACCCGACCTGCCTGTTTTAGCCGAGGTCGAGGATGGCCACCTCGGCGATATCGCCATAGCCTATGACATCTGCGCAGCCGAGGCCCTGGCGGCGGATATACCGATGGCCGATCATGTCACGCATCTGTTGGTTCATGGCATTCTGCATCTTTTGGGTTATGATCACGTCGGCGACGCGGATGGCGATCTGATGGAGGCTCTGGAGGCGCGGATACTTGCGCAACTGGGCATTCGTGACCCATATTCGGCGTAACCGCCTCAAGGCCTGCTTTTGAGGCGCGCATTTCTGGACAAAGGACCGATGGGCAGTACAAACGACGGAACGGGCGCCGGGCAGGGCGCTGTGGACGTGGATAGCGCCGCGCCGACCAAAGGCTTTTTTGGGCGGCTTCTCAGCGGGTTTTCTTCTGGCGAGGCGGCAGCGGCGGCACGGGCGGAGCGGGCGGTTGTGCGCGGTGCGGGGGCGGGGGCCAGCTTTGGCCTGGGCAATCTGCGCAACCTGCGGGTCGATGATGTCGCCATTCCGAAGGTT
>CAIYZT010000040.1 GCA_903930735.1 uncultured Paracoccaceae bacterium | reverse complement strand
GTCCGTAGCTTGCGGGCACGTCGCGCCACCTAAGCCCATTGCGGATCACAAAGATAATGCCGCTGATCACCCGCCGATCATCGACACGCGGCACCCCGTGCGAGAGCGGAAAGAACGTGGAAATCCGGCCCATCTGGGCTTCGGAAAGCAGAAACATCTCGGTCATGGCGACACCTCCTTGGTGCCGCCAGTGAATCAGTGAGCTATCGGGCTATCAAGCGGTTTAATGGGTCCAGAGCCTAGGTGCAGCCGCCCAGCGCGCGCCCGTTCCAGGTCTCATAGATGTCAAAGGTCAGCGGCGCATTGACCGGCAGGACCGGGTGCAGCGCCAGCGGTGGCGCCCAGGCCTTGAACCGCACCCCGACCACCGAAACGCCAGCCGTCCCCGTCGGCTGCATTGGCAGCTGCCGCTTGTTGCACGTCACGATGTAGCGTCCGCGATCGCCGCCGGTCAGTTTTGCTTGCAGCCGTTCGACCGAGCTGTCGGTATAACACACCGTGCCGCCGATCGCCCCGGTTTCGCCCAACACATGCCAGGGCTTCAGCGCCTGTCGCAGTTCCAACGTCACGCCTTCCGCCGTCACCTCGCCGCAAAAGGGAAAGCAGAACTCGGCCTGCGCCTTGTACCAATCGGGGTTCAGATCAAAGCCGTTCTGGCGCAGATCGCCCAGAACCTCCAGAAAATCGGCCCAGATGAAATAGGGCAGCATGAAGCGGTCGAAAAGAGTGGTGCCTCAGCGGGTCAGATTGCCCTTGAGAGGGGCGGCCCATATCCGCGGATTGGGCGGCATTTCAAAGCCGCGAAACTCGACCAGCCCCAGCCGCCCGGTCGGCCCGTCGGGGGAATAAAGCTTGTCAATGCAGATCTCGGCGCGGTGGGTATTGCCGGTCAGATCGACCATAAGGTTGCGCAAAAGGCGGTCCACGAGCCATGGGGCCGGGGCCGGTCCCTGTCCCGGCAGGGCGATCTGCGACAGGGCGATCTCCAGCTCGTAAAGGACATCCATCCGCGCCTCGTCGATGCGCGGAGCCTGAGAGGTTGGGCCGATGAAAAGCCCTGAGAGCATATAGGACAGCGCGGGGTGGCGCTGCCAATGCAGGATCAGGCTGGCAAGCAGATCGGGGCGGCGCAGGAAGGGGCTGTCGGCTGGGGTGATGCCGCCCACCACCACATGATTGCCGCCGCCGGTGCCGGTATGCTTGCCGTCGATCATGAATTTGTCGGCACCAAGCCACAGTTGGCGGGCCTCTTGATAGACGGCTTCGGTGGTGGCCACGACCTTGGACCAGGTGTGGGCAGGGTGGATGTTGACCTCGATCACGCCCGGATCGGGGGCGACGCGGATCACGTTCAGGCGCGGATCATTCGGAGGCCCGTAGCCTTCGATATGGACGGGCAGGCCGTGCAGGGCGGCCGCCGCGACCAGTTCGAGATAATCCTCGACCTTTTCGACCGGGGGCATAGAGACGCAAAGCCGCCCGGCGCGCGGCTCCACCCAAATAGCGGTGCGCACCATGCCGACCACATCCGAGATTACCTGCTCGCGGCGGTCCTGCACGGGATCGGCGGCGGTAAAGGCCGATTTTTCCAGCCGGTGCTGGGCGGGGGCAAATTCGGGCAGGGCGCCGCGATCTTCGATCGGGTCGGCGGGACCGACATGGGGATAGTCGGCCTCGGGCACATGGGGCAGCGCGCCCAGCGGCAGGCGGTAGCCGACCGGGCTATCGCCCGGCACCAAGAGCAGGTGGCCGCGCCGCAGCTCCCATTTCTCGGAGGCCCAGGTCTTCGCGCCCGCGACTGCCAGCGCTGCACAGGCAGCACAAAACCCGAAGGCTCGGTCAGCCCGCGTGCGAAAATCCGCGCGATGCGGCTCCGCTCTTCGGGGTTTTTCAGCTTCGAATTCTGCGGGGTCACGTTTTCCGGCAGGTTGCCCTCTTTGACGATCCATTCGGCGGGGTCTTCATAGGCGGGCACCACGTTTTCGGCCGGAACGCCCAGATTGCGGGCGATGGTTTCCAGAAGGACGGTTGCCTGCGCGGGGGTGGCGTTTTCTGCGGAAAACTCGGGTGCGATCAGGTCCGGGTTGTGCCAGATCGGCTTGTCGTCGCGCCGCCAGTAAAGGCTGAAGGTCCAACGCGGCAGGCTTTCGCCGGGATACCATTTGCCTTGCCCGTAGTGCAGAAATCCCCCCCCCGCGCGAACCGGGCTTGCAGGCGGCGGATCAGGGCAGCGGCAAAGATCCTTTTGGTCGGCCCGACGGCGCCCGTATTCCATTCCTCCGTCTCGAAATCGTCGATCGAGATAAAGGTCGGCTCGCCGCCCATGGTCAGGCGCACATTGGCCGCGCCAAGGGCTGCATCGACCTTGGCGCCCATGGCGTTAAGATCGGCCCAAGCCTCGTCAGAAAAGGGCTTGGTGATGCGCGGATATTCGGCGCTGCGGGTGACATTCATCGCAAAGTCAAAAATGACCTCGGCATCTCTTGCCATGCCTGAGATTGCCGCGGCACTGGCTAATGCGGTGTGGCGGAAAGCGGGATATGACCTTCCCCGGTCAAAAGCCCGCTTGTCGGATCCAGCCCGATCCAGCCCGCGCCGGGCAGATAAATCTCGCACCAGGCATGCAGATCGGTGAAATCCTTGTCAGTCCCGACGGTCCCGTCAATCGCTACCAGATCCGGCTTTAGCTGGATCAGATAGCCCGAGACGAACCACGCGCCAAAGCCGAGGTGGCGTAGCGCATGGACCAAAAGCCAGCTGGTATCGCGGCAGGACCGCTTGGCCAGCGTCAGAGTTTCCTCGGGGGTCTGCACGCCCGGCTCCATCCGGATGACATAGCCGATTTCCCGCTCCAGCTGCGCATTCAACCGCACGATGAAATCCATGGTGCGCAGCGGCTCGCGCGGGACCCGGTCCAAGAGGCCCTGAAGCATCGGGGCGGCGGGCGGGCAGTTTCGGTAGATCACCAGATCTTCGGCCAGCTCGGGCGGATAGTCGAAGGGCCAGGTTTCGGCGCTGTCTTCGACAAAGAAATCAAAGGGGTTATAGACCGTCATGTCCGCCGTCAGATCCACTTCGATCTTTAGCTCGGTCACCGGGCCGTCAAAGACATAGCGCGCCAGCCAGTTGCCATAGGGGTCTTGCTGGTAGTTCATGAAGTGGTTGGCAGGCGTCACTTTCAGCGAATGGGAGACCACGCGCGTCCGGCTATGGGGCGCGGGGCGCAGGCGGATGATCTGCGGGCCAAGGGTCACCGGGCGGTCATCGAGGTAATGGGTCAGATGGTGGACGCTGGCGAGGATCGACATGGTAGTCTCTTTTCGGTGCAGGCGGGACGGGATCCAGGACGATGAGCGAAGTTGATGCGTTAATGCTGGCAAGCGCAAGAACTCCGCTGGGACAAGGCGATAAGGGCGGACCGCGCGGGCCATTATATGTATAGACATATTCGCCAATTCTGCCTACATATTCCCCTGCCGAAACTCCAAACCGAGGTGCCCGATGCCAGCCCATTGCCTGATGCCCGGAGAGGTTACTCTTGCCGATCTGGCCCAGATCTACCGCGATCTGGTGGCCGTTACACTGGACCGCCGCGCGCGTCCGGGGGTCGAGGCGGCCGCCGCGATGATCACCGCCGCCGCTGCCGGGGATGCCCCGGTTTACGGCGTGAATACCGGTTTTGGCAAACTTGCCAGCCTGCGCATCGCCCCCGAAGATACCGCGACCTTGCAGCGTAATCTGATCCTGTCGCATTGCTGCGGCGTGGGCGCGCCGATGCCGGTGGGTCAGACCCGCCTGATGATGGCGCTGAAACTGCTGAGCCTTGGGCGCGGCGCCTCGGGCGTGCGCTGGGCACTGATCGAGCTGCTGGAGCAGATGCTGGAACGCGGCGTGACGCCCTTGGTGCCGATCCAAGGCTCGGTCGGCGCTTCGGGTGATCTGGCGCCGCTGGCGCATATGACGGCCGTGATCATTGGCGAGGGCGAGGCCGAGTATCAGGGCCGCATCCTGCCCGGCGCGCAGGCGCTGGCGGCGGCAGGGCTGGCCCCGATCCCGCTGGGTCCCAAAGAGGGGCTGGCCTTTATCAACGGCACCCAGTTTTCGACCGCCTATGCGCTGGCGGGCCTGTTCGATGGCTGGACCGCCGCGCAATCGGCGCTGGTGACTGCCGCCATGTCGACCGATGCGATTATGGGCTCTACCGCGCCCTTGCACCCCGAAATCCACGCCCTGCGCGGCCATTCCGGCCAGATCGAAGCCGCCGCCACGATGCGCGCGCTGCTGGACGGCTCGCAGATCCGCGAAAGCCATATCGAGGGCGACGCCCGCGTTCAGGACCCCTATTGCATCCGCTGCCAGCCGCAGGTGACGGGCGCCGCGATGGATGTTTTGCGCATGGCCGCCGGCACCCTGCAAATCGAGGCGAATGCGGCCACGGACAACCCCTTGGTGCTGACCGGGGATAGGATGATCGTTTCGGGTGGTAACTTTCATGCGGAACCGGTGGGCTTTGCCGCCGATATGATCGCGCTCGCATTGGCCGAAATCGGTGCCATCGCCCAGCGCCGCGTGGCGCTGATCGTGGACCCGGTGCTGTCGTTCAACCTGCCCGCCTTTCTGACCCCGCGTCCGGGGCTGAATTCCGGTCTGATGATCGCCGAGGTGACAACGGCGGCTTTGATGAGCGAAAACAAGCATATCGCAATGCCCTGCGTCACTGACAGCACGCCAACCTCGGCCAATCAAGAGGATCATGTGTCGATGGCGGCGCATGGCGCTGTACGGCTGGGGCGGATGGTGGAAAACCTGAACGTCATCCTTGGGGTCGAGGCGATCTGCGCGGGCCAAGGGATCGAGTTTCGCGCGCCCCTGCAAACCAGCGCCCCCCTGCGCCGCGCCTTGACCCGTCTGCGCCAAGACGTCTCCCGTCTCGAAGACGACCGCTTTTTGGCCCCCGATCTGGCCGCCGCCGCCAAGCTGATCGGCAGCGGCGCGCTTGCCCGTGCCGCTGGCCTGACCCTGCCCATCTTATAGGAGCCCCCATGTTCGACCGCAAAAACGCCCGCGACATCTATCCTGCGACCGGCACCGAGATCACCGCAAAGTCCTGGCTGACCGAGGCCGCTATGAGGATGCTGATGAACAATCTGCACCCGGATGTGGCCGAGAATCCGCATGAGTTGGTGGTTTACGGCGGTATCGGGCGCGCTGCGCGGACTTGGGATGATTTCGACCGGATCGTCGCCACGCTCAAGGATCTGGAGGATGACGAGACCCTGATCGTCCAATCCGGCCGCCCCGTTGCCGTGGTCCGCACCCACAAGGATGCGCCCCGGGTTCTGATCGCGAACTCCAACCTCGTACCGCACTGGGCGACCTGGGACCACTTCAACGAGCTCGATAAAAAGGGCCTGATGATGTACGGCCAGATGACCGCAGGGTCGTGGATTTACATCGGGACCCAAGGCATCGTGCAAGGCACCTACGAGACTTTTGCCGAGGCCGGGCGCCAGCATTACGGCGGATCGTTGACCGGCAAATGGATCCTGACGGGTGGCCTTGGCGGCATGGGTGGCGCGCAGCCTCTGGCCGCTGTCATGGCCGGAGCCTGCTGTCTGGCCGTGGAATGCGACGAGAGTCGCATCGATTTCCGCATCCGCACCCGCTATGTCGATGCCAAGGCGCAGACGCTGGACGAAGCGCTTGCCATGATCGCGGGTTGGACCGCCAAGGGCGTGGCCAAATCGGTCGGGCTTTTGGGCAATGCGGCCGATGTCTTTCCCGAACTGGTGCGGCGGATGAAGGCGGGCGGCATGCGCCCCGATATCGTGACCGACCAGACCTCGGCCCATGATCCGCGAAACGGCTATCTGCCGCAGGGTTGGACCGTGGAGCAGGCCAAGGCCGCGCGGGAAACCGATCCGAAATCGGTCGAAAAGGCCGCGCGGGCGAGTATGAAAACCCATGTCTCGGCGATGGTGGATTTCTGGAACGCCGGGGTGCCGACGCTGGATTATGGTAACAATATCCGGCAGGTGGCGCTGGATGAGGGGCTGACCAACGCCTTTGCCTTTCCCGGTTTCGTGCCCGCCTATATCCGGCCCCTGTTCTGCAAGGGCATCGGCCCCTTCCGCTGGGTGGCGCTGTCGGGCGATCCGGAGGATATTTACAAGACCGACGCGGCGATGAAAAAGCTGTTCCCGGAAAACGCGCATCTGCACCGCTGGCTGGACATGGCGGCGGACCGGATTGCGTTTCAGGGCCTGCCGGCGCGGATCTGCTGGATCGGCCTTGGCGATCGGCACCGCGCCGGGCTGATGTTCAATGAGATGGTCCGTTCCGGCGAGTTGAAGGCCCCGATCGTCATTGGCCGCGACCATCTGGACGCGGGCTCAGTCGCCTCGCCCAACCGCGAGACTGAGGCGATGAAGGACGGATCAGACGCCGTGTCTGACTGGCCCTTGCTGAACGCCTTGGTGAACACTGCCTCGGGGGCAACCTGGGTTAGCCTGCATCACGGCGGCGGGGTCGGCATGGGGTTTTCGCAGCATTCGGGCGTGGTGATCGTGGCTGACGGCACCGACGACGCCGCGCGCCGGCTGGAGCGGGTCTTGTGGAACGACCCCGCCTCGGGCGTCTGGCGCCATGCTGATGCGGGCTATGACAGCGCGGTGCAGATGGCGCGGGAGCAAGGGCTGCGGCTGCCGACGATTTTGGGGAATTGAGCGGGCGATCCTCAGCAATCGGCCCCCAAGCGCTCGTCTGCTCCCTCTGCATGGCAGGCGCCCTGGAGTCTGCCACAGCACAATCTATCCGCAATCCGCCCGGTCGCTCAAGGCGATCCGGGCAGCGTCTGCCCTGCCTTTGGGCAGGCGCTTCTCGCCCGCCCCGGTTGAGGCGCTGCCCTCTGACGTTTTGTGCTGAACCAGTATCGCGGCAATCCGCTTGTCTTATGCTGGACCCACCTTTTCTGCGAACAAGGGGGGCTGTCAGCGGTCAGACCCCGCCGACAGCGGGAGGGGATGGATCGTTGACACGCTGGCGTTTTTAGGTGCCGAGCCAGAGTTTGATCGCCCCTCTCTTTTCCAACTGGCCCGAACGGATACCTGGGTGCTTGACGCCCCGGATGACAAGCATGGGAGAGGAAAAGATGATGGATATGGTAGCGCAGAAACACCGGCCGGTCCCCATCGGGATTGATGTTTCCAAAGCGGTTCTGGATGTTCACCTGCACCCCGAAGGGCTGGGGCTGAGGTTTGCCGATGATAGCGCAGCTCATGCTGCATTGATCGGCTGGGCCGCACCCCATCAGCGGGAGCGGGTGATCTTCGAGCCGACCGGGGGGCAGGTCGGGGCCTGTCATCGGGCGCTGGAAACGGCTCTGGGGCGGGCGGGTCTGCCCCTGGTCAAGATCAATCCCTTGCAGGCGCGGCGCTTTGCCCAAGCCTGCGGCACGCGGGTCAAGACCGACCGGGTTGATGCGAAAATGCTGGCGCGGATGGCGGCGAGCCTGCAACCGGACCTGACCCCGGCCAAGGATCAAACCATTGATACCTTGAAGGAGTTACTGTCTGCGCGCAGAGCCTTGGTGAAGGATCGTACGGCGACACTGAACCGATCCAAGGGCCCGACCCTGGCCCTTCTGAAACGCCAGAAGGGCCAGCACCTCAAGCAGATCACCACGCAAATCACCGCAATCGACGCCGAATGCCACAAGCATGTGGCCGCCGCGCCACCCCTCAAGGCCGGTCTCGACATCCTCAGCCGCATCCCAGGTCTCGGGGAAATTACCGCCCTCGTGCTGCTGCTCGACATGCCGGAACTGGGCAGCATGGATGCCAAACACGCAGCCAGCCGCGCAGGCCGCGCCCCAGTGACAAGGCAATCCGGCCAATGGCGCGGCAAGGCCGGCATTCAAAGCGGACGCGCCATCCTGCAACAGGCAATCTACATGCCAGCCCTCGTCGCAATCCGCTTCAATCCACCCCTCAAGGCCAAATACGATGCCCTCAGAGCCGCCGGGAAACCCGCCAAACTCGCCATAACCGCCATCATGCGACGTATCATCACAATCGCAAACGCCCTGCTCAGGGACGGCAGAAAATGGACCAAAACGATGGATTGACCAAGACGGATAGCCTAGATGTGGAACGTCAACAGGTTGTCCATCGATGGACCAAGGCGACTGATGGGTGGCTTTGAGTTTAGGCTGCCTTGGGTGCGGTGCCAATTGTACATGTGGGTCCATTCTGGCAGGTGAGACTTGCGCTGGTCCGAGGTTTCATAGGCTCTGGCATAGACCCGTTCTCGCTGGG
>CAIYZT010000039.1 GCA_903930735.1 uncultured Paracoccaceae bacterium | reverse complement strand
GGCGGCGGCGTCGATATGGTGATGCTCGGCGATCACGACCAGTCGGCTGACGCGCGCATCAGATCCCCAAGGCCGGTCATACTGATGGCGCACCCGCTCGCCCACGGCTTGCAACAAGAGGCGCATCGGCTTGCCCTTGACCGCGACATAGCCCTTGACCCGCAGGATATGAAGCGCGCGCGCCAGACGCTGCACGGCTTCGGCCAGCGCCTCGGGCGAGGTGATCTCGGGCAACTCGATCACAACCGAGGCGAAATCATCATGCTCATGGTCGTCATGGCCGTCGTGATGACTTGGGCGTGCAGCGATGTCATCTTCGGCGGCAGCATTCAGCCCCAGGATCACCCGCGGATCAATGATGCCATCGGTCATCGCGATGATCGGCAGTTTTCGTGGGGCCTCTGCCTCGATGACCGCGCGGGCGGCGGCGATGCCGGCATCCCCGGCCAGATCGGCCTTGGACAGCAAGACGATATCGGCGCAGGAAATCTGATCTTCAAAGACCTCGGACAGGGGCGTTTCATGGTCCGACACGCCCATCGCCTCGGGATTAGGTGCAAAACGGCCCGCCGCCACCGCCTCGGCATCGGCAAGGGTCACTACCCCGTCCACCGTGATACGCGAGCGGATCGCGGGCCAGTCAAAGGCCTTGAGCAAGGGCTTGGGCAGCGCCAGACCCGAGGTTTCGATCACGATATGATCGGGCCGCGTCGGCAGGGCCATCAGGGCTTCGATGGTAGGAATGAAATCATCAGCGACCGTGCAGCAGATGCAGCCATTGGCCAGCTCGACGATGTTTTCAATCGGGCAGTTTTCATCGGCGCAGGATTTCAGGATATCGCCGTCCACCCCCAAAGTTCCGAACTCATTGACAAGGATCGCCAGACGCTTGCCCTGCGGATTGGCCATCAGGTGCCGGATCAGCGTGGTCTTTCCCGCGCCCAGAAAGCCGGTGATCACGGTGACGGGGATCTTTGTCAGGTCGGTCATTTTGAAGGCTCCGATACGGCGAATTGAGGGGGGAAGCGGGCGATGGATTGTTTGCGGAAAATCACCGGCCGTTCGCGCCAGGGCACGATACCGTCGGTGGTGGCGGCATAGGCAGCCGCGCCGCGCAGAATTTCGGGCACGTCATCGGGGCCAAGGCGGCCATAGACATAGGACCAACCGCCGGGCTGGCTGAGCGCCACGTTGCAGCCGTGATCGCAGGCAGAGAGGCACTCAACGGGGCGAATCTCAACCTCCGCAGGCACCGCCGCCGCGTTCAGCGCCGCAAAAAGGGTTGCGCCGGGCTGCGCCGCGCCCTCGGGCACCGGCTGGCCCGCCTTGCAAGTCATACAAACGTAAAGAACAGCCGCCATGCCAAGCCTTTCCGGGCCAAAGGGGGCAAAGAGGCCAACAAGCAACAAGGCATGACCCTGCTCGCCTGATGGTTGCGGATCACCCCGTCCGCCCATGCAGTCACTGTTGGCAGGTCTCCCGGCTTGCGAAGCGGGGCTTTTGGCCCCTCGGTCCCCGCCTTCCCGAGCTTTCGCCAGTGGCAAGGGGGCCTCTTCGGTCACGGTCGCGGGGGCGGCTGACGTTCGGGGCCGTAGGCCCTTGGTCATTCCCTCTTCGCCTGACCTCGAAGGGGCAGGAACCAACACGGTTTCAATGGGGTCAAACGGCGCAAAGAGTCAAGGAAAGCCGCGCCGCTTTGGCAGCTAAATCCGACAAAACGGACGGTCCGCGACAAGAAGCGTCGGTTTTGGCGGCCAATCTGCCGCGCAGGGTCTTTTCATTCGCCGGGCCGCGCCGTAGCCTCTGGCCTTGACCCGAAAGGCCCCCCAAATGAGCGACGATCCCGCACCCGAACTGCCTGCCCAGCTGCCCGCCGAGCTGCCTTATAAGGCGCCAAGCGATGATGCTCGCCACGCGGTCAAGATGGCCAAGAAAAAGGCCGCCCGCGACAAGATCATGGCGACCAAATCCGGCGAAAAGGGCCTGATCATCGTCCATACCGGGGCGGGCAAGGGCAAATCCTCCTCCGGTTTCGGCATGATTCTGCGCTGCATCGCGCATGGCATGCCAAGCGCCGTGGTGCAGTTCATCAAGGGAGCCTGGGATACCGGAGAGCGTCGGCTCTTGACCCAAAATTTCTCCGATGTCTGCCAGTTTCATGCCATGGGCGAAGGTTTTACCTGGGAGACGCAGGACAAGACCCGCGACATCGCCGCCGCCCGCGCCGGTTGGGAAAAAGCCAAGGAATTGATCCGCGACCCGAACATTCGCTTCGTCCTTTTGGACGAAATCAACATCGCCCTGCGCTATGATTATCTGGATGTGGCCGAGGTAGTCACCTTTCTGACCACCGAAAAGCCGCCCCTGACCCATGTCGTTCTGACCGGGCGCAATGCCAAGGAAGAGCTGATCGAAATCGCGGACATGGTCACTGAAATGACCCTGATCAAACACCCGTTCCGCTCGGGCGTGAAAGCCCAACCGGGGGTGGAGTTCTAGAAAGACGGCCCGCTCGTTCTTTCCCCTTCATTCTGACAATAGCCTCTGCGCCGGAGGCTTCGCGGCGCTCCGGGCACGGGGCTTGTCGCTGAGGGGATGGCGCAAAAGCCTGCACCGGCCTATTTCAGGACTTCGGGCAACCTAGGGGGGGGGCATGGGCAAAGCATTGATGATTCAAGGCTGCGGATCGAACGTCGGCAAGTCGATGTTGGTCGCGGGCCTGTGCCGGGCGGCCGTGTTGCGCGGTCTGAAGGTGTTGCCGTTCAAGCCACAGAACATGTCCAACAACGCCGCCGTCACCGCCGACGGAGGCGAGATCGGGCGGGCCCAGGCCTTGCAGGCGCGGGCCTGCGGGGTGCGGCCGCTGACCGACATGAACCCGGTTTTACTGAAACCCGAATCCGAGATTGGCTCGCAGGTGATCGTGCAGGGCAAACGCGTGGCGACCGTCAAGGCGCGCGACTACGCCGCGCTGAAGCCTTCGCTGATGGCCCCAGTTCTGCAAAGTTTTGCCCGCCTCAAGGCCAGCGCCGATCTGGTGATCGTCGAGGGCGCTGGCTCGCCCGCCGAGATCAACCTGCGCGCTGGCGATATCGCCAATATGGGCTTTGCCTGCGCGGCGGATGTGCCAGTGGTGCTGGTCGGAGATATCGACCGGGGCGGCGTGATTGCCCAGATTGTTGGCACGCAGGCCGTGCTGGAGCAGGGCGATGCAGCTATGGTGGCGGGCTTTGTGATCAACAAATTCCGCGGCGATCCGCGTCTGTTTGACGAGGGCTATGCGCAGATTTTGCAGCGGACGGGTTGGGCCGGCTTCGGGGTTCTGCCCTGGTTCGGGCAGGCCCATTTGCTGCCCGCCGAGGATGCCTTGGACATCGCCAGCGGCCCCGCAACCTCGGCGGGTGGCATCAAGATCGCCTGCCTGCAACTCTCGCGAATTGCGAATTTCGACGATCTCGATCCGCTCGCCGCCGAGCCGGGAGTGGATATGGTGATGGTACGCCCGGGTCAGGCGATTCCGGGGGATGCGGCGCTGGTGATCCTTCCTGGGACCAAATCCACAAGGGCCGATCTGGCTTTTCTGCGGACCCAAGGCTGGGACATTGACCTGCGGGCCCATCACCGCCGCGGCGGGCGCATCTTGGGAATTTGCGGCGGATATCAAATGCTTGGCCGCGAAATATCTGACCCCGAAGGCATCGAGGGCACGCCGGGCAGCGATCCGGGTCTTGGGTTTCTGGACGTGGTAACCAAGATGCAGCCGGACAAGAGACTGACCCTGTCGACGGCGCGCCATCTGGCCAGCGGGCTGGAAGTGACCGGCTACGAGATCCATATCGGCGTGACCGAGGGCGCGGATCGGACGCGGCCCTTTGCTATGCTCGAAGGG
>CAIYZT010000038.1 GCA_903930735.1 uncultured Paracoccaceae bacterium | reverse complement strand
GGCCGATCAACTTCTTCGACTTGGCCTGCATGATCTGCATGTCCGGCTTGGCGGGCGCATGGTGCCCTTCGCCGGTTATGAGATGCCGGTACAATATGCGGGCGGCGTGATGGCCGAGCATCTGCATTGCCGCGCCGGGGCGGGACTTTTCGATGTCAGCCATATGGGACAGGTGATCGTGCGCCCCAAATCGGGGATGGCGGCGTTGTGTCTGGCGTTCGAATCGCTGATGCCAGTGGATGTGCTGGGCTTGGCCGAGGGGCGCCAGCGCTATGGGCTCTTGACCAATGAAACCGGCGGCATTCTGGACGATCTGATGTTTGCCAACCGGGGCGATCATCTGTTTGTCGTGGTCAATGCGGGCTGCAAAGAGGCCGATGTGGCTCATCTGCGCGCGCATTTGTCCGGTGTGGCCGAGGTGGATTATCTTTCGGACCGCGCGCTGCTGGCTCTACAAGGCCCGCTGGCCGAGGCGGCGCTGACGCAGGTTATTCCGCAAGTGGCGGCCATGCGGTTCATGGAAGTGGGCGTCTTTGGCGATATCTGGGTCAGCCGGTCGGGCTATACCGGCGAGGACGGCTTTGAAATCTCGTTGCCGCAGGATCAGGCACATGGATTTGCCGAGACGTTGCTGCAAATCCCGCAGGTGATGCCCATCGGCCTTGGCGCGCGGGATAGTTTGCGTCTGGAGGCGGGTCTTTGCCTTTATGGCCATGATATCACAGAGAAAACCTCGCCCATCGAGGCGGGGCTTGGCTGGGCGATCCAGAAATCCCGCCGGGCAGGCGGCGCGCGGGCGGGCGGATTTCCGGGAGTGGAGCGGATCTTGCACGAGATCAACCACGGCCCCGAACGTCTGCGCGTCGGCCTGCGCCCCGAGGGCCGCGCCCCGATGCGCGAAGGCACCGCTCTTTTTGCCCCCGATGGCACGCCTTTGGGCGAGGTCACTTCGGGCGGTTTTGGCCCCAGCGAGGCGGCTCCGATCGCCATGGGCTACGTCGCCGCACATTACGCTGCGCCCGGCACGCTTCTTGAGGGCGAGGTGCGCGGCAAGCGTCTGCCTGTCACCCTCGCCCCGCTTCCGTTTCATCCAACCACATATAAACGCTGAGGAACCCTACGATGAAATTTACCAAAGACCATGAATGGCTGCGCGTTGAAGGCGAACTTGTGGTGGTCGGCATCACCGAACATGCGGCCACGGCGCTGGGCGATGTGGTGTTCGTCGAGTTGCCCGAGATCGCGACCATGGTCGCCGAGGGCGATGAGGTCTGCGTGATCGAAAGCGTCAAGGCGGCCTCGGATATCCTTGCGCCGCTGGACGGCGAGATCGTCGAGGTCAATGAAAAGCTGGTCGATAATCCGGGTCTGGTGAACTCCGATCCCACGGGATCCGCCTGGTTTTTCAAGATGAAACTGGATGATCTGTCGATTCTGGACGCTTTTATGGACGAGGACGAATACCTCGACCTGATCGGCTGATCCCGCCCCTTTCGCCCACAGCAATTGCCCGGCGCTTGCGCCTTTGATGGAGAGCAGGTTCATGACCTTCACGCCAACGTCTTATGATCCTTACGATTTTGCCAACCGCCGCCATATCGGCCCCTCGCCTGCCGAGATGGACGAGATGCTCAAAGCGGTCGGCGCGCGCGACCTGGAGGATCTGATCGACCAGACCGTTCCCGCCGCGATCCGCCAGTCGATCCCGCTGGGCTGGGCGCCCTTGTCCGAGCACGACCTTTTGGCGCGCATGCGCCGGGTGGCCAAGCGCAACGTGGTGATGACCTCGCTGATCGGGCAGGGCTATTACGGCACCGTCACCCCGCCTGCGATCCAGCGCAACATCCTGGAAAACCCCGCCTGGTACACCGCCTATACCCCCTATCAGCCCGAGATTGCCCAAGGCCGGCTGGAGGCGCTGCTGAATTATCAGACCATGGTGGCCGATCTGACCGGCATGGACATTGCCAATGCGAGCCTGCTGGACGAGGCGACGGCGGCGGCCGAGGCGATGACCATGGCCGAAAGGGTGGCCAAATCCAAAGCGCGGGCGTTCTTTGTGGACGAGCATTGCCACCCCCAGACCATCAGCGTGATCCAGACCCGCGCCGCGCCTTTGGGCATAACGGTGATAGTTGGTGATCCCGAAGCCATGGATCCGGGCCAGGTCTTTGGCGCGATCTTTCAGTGTCCGGGCACCTGGGGCCATGTCCGCGATCTGACGCCGCTGATCGAAAAATTGCATGGTGCCAAGGCGGTAGCCGTGGTTGCCACCGATCTTTTGGCCCTGTGCATGCTGCGCGAACCCGGCGCGATGGGGGCCGATATCGCTGTCGGATCCTCGCAAAGGTTCGGGGTGCCGATGGGCTACGGCGGACCGCATGCCGCGTTTTTCGCCTGCAAGGATGATCATAAACGCCAGATGCCGGGGCGGATCGTCGGCGTTTCGATCGACAGCCATGGCAACAAGGCCTACCGGCTGGCGCTGCAAACCCGCGAGCAGCATATTCGCCGCGAAAAGGCGACCTCGAATGTCTGCACGGCGCAGGCCCTGCTTGCCGTCATGGCCGGGTTTTATGCGGTGTTTCACGGGCCCCTCGGTCTGCGCGCCATTGCCGAGCGGATGCATTCGCTGACCGTGCGGCTGGCAAAAGCGCTGCGCGATGCCGGCGCAACCCTGCCGCCCAAGGGTTTTTTCGACACGATTACGGTCGAGGTTGGTGTGGGCCAAGCCGGTATTCTGGCCGCCGCCCGTCTGGAGGGGCTGAATTTCCGCAAGGTGGGCAGCCATCATGTGGGAATCTCACTGGACGAAACTTCGGATGAGGATGTGCTGCGCCGCGTGCTGCGCGCCTTTGGCATCGCGGATGCGCCGCCTGCCAAGGCCGAATTAGGCTTTCCCGAAGCGATGCTGCGCACCAGCCCCTACCTGACCCATCCGGTGTTCCACATGAACCGCGCGGAATCCGAGATGATGCGCTATATGCGCCGATTGTCGGACCGCGATCTGGCGCTGGACCGGGCGATGATCCCGCTGGGCTCTTGCACGATGAAGCTTAACGCGGCGGCCGAGATGATGCCAATCACCTGGCCGGAATTTGGCGGTCTGCATCCCTTTGTGCCGTCGGATCAAGCGCTTGGTTACCGTGAGGCGATCGAGGATCTGTCGGAAAAGCTGTGCGAGATTACCGGCTACGAGGCCTTTTCGATGCAGCCCAATTCAGGGGCACAGGGCGAATATGCCGGGCTTTTGACCATTCAGGCCTATCATCGCGCCCGCGGCGAGGGGCACCGCAACATCTGCCTGATCCCGGTTTCGGCGCATGGCACCAACCCGGCTTCGGCGCAGATGGTGGGCATGCAGGTGGTGGTGGTCAAATCCATGCCGAACGGCGATGTGGATCTGGACGACTTCCGCGACAAGGCGGCGGCGGCGGGGGCGGGGCTTGCGGCCTGCATGGTCACCTATCCCTCGACCCATGGCGTTTTTGAAGAAACGGTGCGCGAGATTTGCCAGATCACGCACCGATATGGCGGGCAGGTCTATCTGGACGGGGCCAATATGAATGCCATGGTCGGGCTGGTAAAGCCTGGCGAGATCGGCTCGGATGTCAGCCATTTGAACCTGCACAAGACCTTTGCCATCCCGCATGGCGGCGGCGGGCCGGGCATGGGGCCGATTGGCGTCAAGGCGCATCTGGCCCCTTATCTGCCCGGCCATCCCGAAGCCGGGGGCACCGAAGGTGCGGTTTCAGCGGCGCCTTTTGGCAGCGCGTCGATCCTGCTGATCTCTTGGGCCTATTGTCTGCTGATGGGCGGCGAGGGCCTGACGCAGGCAACGCGCGTGGCGATCCTGAACGCCAATTACATCGCGGCGCGGCTGAGCGGGGCATACCCTGTGCTCTTCATGGGCAACAAGGGCCGGGTCGCGCATGAATGCATCCTCGACACCCGGCCCTTTGCCGAATTTGGCGTGACGGTGGATGATATTGCCAAGCGTCTGATTGACAACGGCTTTCACGCGCCGACCATGTCCTGGCCGGTGGCTGGCACGCTTATGGTGGAGCCGACGGAATCGGAAACCAAGGCTGAGATAGACCGTTTCATCACTGCGCTTCTGGCGATCCGCGAGGAGATTGCGGCGGTAGAGCGCGGCGAGATTTCGGCTGAGGACAGCCCCCTGCGCCACGCCCCCCATACGGTGGGCGATCTGGTCGCGGATTGGACGCGGAAATATTCGCGCGCGCAGGGCTGCTTTCCGCCGGGCGCCTTTAAGGTGGACAAATATTGGCCGCCGGTGGGCAGGGTGGATAATGTCTGGGGGGACCGAAACCTCAGCTGCACTTGCCCGCCGCTGGACAGCTATGTCGAGGCGGCTGAGTAGGGCCTTGATTGAGGGGCCAGCAAGGGGGCCAGCCCCCTTGACCCCCAGGATATTTGGGCCACATTGAAGGGCGCGGGACAATTTTGGCGCCCTGATCGGGCGGTGCCTGCGGCTTGACGATGACGCGGGGGATCATTAGAGTGTGTTGTGTTAAATCGGGTTCACCCGATTGAGCGCAACCGCACTATTCCCGGCCTGTGCTGGTCTTGGATTGTCTTCAATCTGAATCAGATTGAAGACAATCCGCTCTAGGCAAATATGATGTCAGATACCCGACCTTCAACCTTTGCCGCCGGACTGTTCGCCGCTTTGCCCATTGTTTTGGGCTATTTCCCGATTGCCTTTGCCTTTGGCGTGGCCGCGACCGGGCAGGGGCTTTCGGGGCTGGAGGCCTTTGCGCTGTCGCTGTTTATCTATGCCGGGGCGGCGCAGTTTTTGGCGATTGCGCTGATCAGCGGCGGCGCGCCGCTGCTGGTTGGAGCGCTGACGCTGATCGCGATGAATATCCGCCATGTGCTTTATGGCCCGGCGCTGATGAAACGCGCCGGGGCGCAGGCGGGGCGGCGTTTTGGCTGGGCCTGGGCATTTGGTCTGACCGATGAGGTCTTTGGTGCGGCCTTGGGCGCGCTTGCGCGGGGCCGGGTTTTTTCGGAAGGCTTCATGTTGGGGCTGAGCCTTGGGGCCTATCTGTCCTGGCTGTCGGGCACCGCGCTGGGCGCCTATGCGGGGGGCGGGGCGCTGGCGGGGTATCCTGTGATCGAGGCCGCCTTGGGATTCATGCTGCCCGCGCTGTTTCTGGCGCTGCTCTTGTCGATACTGACCCGCGCGCAGCTGCCGGTGATTGTGGTCGCGGGGATCGTGGCGACGGCGCTGACGCTGCTTTGGTCGGGCACGGTGGGCATTCTTGGCGGGATGATCGCAGGGGCATTGGTGGGGGTTTTGGAGTTTTTGGATGCCGATAAGAATTGAGATTCTGCTTCTCTGCCTGCTCGTCGGGGCCGCCACCTATGTCTTTCGGTTCTTGCCTTTGCGCGCGGACCTGAGCGCCATGCGCCCCGGCGGTATCCTGGCACGGTTTCTGGCCGCCACCGGGCCCGCCTCTATCGCGACCCTGTTCGTGGTCTCGGTTCTGCCCGTGCTGCAGGGCGATCTGTTGTCCCAAGCGCCGCTGTTCAGCGGGGTTTTGGCGGTGCTACTCGGCTATCAAGCCAGCAAATCCGTGGTCACTGCCACGCTTTTGGGCTCGGCCGCCTATGGGGCGGTCTTTGCGCTGATCTGACCGGATTATTGCTCGTTGTGAACCCTGCCGCCCGGCGCCTATTGTACCCTTAGGGTAGCGCGCAGTGATCAAACAGATTGGCAAGGGTTGTGTCTCGAGAGTGGTGGAAATTCTCCTGCGGCGTCCCGCGAGCGGTTTGATTTGCGCCTGATCAGGCGGCGAGGTCAAGTGTCATTGGCTCGATCGCTTTGTCGAGGGTTTGCCAAGCGTCGAGCTTGCGCATGGTGATCTGGCCGGCGGCGAGCAGAGCCCACAGGAGCATCGGCACTGTTTCGGCGCAGGGCAGCACGGCTTGGGTTTTGATCCGACGGCGGAATTCCTCATTCAGACGCTCTATGGCATTTGTCGTCCGAGCCGCTTTCCATTGCGACGGATCAAGGCGTGTGAAGGTGAAGAGGCGATCCCCGTCTTCTTCCAGGCTATCGGCGACGGCGCGGCACTT
>CAIYZT010000037.1 GCA_903930735.1 uncultured Paracoccaceae bacterium | reverse complement strand
GCCACAACATCCGCAAGATCCTGGCCCACCTAAGGGCGCTGCTTGCGCTGATCATCGGCGCAATCCTGTCGCCCCTTCGCGCGACAGGACCGGCCCAAATACCCGCCGAAACCGCCTGATCAGGTTATTCAGGCCGAACTAGCTATGCGGTCAAGCCATTGGAATGCCTACCGAAAAGACATGCTGAGAGTATGGAATTTTTCTCTGCGCATTCAGCCCGAACAATCCCAAGCCGAGAGATTGGCTGTGCCTGCGCTGACAGCCACGGCATCACAGCTTGCTAAAAGCGGGCGCTCGTGATTTACCAATTGGCGGGCTATCCTTGGCTCAGATAACGGGCATTGCTGTGTTAAGTTGGCGCTGTAAGCAGGGAGCTATCTCATGTCATCAATGTCCAAGCCGTTCCTAGTCGCAGGATTTATCGCCGCACTGAGTTGGTCTAACTTCGCGCTGGCTGACACGTCGTGCTCTGATAGCATTGGTGCAACTGATGCACAGGCTTTGGCAGACCAGTGCGTTATGGTTTCGCCAGCGACCCATCCACCCTGCAACCCGCTGAACAGCTGTGACATGATCAAAGACGAGATCATCCGTGGCTGTGATTATATTAAGAATTACGATGGTGAAACTCCTGATTTCTGTCTAACCGCCGAGCAATTCAGCGCTGCTGATCCAGCGCCAGCGCCAACGCTCGATCCTGAACGTGCGTCATTCGAGACACCTTCCAAAAACATCTACTGCGAGATCTATACCTCAACCGACAACCCCGGCGGTGCTAGCGTAAGTTGTGAAATAAACCAGTTCACGCCGAGCTTCGATAAAGCTTACGCACTGAGTACAGATCCTGACAACTTCGCCTGTCAACCAGATGGATTGAGTAGGTACGAATTGTCATTCAACTCAGAAAAGGGACAAAACAATTGCCCGATGTTTGATTTGTATGATCCAATAAATGGCGGCACGATTGTAGCAGACATCATAAAATTAGACTATGGAACAACCATAGAAAAAACTGGAATATCTTGCAAATCTGAGAAGACTGGCTTGACCTGCAAGAACACCGCTGGGCATGGGTTTTCGCTATCAAAAGCCAAGCAGAAGATATTCTGACGCTTTCTCAAATCTATGGCCAGCGGCTAGGCTCCCCTTGTCCGCCTGAGCAATCCATGCTGCCGAGTTTTGCGGGTTGAATGCAGTGGGCAGCGTGTAAGACGCCCTAGCAGCGGCTGATTGGCTGGGCCGCATGCTGAGTAGCGGCCTGGGCTGTGTCCCGCGCTGTAGCGCCGTCTAATCGCGTTGTAGCGCCGCAAGCCCACGCTGCGCCAACTGCAGCTTGATGCGGGCAGCACATTGCATCAGCACATAGTGCTGGCGCTGGATGTCGCGCAGTTGCTGCACAAGGGCATCGTGCCGCTCCAACAGCTGCCCTATCTGCTCACCCAAACTACGGCGCTGCGTTCCAAGCTTATGGGTCATGTCTTGCTGCGTGCTTTGCTCAGGCGCTGTTGGGCTTGTTGGCTGCGCAACTGCGCTTGCTGCGCTGAGAGCTGAGCTTTGCGTAGACGTGGTGGTGCTGAAAGACCTGCTGGGAAAGCGCTGACGACATCAGCTCAGCGGCGGGAAGCGGCACTCATGGCGATGCGGGACCACAAAATCTCGCAGCGCCGGGTCTGCGACCTCGTTGGTGTCGATCCCAAGATCGTGCGGCGCGCGAGGCCGCCAGATCATGCAGATATTCGCAAGAAGATGCATGAGATCGCCGAAAAGCGTCGCCGGTTTGGGTATCGGCGGATCGGCGGATCGGCGGATCGGGATCATGCTTGAGCGAGAGGGATTCGCAATGAACGAGAAGAAATTATATCGACTTTACAAGGAGGAGGGCCTGTCGGTGCGGCGACGGCGCGGCAGAAAACGCGCCCGCGGAACAAGGGTTCCCCCTCTCACGGTTTGCATGCAAATCGTTGCTGGGCAACGGATGCCAATGCCGAACCGCCCAAACGTGCGCTGGTCGCTGGATTTTGTATCTGACACTTTCGGCGCGTCCCGAAAGTTTCGTGTTCTGGCTGTCATCGACGACTGCACCCGGGAGAACCTTGCGCTGATTGCCGATACAAGCCTCTCTGGCGCGCGGGTGGCGCGGGAACTGACGGCGATGATCCGGATTTACGGCAAACCCGACTGCATCGTCAGCGATAATGGCACCGAGTTCACCAGCACGGCGATCCTCAAATGGGCGGGCGATACCGGCGTCGCCTGGCATTACATCGACCCCGGCAAGCCGCAGCAGAACGGCTTGATTGAAAGCTTCAACGGCAGCCTTCGTGATGAGTGCCTGAATGAAGAGATCTTCGACAGCCTGGCGGATGCCCGCCAAAAACTGGCCATCTGGCGCTATGACTATAACAATGTCAGGCCGCATTCTTCGCTGGGCAACCTGACACCCGCCGAAGCGCGCCGGGCGCTTGAGCAATCTGACGGCAACGCACCCGGCGCGCTTGCCCAACCCGAAACCGACGACTATCAACAAACCAGACTCTCGTTATGAACGAGGGACGACCGGGGGGCAGGTCACAGGTCAAGCGGATTGCCTTCAGTCGATGCAGATTGAAGGCAATCCAACACCAGCACAGGCAGGGAATATTGCGGTTGCTCTCTATTGGGTGAACCCGATTGAGCGGAACACGCTCTAAGAGCCGCCAGACATGAAAAAGGGGGCCAGTTGGCCCCCAAATCATTGGCATCTGATCCTAATCAGCCGCGCGACGTGCGCCCCTGCTGGGGCCGCGCCGCGCCGCTGCGCGCCGGAGCCTGCCCGCCGCCCATCGGCTTGGGCTTGGAAGAGGCCGGGCGCGGCGGATAGCTCGGTTTTGCAGCGCCGGGCTTGTTTGCGGCCCGTGCGGCAGGCGGCTGCGCCCCCCGCTTTTGCCCGCCCTGGCCCGATCCCGGACGCTGGCCCCGATTTTGCCCGGCTTTGGGCGCCGCAGCCACCATTTCCGCCGACCAAGCCGCACCGCCAACAACCGGAAGCGGCTTTTTCAGCAGCTTTTCGATGGCCAGCAATTCGCCCATCTCCGCCGGAGCGCAGAAGCTGACCGAAGTGCCCTCGGCCCCCGCCCGCGCCGTCCGGCCAATCCGGTGCACATAGTTTTCCGGCACATTCGGCATGTCGAAGTTATAGACATGGCGCACCGTCGGAATATCGATGCCGCGCGCGGCCACATCGGTGGCCACCAGCACATCCAAGAGGCCGCCGCGAAACTCGCTCAGCGTGCGGTCGCGCTGACCCTGGCTTTTGTTGCCGTGGATCGAGCCCGCCTTGAACCCCCAGGCCACCAAAAGCTTCATCAGCTTTTCGCTGCCATGCTTGGTGCGGCCAAAGACCAGCGCCTGCTCGGTCGGGTGCTTCTTGAGGAACTCCTCCAGCAGACGCGCCTTGTCGCCGCTGGGGATGTAATAGACGCCCTGGGAGATCTTTTCGATCGGCTTGCCCGGCGGGGCCACCTGAACCCGGACCGGATCGCGCAGATAGGTATCGGCGATTTCTTCGATATCCTTGGGCATCGTGGCCGAAAACAGCATGGTCTGACGCTTTAGCGGGATATGCTTGGCGATCTTGCGCAGGGAATGGATAAAGCCCATGTCGAGCATATGGTCGGCCTCGTCCAGCACCAGATAGCCGCATTTCTCTAACGAGACATCGCCGCGTTCCAGCAGGTCAATCAAGCGGCCGGGAGTCGCAACCAGAACATCCGCGCCCCGCAAAAGCGCCGCTGCTTGCCGGTTCAGCGACGCGCCGCCAACCACCATGACGATGCGGGCGGCGGTGCCTTTGGTGAAGGTTTCAAGGTTGTCCTTGATCTGCAACGCCAGCTCGCGCGTTGGCGCCAGGATCAGGGCGCGCACATTCTTGGGTCCGGGCGGGTGGCCCAGATCAAGGATGCGGTGCAAGAGGGGCAGGCCAAAAGCGGCGGTCTTGCCGGTGCCGGTTTGCGCCAGCCCCATCAGATCGCGGCCCGCCATGATATAGGGGATCGCCTGAGCCTGAATAGGCGTCGGGGTCTGCAGGTTGGTCAGTTTCAGCGCCGCAAGCAGCTTGGGCGACAGGCCCAGTTCTTCGAAAGTGGTGGCAGTCATAGGGTCATTCCATACGTCAAGGGGCAAGCGACCCTCGCCCCACGGGGGGACCCCCGCATGACCGTGCCGCAAGCGGCGCCCCGGCGTGATGGTGGGAACCTTTGGTCCGAGCCTTGAGGTGCTCACGCGGCACGGGCTTTGGACCTTGAGGGGCAGATGGGGGATTTTGATGGGTTTGTCAACCCGGAGGGGGCGTCCAGATATGGACGTTTTGAAGAAGTGTGAAAAATCAAGGGGGTGGGTTTTGGAAATTGAGAAGTTGTTAAGGATTGGGGTGGCGTGACAGCCCGCCGATAGGCCGCAATCGTGGGGGCAACCCCATCCTCGGTGGGCTGAGCGGGATCAGTCGGGCCTCCAGTGGAGGCACGGCCCCGCTCATGGTGGGGCGGCTGCAACGATACTTTTTCAGCACAAACCGTCAGAGGGCAGCGCCCGCCAGGGGCGGGTCGGGCGCTGCCCGAGGTCTTTGGGGCCACGGGCGGATTGTGGAGAGGCTGTGCGGTGGCAGACGCTAGGGCGCCTGCCATTTGAAGCCAACTATCACTTGCGCACACTCGCAAAAACTGAGCTAGTAAGTATCTCAAATATTTTAATTGTAAGGTGAGTGAGTGGCCAAGGGAGTAGTTCCGTACAATCCAATTGAAATTTCTCAAGGGCACCTCGATTTTTGACCATTTTTGCTGGCAGGTAGCGCTGGCAGCGGCTTGAGGTGCGCGTTACGCCAGCCGCTGCCCTCTTGGCGCACCTTTGGGTCGCGGTTTTGGGCTGCT
>CAIYZT010000036.1 GCA_903930735.1 uncultured Paracoccaceae bacterium | reverse complement strand
GCTCTGGGCTCAAGCAAGCGCCATCCCGCCCATCAGCGCCCCATAGAGCCCATGGAACAAAGCCACGCCGTCTGCGCCGCCCTGCAAAGGGTCGATGCAGCGTTCGGGATGCGGCATCATTCCCAGCACACGGCAGTTTTCCGACAGGACCCCGGCGATCCCGCCGACTGATCCATTGGGGTTATCCAGATAGGTAAAGGCGATGCGGTCCTCTCCCTTGAGCCGCGCCAGACCTTCGGCGTCCAGGGTGTAATTGCCGTCGTGATGCGCGATGGGCACGGTGATCTGCTGGCCCAGAGTGTAGCCCTTGGTAAAGGCGCTCGCGGTGTTGGCGACCGTCAGGCCCTGCGGCCGGCAGACAAATTTCAACGCCCCATTGCGCATCAGCGCGCCCGGCAGCAGGCGCATTTCGGTCAGCACCTGAAAGCCGTTGCAGATGCCCAAGACATAGCCGCCGCGCGATGCATGGGCGCTGATCGCGGCGGCAATGGGCGAGCGAGCCGCGATGGCGCCGCAACGCAGATAATCGCCAAAGGAAAACCCGCCCGGAACGCCCACCACATCGGTGCCCTCAGGCAGGGCGGTATCTTTGTGCCAGACCCGGATCACCTCGAAACCCGCTTGAGCAAAGCCCAAGGCAAGATCGCGGTCACAGTTCGAGCCCGGAAAGGTGACGACGGCGGCTTTCATTGCAAGGCTCCGAACGGTTGGGATGAAAACGCCTTAGCGCAGATCGCTCTGCGGTGCCAGAGCTTGGGCTGGGCACTGGTCCTGATTTTTCGAAGAAAAATCGTGGCTCCGCTGAAAGAACGATTTTCCTTCGAAAAATCTGGACCTGAATCGAGGGCGTATCAGGCCTGAAAATCGGTGATCACCGCCACGCCGGGCGGCATGGGACCGTTAAAGGCGCGCAGCTCGGCGCTGGCCGCCGACAGGGGCACCCGGCGCGCGAGGATTGGGCGCACATCGAGGCGGCCCGTCTCGATCAGGCCCAGCAAGGAGGGGTAGCGCCAGCTGGGCATGCCGCGCGTGCCAAAGACCGAAAGCTGCTTCATATAGACGGCATTCATGTTGATCGGCATGACCGCCGTATGGCCCGTGGGCAGGCCGACCTGCACATGCCGGCCCATCGGCGCCAGGCACATCAGCGAGGCATTGGTCGTGGCCTCGATCCCCAGGGCCTCGACGCTGACCTGCGCGCCGCCGCGGGTGATCTCGATAATTCTTGCCGCGACGTCCCCCTCAGCGACGTTGACCGCCGCTTCTGCCCCGAGGGCCAGCGCGTGATCCAGCCGCTCTTGCACCAGATCAACCACCACAACCCGCGCGCCCAGCGCCTTTGCGATCAAGAGCACCGAGAGGCCAACCCCGCCCGTGCCATGTACCGCCACCCATTCCCCGGCTTGCAGCGCCGCGCGCCCCGTCAGGGCGTGAAAAGCTGTGGTCACCCGGCAGCCCAGACCCGCCGCAAGCGCGGGCGACAGGCTGTCTGGCAGGCGGGCCAGATTATGGGCGTGAGGGGCGCTGACATATTCGGCATAGGCGCCGGGCTCGCCAAATCCGGGCACACGCTGCGCGCGGCAAGTCGTGGTCTGGCCCGACCGGCATTCGGGGCAAGCGCCGCATGACAGGATAAAGGGCGCGATTACCCGGTCCCCGATCAGCCAGCTGGACAAGGGCCCGACCTCTACCACTTCGCCGCAATATTCATGGCCTGGAATGGCGCCGGGTTTGACTTTCGGATGCTCCCCGATCCAGCCATGCCAATCGGACCGGCAGATGCCGCAGGCCAGAACCCGCAACACCACGCCATCCGCCGCGCAGACCGGATCGGGGACGGACTGCAGGCTCAGATCGGCATTATAGGCCCGAAGGACGGCGGCGCGCATGGCAAGGCTCCTGTGGTCAAAGCCCATCAGGCCCTCAGGGGCCGCGCGTCGTCAAGTCCGGAAAAGGGGGGAGGCGATAACCGAAGGGTTACAGGATCTCGACGGCGTAGCTTTCGATCACCGTATTGGCCAGCAGCCGCTCGCACATGGCGCGCGCGCTGATTTCGGCGGCAGCGCGGTCGGTCTCGGCCAGATGCAGCTCGATCACCTTGCCCTGCCGCACGCCCTGCACCCCGGCAAAGCCCAAGGTCCCCAAGGCATGGCGCACCGCCTCGCCCTGCACATCCAGAACGCCAGTTTTCAGCATCACGGTTACTCGGGCTTTCATCGGGTCCTCCGGGGGGGGCTTAGGGCTGACGCTTCCATACGACAGGACGGCGAGGCGGACAAGGGCGGGTGCCCTTACGACAGCGCATTCCCACCCGTCATAACCCAACCCAAGGCGCGGCAATTCAGTGCGCAGGGACAAGGTCAAATCGTCAAACTCCGCGCTGGCCACTTCGCGAATTTGGCGGCAGATCAGGCCGTCCAGAGTGGCTGCTGGCCGAACCAGCATGTCCAATCCTTCCAACAAGAAGCGGATCTCATCCGGGCTTTGCGCGCCAGAATCATCGGGATAGACAAAAAAATCAACCTCGCGCACTGCGGCGCCGTCGTCGCCTTCGGCCAGCAAAGCCAGGCAGAGGTGATCATTCAGGGCACGCGCGGCTTCAAGCGACCACGAAAGACCAAAAGCGGGAGCGGCGAGCCCAGCCAACCCCAAAGCGTCTTTATCAAAGCCCGCCGGGCAAACTTGCCCCTTTCGCTCAGTTGATGATCGTCGGTTTGGCCGGCACATGGGTCACATTCGAGGGCATGACCCCCAAACGCCGCGCCAATTCCTGATAAACATCCGCCATCGGGCCTGGCTCAGCGCCCGGTTGCAGCTCGCTCCGCTCGGCCGCCGCGCGCAGATCCCAGAGCCGGCAGCTGTCCGGGCTGATCTCATCGGCCACGATCAGGCGCATGAACTCGCCCTCCCAGACCCGGCCAACCTCAATCCGGAAATCAGCCAGCCTTATGCCCACGCCCAGCATCACGCCGGACAAAAAGTCGTTCACCCGCAGCGCCAGCGCCACGATATCATCCAGATCCTGCTGATTGGCCCAGCCGAAGGCCACGATATGCTCTTCAGCCACCATCGGATTGGATAGCCGGTCGTCCTTGTAGTAATATTCCACGATCGGGCGCGGCAGCGAAGTGCCCTCGGGGATGCCCAGCTTGACGCTCATCTCGCCCGCAGCGAAATTGCGCACCACGATCTGCAGCGGAATGATCTCGGCCATCCGCACCAACTGCTCGCGCATGTTCACCCGGCGGATGAAATGGGTCGGCACGCCGATTCCGTTCAGCCCGGCCATGAAAAACTCGGAAAGCCGGTTGTTCAGAACACCTTTGCCTTCGACCGGCGCCGGCTTGGCTTCTTCGGGGGTGGGCGCGCTATCGTCCTTGAAATACTGGATAAGCGTGCCCGGCTCTGGTCCCTCATACAGGATCTTGGCCGAGCCCTCGTAGACTTTCTTCCTGCGCGCCATCACTCATGGTCCTTGCCAACGGAAAAAGGGCGGCGAAGGGCCACCCGGTTGACTGCTGGCTATAAAGAAGCGCGGCAAAAG
The DNA here is from genome assembly GCA_903930735.1 of uncultured Paracoccaceae bacterium. Lineage (GTDB taxonomy): Bacteria > Pseudomonadota > Alphaproteobacteria > Rhodobacterales > Rhodobacteraceae > CAIYZT01. The sequence continues at coordinate 9,088 of CAIYZT010000036.1, read as the reverse complement.
CTGCAACCGCCCGTATAGCCGCAGCGCGCGATTGCCCCGGCCGCGTGACATGAGGCGGCGCAGGGGGCATAAGTCTGGGGCGGCGCAGGTTTTGCGCAGGCGCGGGATGGGACGGCAGGCAGAGGGGCCGGTTTGGTATCGAAGGCAGCAGGGCTTGGCCAAGCTGCTGCTCGAATCCGATGAGATTATTTGCCGGGGGCAGATCAAGGCGCGTCTGCCCAGATCGCAGATCACCACTTGGGCGGTTGAGGGCGAGGATTTGATCCTGACCACGCAGAACGGCCCGTTACGCGCCACGCTCGGGGCCAAAGGGGCGCCGGCATGGCTGCGGGCCTTGGACAAGCCGGGGCCCACGCTGGCCGAAAAGCTGGGTCTGTCGGAGCGTTCCAGCGCCTTTGTCCCGGTCCCTTTGCTAGATTACGCGCTGGGGCGGCGGTTCAGCCCTTTCTGGCCTCAGATATCGCCGGGGCCGCACTGGCAATTGCCGAGTTGCGCAGTGCCGAAGATATGAACGCCGCCCTTGCCATGATCGGAGCCCTGCCTATTTTGGGGGGTCACGGTAAAGGGCAAGGCCAGCCCCTATGGCGACGCCGATCTGCGCCTTGCCCTGCGGGCGCTGGAATATGTCGATGCCAAATCCTGCGCCGTCTCGGCGGAAATGACCGCGACCCGCTGGCAAAAGCGAGCGCCGGGCCAAAAGAACCTTTCTCCGGGGTCTTGAAGCGGAGCCCTCAGGCAGGCATATGAAAAGCGAGCAACCTTTTAGCTTTGGAGACGCCCCGATGCCCACATTCGACGACCGCGAAAACGCCTTTGAATCCAAATTCGCCCATGATTCCGAAATGCAGTTCCGCGCCGAGGCCCGCCGCAACAAGCTGGTTGGTCTTTGGGCTGCCGAATTGATGGGCAAATCCGCCGAGGATGCCGCCGACTATGCCCGCACCGTCGTAGCGGCTGATTTCGAAGAGGCCGGGATCGAGGATGTGGTCAGAAAGGTTGCCGGGGATCTGGGCGACAAGGCCAGTCTCGACGTGATCCGGGCGAAAATGGCCGAGATGCTGCCGATCGCCAAAGCGCAATTGATGTCCGAGATCTAAGGCCCGCCACCGCTGCACGGCCTTCAGCCCTGCCCCTCAAACGGGCAGGGTTTTTTGATGCGGTTTTTAAACGTTAAGGCGGCCTTACCTATCCTTCTTCTAGTCTGATCCCCGAGGTTTGGACCAAGGGGACGGTAGTGAAAAGCGATTCAGTCGGGAACGGGGGCTTTGCCGCCCTTGGAACTTTGCGCCGTCACGGGGCGCGCGCGGCCCTGTCGCTGGTGGTTTGTGTGCTGTTGGTCTGGCTGCTGATGGGCCGCCTGTCGTCCATCAAGCCCGCTGAAGTGGCCCTGGCCTTTGCCAGCCTGCCGGCGGAATCCTGGCTCCTGGCCAGTCTGGCCACCATGATCAGTTTCTGGGCCGTCGGGCATTACGATGCCGTCATCCACCGCCATTTTGCTACTCAACTGCCCGAGCCGAGGGTGCGGCTGGCCGGGATCTGCGCCATCGCGGTCAGTCAGATGATCGGGCTTGGAGTGATCTGCGGCGCGGTGCTGCGCTGGCGGATGCTGCCCGAAATCGGGCCTTGGCCGGCAGCGCGCCTGACCCTCGCCGTTGCGCTTTCCTTCCTGGGTGCCTGGGCGATGGTGACAGCCCTGGTGCTGACGCTGCTGCCTGGCGCGCCCTTCAAACTCGCGGCCGGAGCAATGCTCGCAGGCGGTCTGGCCCTGACGGCCCTGTCGATCTATGCCCCGAGATTAGGCGAATTGCGCTTCCGCTGGCCCAATGCCCTGACCTTGGGCCGACTCTTCGCGCTTTGCGTGGTCGACACCTTCGCCGCAGCGCTTGCCTTCTGCCTGCTCTGCCCGCCCGGCGTCGATCTGCCGTTTGCGATCTTGTTGCCGGCCTTCCTGCTCGCGCTCGGCGCCGGGCTCGTCTCAGGCGCCCCCGGCGGCATGGGCGCGTTTGAGATTACCCTGCTGGCCCTCTTGCCCACCCAGCCGCAGCCTGAGCTTTTGGCGGCGATCTTGGCCTGGCGGATCGTCTATTTCGCCCTTCCAGCCATTTTTGGCGCCGGGCTCGCCATCCATGGGCCACGCCCTGCAACCGCCTTTCGCACGGCTCCAGATGCAAGGATGGTCGCCTCCGCGGTCCACGCCGAATCGCAGTTGCTGCGTCAGGGCGCACATCATTTGATCGGCGAGGCCGAGGCCTCGGCTTGGGTCGCGGGGCGGACCTCGCATTGCCTTATCGGCTTTTTTGCCCCCCTTGGCTCCGTCGCCCAGGCGCGCGGCGGCCTGGATCTGCTGGAGCGTCAGGCGCGGGGCGAAGGCCGCCTCGCCATGATCTATAAAGCCCCGGCGCGGCAGGCAATTCTTGCCCGCAGCAAGGGTTATCAGGTGCTGCCTCTCGCCCGCGAAGCCGTGATTTCCCTGGCGAGTTATGACCTTTCCTCTCCCAGCCGCTCTGGCCTGCGCCGCAAACTGCGCCGCGCCGAGGCCGCCGGGGTCTGCATTCTCGGCCCCGAAAGCTTTGCCGTCCGCGCGCCCGATTGGCCCGCGCTGGACCGGATCGCGGCGGATTGGGCCGCATCCCACGGCGGCGAGCGCGGCTTTTCGATGGGGCGCTATGAGCGGCGCTATGTCGCCGGGCAGCGCCTGTTCATCGCCTGCCTGAACGATCAGCCGCTGGCCTTCGTCAGCTTTCACGCCGGTCCGCGCGAATGGGTTCTGGATCTGATGCGCCACGGCGAAGATCTGCCCGACGGCACGATGCATCTGCTGATCCAGACCGCGATCGAAGCGGCAAAGGCGGGTGGTCTGCCGCGCCTCTCGCTCGCCGCCGTGCACGAACCCGCCTTTGCCGATGCTACGGCGCTGGTGCCCAGGCTGCTCGCCCATCTGGGCGCGGGTGCGGCGCCCGGCCTCGCCCGGTTCAAATCCAGCTTTGCCCCTAGGTGGGAGCGCCGTTATCTCTGCCTGCCCAGCCGCGCCGCCCTGCCGCTCGCCGCCTATGAAATCGCGCAGGCCATTCACCGACCCCTGCCTTTGACCGAACTCGCCCTGCCTGCGCTCAGCCTTTGGCCGGAGGCAGAAAATGGTTTGCCTCTGGAAGACGAGCATGGCAAGACAGCCTGAATTTCGTCTTGCCCAGAGGTTCCCATGGCCATCGACGCCCTTTCCCAAATGCTGCAAACCCGCGACTGGCTGATGGCCGATGGCGCGACCGGGACCAACCTGTTCAACATGGGCCTGTCTTCGGGCGAGCCGCCCGAGATGTGGAACATCGATCTGCCGGACAATATCCGCAAGCTTTACAAGGGCGCGGTCGATGCGGGCTCTGATATCTTCCTGACCAATTCCTTTGGCGGCAATGCCAGCCGGATGAAACTGCACGGGCTGCAGGACCGCGTCCGCGAGATCAACCGTGTCGCCGCCTCCCTGGGCCGCGAAATCGCCGATGCTGCGGGCCGAAAGGTCATTGTCGCAGGCTCCATGGGCCCCACGGGCGAGATTTTCGAGCCGATGGGCACCCTGACCCATGCCAATGCGGTCGAGATGTTCCACGAACAGGCCGAGGGTCTGAAAGAGGGCGGGGCCGATGTCCTGTGGGTCGAAACCATCTCTGCCGCAGAAGAATACATCGCGGCGGCCGAGGCGGCGCGTCTGGCGAATATGCCCTGGTGCGGCACGATGAGCTTTGACACCGCCGGGCGCACGATGATGGGCCTGACCTCGGCAAAGCTGAGCGAGCTGGTCGAAAGCCTGCCCAATCCGCCGATTGCCTTTGGCGCCAACTGCGGGGTCGGTGCTTCGGATCTGATGCGCACGGTGCTGGGTTTCGGCGCGCAGGGCAGCACCCGGCCCTTTATCGCCAAGGGAAATGCCGGGATTCCAAAATATCACGACGGCCATATCCATTATGACGGCACGCCCGAGCTGATGGCCGAATACGCCATTCTTGCCCGCGACGCCGGGGTACGGATCATTGGCGGCTGCTGCGGCACCATGCCCGAGCATCTAAGCGCAATGCGCCATGCGCTGGAGACGCGGCGCAAAGGCCCACGGCCAACGCTGGAGGATGTCACTGCGCATCTTGGCGGCTTTTCCTCGGTCTCGGACGGCACCGATGGCGCGGGACCTGCCCCACGCGAGCGGCGCGGCAAGCGCGGCTAGAACCTAGAGCGGCCTTCAATCTGATTCAGATTGAGGGCAATCCAAGACCAGCACAGGACGGGGATATTGCGGTTGCGCTCAACCCTGTGAACCCGATTGAGCGCAACACGCTCTAGAACAACGCCAGTTGCCTGCCCTTGGCCAAGGGCGGGCAAAACAGATCGCAGCGCAAGGGCGGCATCTGGGTTTTCAGCCCCAGACGCGCGACGGCAACGCCAAACCGGCGCGCCATCAGATCGGCCCAAACCCCCTGCCCCCGCATCCTCTTGCCAAACTCCGCATCATAATCGCGCCCGCCATGCATCTCGCGCACGCGTCCCATGACCTTGGCCGCGCGGTCGGGGTAATGGGCCGCCAGCCATTCCTGAAACAGCGGCGAGACCTCGAGCGGCAGGCGCAGGGCGATAAAACTGGCCGCTTGAGCGCCCGCTTCGGCCACCGCCTCCAGCAAAGGCTCGATCTCCTGATCGGTAAGGCCCGGCACCACCGGGGCCAGCATGGCGCGCACCGGAATGCCCGCCGCCGTCAGCCGCCGGATCGTTTCCAGCCGCCGGGCGGGCGTCGCCGCGCGCGGCTCCATCTTGCGCGACAGATCGCGGTCCAAGGTCGTGACCGATATCCCGACCCGCAGCAGCCCCGCCGCTGCCATCGGTGCCAGGATATCCAGATCACGCTCTATCAAGGTGCCCTTGGTGGTGATCGCGGTCGGATGCTGATGCGCGCTCAGCACTTCCAGAATCTCGCGCATAACGCCATATTCCGCCTCGCAAGGCTGGTAAGGATCGGTATTGGTCCCCAGCGCGACCGTGGCCACGCGGTAGCTTTTTGCCCGCAACTCGCCGTCCAGCACCGCCCCGATCCCCGGCCGCGCAATCAGGCGGGTTTCGAAATCCAAGCCCGGCGAGAGGTTCAAAAAGGCATGGCTCGGCCGGGCAAAGCAGTAGACGCAGCCATGCTCGCAGCCGCGGTAGGGGTTGACCGAGCGGTCAAACGGCAGATCGGGCGAGCGGTTGTAGCTGAGGGCGGAACGCGGCACCTCGGTGCGCACTTCGGTCTTTACCAGACGGTCGGTCTCCTCGATCTCCCAACCGTCATCGTAGGCCGTGCGGGTATGCGGCTCGAACCGGCCGGTCTGGTTATCAATGGCCCCGCGCGCGCGCAAACGCTGGCCCTGCAACAGACTATTTTCTTTGATCGTCATGAAGGCAATTATAGAACATTTAGCGAACATTGAAAGGGCTTGTTTCAAATGCGGCTCTTGCTGTCGGCTTTGGATTGGGGCATGTCGTAAACCGAAAAGTGCACTCGGGGCTTTGGCTCCATCAAGCCTGAGACAGCATAAGGGGCGCCCAATGGCCGACGACGAAATCATCCTTGCAGACCTTTCCGATGACGAACTGGTTTTGCAGATGCATGACGACCTGTACGACGGTCTGAAAGAAGAGATCGAGGATGGCGTGAACATCCTGATCGCCCGCGGTTGGACCCCCTATGACACGCTGACCAAGGCCTTGGTTGCCGGCATGACCATCGTCGGCGCCGACTTCCGCGATGGGATCTTGTTCGTTCCCGAGGTGCTGCTGGCCGCGAATGCGATGAAGGCCGGGATGTTCATCCTCAAGCCGTTGCTGGCCGAAACCGGAGCGCCCCGCATGGGCCGCATGGTTATCGGCACGGTCAAAGGCGACATCCATGACATTGGCAAGAACCTTGTCGGCATGATGATGGAAGGCGCCGGTTTTGAGGTGCGCGACCTCGGCATCAACAATTCGGTCGAGAAATATCTGGCAGCGCTGGAATTGGATCAACCCGACATCCTTGGCATGTCGGCCCTGCTGACCACCACGATGCCCTATATGAAAGTCGTGATCGACACGCTAAAGGAAAAGGGCATGCGCGAGGATTATATCGTTCTGGTCGGCGGCGCGCCGTTGAACGAGGAATTCTCCAAGGCCATTGGCGCCGATGCTTATTGCCGCGACGCCGCTGTTGCTGTAGAAACCGCCAAGGCCTATATGCTGCGCAAGCATAACGCGCTCAAGGCCTGAGGCCATCACGATATCTTGCTTGAGGCCTCGGTAAAGCCGGGGCCTTTTTCTATGGGGCCCCTTGGATAAACCCCGATTCGGGCGCATCTTGGGGGAGTAACGGAGGACATGATGCCGCTTCCCACCTTTCTTGCCCTGATCATCACGGTGATCCTGGCCGCCGGCTCCAGCCTGGCACTGGTTCAATGGGCCGGTTTGCCCCTCGGGATCGCCGCCTTGACCGCGCTCGGCCTTGCCCTTTTGGTCAAACTCCGCCTCTGGCACTGAGGCCTTTATGACCGCTCTGGACGACGACACCCTGACGACGCAAGGCGCCACACTCGCGGGCTCTGGCCGGATTCTGTTGATCGCTTGCGGAGCGCTGGCGCATGAAGTGCTGGCGGTCAAACGGCAAAACAACTGGGATCACCTTGATCTGCAGTGCCTGCCCGCCAACCTGCACCTTTACCCCGACAAGATTACCGAAGCCGTGGCCGTCTGCGTCGAAAAGCACCGCGCCGATTATGAAGCGATCCATGTCCTTTATGCCGATTGTGGCACGGGCGGGCAATTGCTGGAAACGTGCAATGAACTGGGCGTGGAGATGATGCCGGGACCGCATTGCTATTCGTTTTTTGAAGGAAACGACGTTTTTCTGGGCCGGATCGACACCGAATTCACCGCCTTTTACCTGACCGATTTTCTGGTCCGGCAGTTCGATGCCTTTGTCTGGCGGCCGATGGGCCTCGACCGGCACCCCGAATTGCGCGACATGTATTTCGGCAATTACACCAAGCTGGTCTATCAGGCCCAGACCAATGATCCGGCCTTGGATGCCAAAGCCGAAGACTGCGCCCGGCGGCTGGGCCTGGCCTACGAGCGGCGCTTTACCGGCTACGGCGATCTGGTGACCGCCATGGCGATTGCCGCCGCTGATCAGTAGGCAAAGGCGCGCTGGCGGAAACGGCCGGCGTCGATCTCGCGTTCGCGGCATTCCAGATCATAGCGGCTGGCGGCGCCCTCGAGATAAGCGTGCTCGATATCCTTCAGGCTCGGGCCGGACAGAAAACGGATCAGGGACTTGAGTTGCGATAGCATGAGAACCTCCATTTAGTTCCATGCCACAAAGATAAGGCAGCAGCTGTGGTCCGTTAAGCCCTGCAAATCGGGATGCCGTCATGCCGTCGGCACATGGCCAATCAGGCCTCAGGCGCGCATCAGCTCGCGGGCGGCATCGCGGGCCGCATCGGTGACCCGGTCCCCGGCCAGCATCCGCGCGATCTCTTCGATCCGGTCGCTGGCATCAAGAGGGGTGACAGTGGACAGCGTTTGCTTAGCCGTTTGCAGCTTTTCGACCCGCCAATGCGCCGCGCCAAAGGCCGCGACCTGAGGCGAATGGGTGACGACAAGAACCTGCGCCCGCTCGGCAAGCGCGCGCAACCGCCGCCCGACAGCATCCGCAGTCGCCCCGCCGACGCCCCGGTCAATTTCGTCAAAAATCATCGTCAGACCAGGGGTTTCGCCTGTCAGGCAGACCTTGAGCGCCAGAAGGAACCGGCTCAATTCGCCGCCCGAAGCGATCTTGTTCAGCGGCCCCGCCGGCGCGCCGGGGTTGGTGGCCACGGTAAAGGTCACCGCATCGGCACCCTCTGGCCCCGCTTCGCCACGGCTCACCTCGGTCACAAAAGACGCGCGCTCCATCTTTAGCGGCGCCAGTTCCGCCGCCATCGCCCGATCAAGCCTTTTGGCCGCGGCCGCGCGAGCAGAGGTCAGCTTGGCTGCTTCGGCAGTAAAGGCGACCTCGGCCGCTTCGGCCGCTATTTCCAGTTTGGCCAGCCCGGCGGTGCCAAGGTCAATCGATTCCAGCTTTGCGCGCATTGTTTCTGCGAAATTGCCCAGATCATCGGCCGCGACCCCGTATTTGCGGGCCAAAGCGCGGATCGCGAACAGGCGCTCTTCGACTTGCTCCAACTCCGCTGGCGAGAAATCCAACGCCCGCAAAACCCGCTCAACGCCAACCTCGGCCTCGGCCAGCTCGATCTGCGCGCGGGAGAGGGCCGCCAAAGGCGCATCCAAAGCCTGATCGAATCGCGCCGCCGCCCCGGTCAGCCAGCGCTGCGCATCGATCAGCAGCCCGCCCGCCCCGGTACCCATCGCGGTCAGCGCGCGGGCCACATCCACGCGCACTTTTTCAGCCGCCTGCATGGTCCGCCGCCGCGCATCGAGCGAAGCCTCTTCGCCGGGTTCCGGCATCAATTTGTTCAACTCGGCAACGGCGTGGCGCAGGTAATCCTCTTCGGCCCCGGCCCGTACCAGCGCCTCTTGCGCCTGCCCAAGCGCCGCCCGCGCCCGCGACTGCGCGCCCCAAGCGGCCCGCAGCGGCGCCATATCAAAGCCGCCGAAAGCATCCAGCAAAAGCCGGTGACCGCGCGGGTTCAGCAGGCCCCGGTCGTCGTGCTGACCATGCAATTCGACCAGGACCTCGCCCAGATCGCGCAGAACTTCGCCCGACACACGGCGGTCGTTGACGAAGCCCTGCTTGCGCCCATCTGCCGCCACCACCCGGCGCAGGATCAACTCCTCGCCTGGCTCGCAGGTCATTCCCGCCGCCTCCAGAACAGCATGGGCGGCATGGCCCGCCTCCAGATCAAAGGCCGCCAAAACCTCGCCCTGCGCCACGCCCTGGCGCACCAGATCCGCGCGGCCCCGCCAGCCCAGAACCATGCCCAAAGCATCGAGCAGAATGGATTTTCCGGCCCCGGTCTCGCCGGTCAGCACGTTCAAACCCGGCTGAAACCGCAGCGAAAGCCGGTCAATGATCAGGATATCGCGAATTTCAAGACTGGTC